>JAUHXM010000002.1 GCA_030426605.1 Phycisphaerae bacterium | reverse complement strand
CGAGCCGATCGCGGAAGTCGAGATCACGCCGGGCGTGGTGCTGGAAGTGCTTGCGCCGGCGTACCTTGCCGAACGGCTCTCGGGGCGCACGGGTGAGGTGACGCTGCACACGAAGACGGTGCTCGAATCGACGACGCAAGGCGCGAGCTTCGTGCCGCGCCTGATCGGGTTCGAGAGCGCGTCGGACCGGAAGTTCTTCGAGCTGATGACGGGCGTGAAAGGGCTGGGGACGCGCAAGGCGTTGCGGGCCATGACGATCGAGCCCGCCGCGATCGCCGGCGCCGTCAGCCGGGAGGACGCCAAGGCGTTGGAGAAGCTCCCCGAAATCGGCAAGCGGCTCGCCCAGACGATCGTCGCCGAGCTCTCGGGCAAGGTGGACGGGTTCCTCACGGGCGCGGAGATCGCGTCCCTCGATGCGGCGGCGGTGTCCGAGCCCAAGGGCCTGCCCGGCATCGCGGGCGAGGCGGTCGAGGCGCTGGTCGCGCTGGGCGAGGGCCGGGCGGATGCCGAGCGGAAGATCCAGGCGGTGCTCGCCAAGGACGGGCCGATTGAGACCGTGGACGCGCTCGTCGGGGCGGCCTTCGGGCGGTGAGACCGGAGGGTTGATCGTGGCGAAGAAGCCATCCAAGAACGCCGCCAGGACCAAGCCCGCGAAGCAGGCGCCCTCGAAGCCCTCGTCGGCCCGCGGAACGCGGACCACCGATGCGCCTCCGGCCGACGTGTCGGCGTCGGACGCGATCGACGCCCGGATCGCCTCGCTCGGCGACTGGCGCGGCGCCACCCTCGCCCGGGCCCGCGAGCTCATCCAGCAGGCACTCCCCAACGTCGTCGAGGAGGTGAAGTGGCGTAAGCCCTCGAACCCGGCGGGCGTTCCGGTGTGGTCGCACGGCGGGATCATCTGCACGGGCGAGGTGTACAAGGACAAGGTCAAGCTCACCTTCGCCAAGGGGGCGGCCCTCGAAGACCCGAAGGGCCTGTTCAATGCGAGCCTCGGCGGGGGCACACGGCGCGCGATCGACCTCTTCGAGGGCGACACCCTCGGGGCGACGGCGTTCAAGTCGCTCGTCAAGGCGGCGGCGAAACTCAACGCCTCCTGAGCCGATCCCAAGCGTCGGTCGCCCAGCCCGGGCGATCTGGCCGCTAGCATCCCCCCTCATGCGGTACGCGATGATCATGGCGGGCGGGGCGGGGACACGGCTGTGGCCCATGAGCCGCGCGGGGCAGCCCAAGCAACTGATCCGGTTCATCCACGAGGACTCCGGCACGGTGTCGCTCTTGGAGGTCGCCGCGCGCCGGCTCGAGGGCGTCGTGCCCGACGAGCGCCGGTACATCTGCACGGGCGAGCGGTACCGCGACGCGATTTCCGAGCTGCTGCCGGCGTACGCGGGCGAGCGGTTGCTCGGTGAACCCGAGGGACGCGACACGCTCAACGCTGTCGGGTTCGCGGCGGCGGTCTTCGGCAAGGACGACCCGGACGCCGTCTTCGCGGTGCTGACGGCGGACCACCTGATCGAGCCGCAGAACGTGTTCGTGCGCGCGATGGAGGTCGGTCTGGCGCAGGTCGAGGCCGACCCGACCAAATTGGTCACGTTCGGGATTACGCCGACGTACGCCGCGACGGGGTTCGGGTACATCGAGCAGGGGCGCGAGATCGACGGCACGGACGGGCTGGCGTTCAAGGTGCAGCGGTTCGTCGAGAAGCCGCCGCTGCCCAAGGCGCAGGCGTTCTACGAGTCCGGCTCGTTCTTCTGGAACGCGGGCATGTTCGTCTTCCACGCGGGGACGTTCATGGACCTGCTCGAGCGTCACGCGCCGGAGAACTTCGCGGGCCTGATGACAATCCGCGACGCGTGGGGCACGCCCGAGCAGGAGAAGGTGCTCAGCGCCGTCTACCCGACCCTCCCCAAGACGAGCGTGGACTACGGCGTGATGGAGCCGGCGTCGGGCGACAAGGCGGTGTCGATCGTCGGCGTCAAGATGGACGTGAAGTGGCTCGACGTGGGGAGTTGGCCGAGCTACGGCGAGACGCTGCCCAAGGACGCGCGCGGGAACCGCGCCGTGGGCGTCGAGGTTGCGCGGCACGAGTGCAAGAACACGCTCGTGATCGGGGACGGCAGCGATCACACCGTCGCGCTCGTTGGGTGCGAGGACCTGATCGTGGTGCGGACCGAGCGGGCGACGCTGGTGATGCCGGCGAGCAAGGCGCAGGACCTCAAGACGCTGCACGCGGGGCTGGCGGACGGGATCAAGTGACTCAGCCAACAAACGCCAGGGTGCGTTGGTTCGTGATCGTAATGGTCGGCACCATCACACTTTGTTGCTTCGGATGGTCCTGGTTGACTTATCTGTTCCGTCGAACTTATTTCCGCCCGGTCAACGAAGAAGGTGCAGCGAATCACTACAGCATCGCTGTGCAGTGCGGTGAGCTCTTGGCGAACCACCTGTTCTGGCCTTTGGTCGTGATCACATTGCTCAACGCCATTGGCTGGATCGCATGGTTCCGCTTGCATCGGTGGCCGCGGCGATGAGGTTCCTCGCCATCGATCTCGGCGACAAACGCACCGGGCTCGCCCTGGGCGATTCGGTCACGGGGATCGCTTCGCCCGCTGGGCTTGTCGAGATCCCGATCGACCGGGCGGGGGGGGCGGCGCTGCTCGACGCGATCGCGATGCGGGTGGAGGACGAACTGAGCGCGAACGACACGCTGGTGCTCGGGATGCCGCTGAACATGGATGGCACGGAGGGCCCGCGGGCGAAGATTGTTCGGGCGTTCGCCGCCAAGCTTGCGGGCCGCACCAAGCGGTCGGTCGTGCTCGTCGATGAGCGCAAGACCTCGCAGGCGGCGGACGATCGGATGGCGCGGTCCGGGCTGACCCACGGGCAGAAGAAAGCCCGGCGGGACGCGATCGCCGCGGCGGAGATCCTGCGGGCGTTCCTCGAAGATCCGGACGCCGAGATTGATCGGGTGGAGCCTGGGAGCTGATCGGGGGTGCCACGGCTTGGCTTGCAAGCCGTGCACCTCGGGGGCTTGCGGGCACGGGTTGCCCTGCGGGTCAACCCGTGGCACCCGGCACTGACCCGAGGACGGGTCCGTGGCACGGCACACCGGCGATTCGGCGGCGTCAGGCCCGATCCGAGAACATCCGACGGGGTTGGGCGGTACAACAGGACGATGAAACGGGCGGCGGATGATCCGTCAGCAGTGGGCCCATCCGGGCGGTGATGCCCGGGGGCCGCGAGAGGAAGGACCCTGCGATGATGCACGCACTGATCGCGACGACACTCATCGGGATCGCCGGTCAGCCCGGTGCGTTGGGCTCGCCCGAGCCCGAGCTGCCCGCCGAGACCGCGACGACGAACTTTGAGACGGTCGGCGACCTGCTCGACGCCATCGAGGCCTCCGACGCGGACATCCACACACTGCGCGCGCAGATCCAGCACATCACGGTGAACACGCTCGCGGACGATCGGCAGCTGCGCTCGGGCGAGCTGGCGGTGAAGACCGACCGCCCTGAGGACGGCCCGCCTGACCGGGCGTTCGCGATCCGGTTCACGCGGTTCGCCGCGAACGACGCGCTGCGGGACATCGACCGGCGGTACATCTTCGACGGCACCTGGCTCGCGGAGATCGACGTGGACGAGCGGGTGTTCTCGAAGTACCGCATCGTGCCGCCGGGCGAGCACCTGGACGCGCTGGAGGACCCGAGCTCGGCGCCGTTCTGGTTGCCCCTGGACCGCGAGCGTGAGCGGATCGAGCGGATCGCCGAGTCCGAGCTCGTCGCGCCGACGGACTGGGTGGACGGCGAGGAGATGCCCGAGAAGCTGCGCGCGTTCGTGAGCCTTACGGACGCGGTCCAGTTGCACCTCAAGCCCCGCGTGGGCACGGGGTACGCCGAGCGGTGGGACGACGTGCGGCTGTGGTTTGACCGCGAGACCCTGCTGCCCGTGATGTACGTCGCCGTGGACCACTCGGGCGATCAGCAGATCACGCAGCTGTTCATCGACCCGGAGAAGGACATCAACGCGCCGCTGCCCGAGCTGACGTTCTCGACGGCGACGCCCGACGCGGCGGCGGGGTGGGACGTGCAGATCCAGGACTACCGGGGGGTCGCGCCGTGAGAGCGCGGTTCGGCACCCTCGCGCTCGTGCTCGCGGCGGGGATGGCGGTCGGGCAGGATGCGCCGCCGCGCCCGATGCACGCGCACCCGGCGGTGAACGAACGCCTCGCGGCGTCGTACCTGACCGACGAGGAACGGGCCGAACTCCGGCGCTTCCACGGCGTTTGGACCTCGGAAGATCTTGAGACCACGTCGCACACCGCGGCGGCGGCGCTCATGCTCGGGCGGTACGACCACCCGTCGCTGATGTCTGACAAGGCCGACCCCGCGGACCGTGCCGAGGCGGCGATCCGGCGCGGCGAGCCGGGCGAGGTGTTCGAGATCCTGCGGGGCGCCGAGCCCGGCGTGCGCGCCGTGCGGCTGCACGCCGAGGCGCTGTTCACGCTCGGGCGGCACGACGAGGCGGCCCGTGCGGTTGAGCCGATCGTGGAGCTGTTCGCGTCGCGGCGCGTGGACGACACGGGGGACATCGCCGAGGGCGTGCGGGCGCTGATGATCCGCGCGCGCGTGCTGGGCAGCGAGCTGGGCGACGGCGGGGACTTCCGCGCGATGCTCGGGCTGCTGGGGCGCGCCCGCGACGAGATCGACCGGCTCGACTGGCGTGTTCGGCTCGCCGAGGCGATTTTGCTGTACGAGCGGCACAACCGGGCGGAGGCGAACGCCGCGATCGACGAGGTGCTCGGGCTCAACCCGCGTTGCGCCGAGGCGCTGGCGCTGCGTGGCCGGCTCGCGGTGGACGCGTTCAACTTCGACGCGATGAACGCGATCGCGGCCGAGCTCGACCGGCTCGCGATGGACCCGGATCTGATCGACGATGCGCGGGCGCTCGGGTCGGTCGAGGCGCACCTGATCGAGGCGGGCGCGTGGCTGCGCCAGCGGAACGTCGAGGAGGCGCGGATCGCGCTCTCGCCGGTGCTGGCGCGGTTCCCGGATCACCGCGAGGCGCTCGCGCTGGACGCCGCGGCGTGGGCGGTCGGGGCGCGGACGGACGAGGCGGACGCCGTGCTCGAACGCTTGGACGAGCTCTCCCCCGGCGCCGCGATCGGGCCGCTCACGGTCGGGGCGGTGCTCGCCGAGGCGCGGCAGTACCACATCGCGCCGGCGTACCTCGAGGAAGCCGCCCGGCGGCTGCCCAACGACTCGACCGCGCCCATGGAGCTGGGGCTCATGGAGTTGCAGGCGGGGCGTGACTCGATCGCGATCGAGCTGCTCAGCCTCGCGACGCAGCTCGACCCGTTCAATTCTCGCGCGAACAACTCGCTGAAGCTGGCGCAGGAGGTCGCGCGGTACGAGACGATCGAGACGGACCACTTCGTGATCCGGTACGCGGACGGCATCGACGCGGTGTTTGCGCAGGAGATGCCGATGCATCTCGAGCGTCTGTACGACCGCGTGACGGGCGACGCCGTGGGCGGGATCGATCACGAACCAACCGAGAAGACGATCATCGACGTGCTGCCCGACCACGCGCACTTCGCGGTGCGGATCACCGGGATGCCCGAACTGTGGACGATCGCGGCGAGCACGGGACCGCTCATCGCGATGGAGGCGCCGCGCGCCGGGCCCGGCAAGCGCACCGGCCCGTTCGACTGGGCCCGCGTGCTGCAGCACGAGTTCACGCACACCGTCACGCTCAGCCGGTCGAGCAACCGCATCCCGCACTGGATGACCGAGGGCATGAGCGTGTTCCTCGAAGACGCGCCGCGCGACGAGGGCTCGTGGGGGCTGCTCGCGCGGGCGTTCGAGCAGGGCCGCCTGTTCGACCTGCGCTCGATCAACGTCGCGTTCGTGCGCCCGGAGCACCCGAGCGACCGCTCGCTCGCGTACGCGCAGGGCGAGTGGCTGATCGAGTACGTGAACGAGCGGTTCGGGCCCGAGGCGCCCAGGCGGATCCTCGACGAGGTCGGGCGCGGCGCTTCGGACACGCAGGCGTTCGAGACGGTGCTGGAGATCCCCGTCGAGCGGTTCCTTGCGGACTTTGAGGAGTGGGCGCACGAGGACCTGATCCGCGTCGGGCTCGAGCTGCCCGACGGGGTGCCGACGTTCGAGGAGCTCGGCGCCCGCGACGGCGTGGACCCGGTGGACGCCGCGGGCGACAAGGCACGGCTCGACTTGTGGCTCGCCGAGTTCCCCAACCACCCGGAGGTTCTCGAGGAGCGCCTCGCGATGGCGCTGCGCGAGACGGGCGGCACCCCCACGGACGGCATGCTACCGCTGATCGAGGCGTTCGCCGACGCGGTGCCCGTCGCGGGCACGCCCCACCGGTTGCTCTCGCGGGTGTACCTGTCGTCGGACGACCCGGAGACCCAGCAGCGGGCGGTGCCGCACCTGGAGTTCCTCGACGCGCGCGAGCAGAGCACGCCGGCGTTCGCGGCGGAGCTCGCGCGCCTCGCGGAAGCCGCGGGCGATCACGCCAAGGCGCACGCGCACGCGGAGCGCACGGTCATGATCGCGCCCTACGACGCGCGCGAGCGTGAGCGGGCGGCACGCGTCGCGATCCTCGCGGGCAACCTCGACGCCGCCCGCCGGCACCTGGCGGCGCTGGTGCAACTCGAGCCCGACCGCGAGCAGCACAAGAAGCGCCTCGACGCGATCGACCGGATGATCTCGGAACGTTCGCCGCAGGGGTGATCGGGTGCGGTTCCCCGTGGCACGTCGCGTCAGGCGCGGGCCGTGCGCGACGATTTCTTCGGGTCCACGTCCGGCGTGGGGGGCGATTCGTTGATGGGCCATCCGGTCCACGTCACGAACCGGGCGTGCAGGTCTGCGACGATCTCGTCGCCGGAGAGATCGGTCTTGGCGTAGTCGATGACGGGCGCGAAGGCGACACGGGATCGGCTGGGATGCCACAGGCTCGCCCAGGCGGGGTCCACCTGCGGGGTGTCGGCGACCCAGACAGGCAGCACCCGCGCGCCGGACCGCTTGATGAGCATCCCGACGCCCTTCTCGAACCGGAGGAGTTCGTTCTCGGGTCGTTCGAGCCCGCCTTCGGGGAAGATGCCGATCACGCCGCCCGCGTCGAGCTCGCGGAGGGCCTCGCGCAGGGCGCGGCGGTCCTTGCCCTCGCGGTTGACGAAGATCACACGCTGCCAGCGCCAGAACCACCCGAGCCAGGGCAGCCGCATGTCCTCGGCCATGACCCAACGGATGAAAAATGGGCACTCGACGGCGATGAGGACGGCGTCAATCCCCGCGGTGTGGTTCGCGACGACGATGAGCGGGCCGGGTTTCCGCGTCTCGGGGATGTGCTCGCGCCCGGAGATCCTGGCGCTGTGGTACGATCGGCAGTAGACCCGGCTGACACCGTAAGCGATGTTGCTCCAAAAGGTTCCATGCGGACTGGGGGCGCGCGACAGGATCAGCACGGGCAGACCGATCGCCAGCGAGAGACCCAGGATGACCCAACCGAGCCAGTCCATTGGGCAGATGTTAGCATCTACAAATCTGCAAGGCCTCCGATCTGCGATTCGGGTGGGCGGGACCGCCCGGAGCACCCGTACACTTCCCCAATGAACGGTTCGGGCACATCTGGAACCTCGGATCTGTGGGCTCCCCGGCGCGCCGCGGCTCGGGCTGGGGTCGAGCCGCTGGCGGTGCGGATGCGCCCTCGGACGCTGGGCGAGCTCGTCGGGCAGACGCACATCGTGGGCGAGGGCAAGCTGCTGCGGCGGATGATCGACGCGGACGCGATCACGAGCCTGATCCTGCACGGCCCGCCGGGCACGGGCAAGACGACGCTCGCCGAGGTCATCGCGAACGCCACGAACCGGCGCTTTGTGCGCGAAAACGCGGCGTCGGTGGGCGTGAAGCGCATCCGCGAATTGATCGCGGACGCCGACCGGGCGTTGTCGGACACGGGCAAGCGGACGATCCTGTTCCTCGACGAGATCCACCGGTTCACGAAGAGCCAGCAGGACGTGCTGCTCGCGGACGTGGAGCGCGGCCTGATCACGCTGATCGGTGCGACGACGGAGAACCCGCTGTTCTCTGTCAATAGCGCCCTGATCTCGCGCAGCACGCTCTTCCGGGTCGAGCCCTTGACGGAGGGCGAGGTCGTGGAGGTGCTGAAGCGCGCGATCGCGGATTCGGAACGGGGGTTCGGGACACTGGACCTCGACGTCACGCCCGGCGCGCTGCGTGTGTGGGCGGTCAAATCGGAGGGCGACGCGCGGCGGGCGCTCACGGCGCTCGAGGTCGCGGTGCTCAGCCTGAAAGAAGAGACGGAGAGACGGAGAGACGAAGAGACGGAGTGTGCTGGTTCTTCCACTTCGTCTCTCAGTCTCTCCGTCTCTTCGTCTCTGCTTCGCATCGACGAGCGCGTCGCCGAGGACTCGATCCAGGCGAAGGTCGCGAGCTACGGCGACGACGGGCACTACGACGCCATCAGCGCGATGATCAAATCCGTCCGCGGGTCCGACCCGGACGCGAGCGTGTACTGGATCGCCCGGATGCTCGACGCGGGCGAGGACCCGCGGTTCATCGCGCGTCGGCTCGCGATCCTCGCGTCCGAGGACGTGGGCAACGCGGACCCGCGGGCGGTCGTGATCGCCGCATCGTGCTGGGAGCTCGTCGAACGCATCGGGATGCCCGAGGCGCGGATTACGCTCGGGCAGTGCGCGACGTATTTGGCGCTCGCGCCCAAGTCGAACGCGGCGTACCGGGCGATCGACGCCGCGCTCGAAGACGTGCGCGAGGGGCGCGTCCAGCCCGTGCCCCTGCACCTGCGCGACGGCAACACCTCGCCCATCGCCGACGACGACGGTGAGGGAAAGCGCGTGCGCACCGTCGAGGGCGAGTCGTACGAGTACACCCACAACTCGGAAGACGGCGTGTCCGGGCAGCGTTACATGGGCGTTGAGAAGCGGTACTACGAGCCGAAGGATGTCGGGGCGGAACGCGTGCTCCGCGAGCGGCTCGACGAGATCCGGTCGCTGCGCGAGCGCAAGCGGAAGGGCTCGTGACGATGGACCCACTCGAGCAGGACAAGCGGCTGATGCGCGAACGCGTCCGCGATGCGGTGGGCGGGGTGACGCCCGAGCGTCGGTCCGCGTGGGCGGCGAGCACGCTCGCGTGGCTGCTCTCCGACCCGATCGGAGAGGCTTCGGGGCCGGTGGTCGGGTTCCTGCCCGACGAGCGCGAGCCGGACGTCGAGCCGGTGCTGCGGGCGCTGGCGGGAGCGGGTCGGCGCGTCGCGGTGCCGCGTGTGGGGTGGGAGACGCGCGCGATGGCGGCGCGGGTCATCCCGGACTGGGACAACCTCGACCGGTGGACCGAAACCCGGCGACACGGGGTGCGAGAGCCCGTCGAGGGTTGTGAGGCGCTCGATCTGGCCGAGGCCCAACTGCTGATCGTGCCGGGGGTTGCGTTCGACCGGTTCGGCGGGCGCCTCGGGCGCGGCGGGGGTTTCTATGATCGCTTTCTCGCACGGGCGCCCGAGGGGGTGCCCATCGTCGGGGCGTGCTTCGCGGCGCAGGTCGTCGGGCGCGTGCCGACGGGCGGGCACGATCGACCGGTGTCGGTGCTGGCAACGGAAGACGGACGCGTCGCGTGCGCACGGACGGGAGACACGCCATGAGCTTGCCATCGCAGGTGGGACGGACGCCGGGACGGGGCCCGAAGGTCGAGTCGCGGGCCGAGCCCGTGCTCAGCAAGCCGCAGCTGGCTGCCGGTGCGGTCGGGGCGGTCGTGGTGCTCGCGGTGGTCGTGTTCGCGGTCGTCGCGATGCGCGGCGGGCCCGAGCACGACGCGGGCGCGGACCCGCTCGCGCAGACCGAGACGCGCGAGACGACGCCCGCTGCGACCCCGAGTGACGACCCGGTGCTGGACGCCGTCGCCGCGAGCGCGCCCCGGACGACGCCCGCCGACCCCACCCCCGCCATCACGGACCCGCTCGCCTCCGGACCAGCGAGCACCACCGCGCGCCCGGACGGCGATTCGGACTCAGCACTGGACGCCGTGCTGAACCAGCCGTCGCGCTCGCCGACCTCGGGCATCCTCAGCGGCGTCTTCGATGACGATGATGGCCAGGCCGAGGCGGAGGACGACCCGGTCGCGGGCGCGATCGCCTCGGCGGACGGCGATCTGCCCGCGATCCCCCAGCGATCCGCGACGGACGAAGTCATCGACCACGCGGGCGAGCTCCGCGACGCCGGGCGTTTGCTCGCGGCCCGCGACGAGCTGAACCTCGCGCTGGCGGACCCCGCCACGAGCGAACGCGACCGGGCCCGCCTGCGCGACGAGATCGGCGATCTCAACGAGACGCTCGTGTTCTCGGCGCACATCGAGCCCGGGGACTTCATGGCGCGCGAGTACCGCGTGAAGTCGGGCGATTCGCTCGCCCGCATCGCCCGGGCGCAGGACCTGGGCACGCACTGGAAGCTCATCGCCCGCGTCAACGGGATCACGAACCCGTCGCGGATCAACATCGGGCAGCGGCTCAAGCTCGTCTCGGGCCCGTTCCACGTGGTTGTGGACAAGTCCGACTTCCGGGCGGACATCTACCACGGGCCGGCGGATAACCCGCGCGAGTGGGTCTTCGTCGCGTCGCGACCCGTCGGGCTGGGCGAGGCGGACGGCACGCCGGTGGGCACGTTCGTCGTCGCGCCGGGCAAGCTCGAGAACCCGGGCTGGGTCAACCCCCGCGACAGCTCGGAGCAGTACGACCGGAACGACCCCAAGAACCCGATCGGCGAGCACTGGGTCGGTCTGACGGGCGTGGGCGATTCGGCGGTGCACACCGGGCTCGGGCTGCACGGGACGATCGAGCCCGACTCGATCGGGCGCGAGATGTCCATGGGGTGCGTGCGGCTGCTCGACGACGACGCGGCGCTCATGTACGAGCTGCTGACCGAGGGCGAATCGGTCGTCCGCGTTGTGCCCTGAGAGGGCCGGTCGCGCCTCAGAAACCCTGATTTTGGCGCACCCCGAGGGGCTTCCGATCGGGCGTGAGACGATCGCCGGCGCTATCATTGCAGGCTGCGGACCGGGGCGTTCCCGGGTCTGAGAACGCCGCCCGGGTTGGAGGCTATTCGAGCCCGTCCGAGCGCCCGAACGGCAGCCGGCTGGCGACACGCGACGCGCCCCGGTGCCACCTGATTCCATGACCCGATCGACCCCGTCCAACGAGACCCCGGAGGTGATGGTGGAGCCCAAGTCGTCAGAGAAGCCCAGCGGTTCGGCGGGCTACGGGTCCGAGCAGATCAAGGTCCTCGAGGGCCTCGAAGCGGTCCGCAAGCGCCCCGGCATGTACATCGGCGGGACCGGGCTCAACGCGCTGCACCACCTCGTCTACGAGACCGTGGACAACTCGATCGACGAGGCGATGGCGGGGTACGCGACCGCCGTCACCGTCGCGATCCAAGCGGACGGGTCCGTCAGCGTCACCGACGACGGGCGCGGCATCCCGATCGACCCCGTCAAGAACGACGACCCGGCGCTGGACGGCAAGAGCGCCCTCGAGGTCGTCATGACCAAGCTGCACGCGGGCGGTAAGTTCGGTCAGGAGGGGTCGGCGTACAAGGTCTCGGGCGGCCTGCACGGCGTGGGCGTCTCGTGCGTGAACGCGCTGAGCGAGTTCCTCGAAGCCGAGGTCTGGCGCGACGGCAAGATCCACGCGATGACCTTCGAGCGCGGCGCCGTGATGGAGGACATCCACGAGGTCGGGCCGATCCCGGCGTCGTCGAGCCGCACGCAGGGCACAACGGTGACGTTCCGTCCGGACGCGACGATCTTCCCGGACACGACCTTCAGCTACTCGACGCTCGCCAACCGCCTGCGCGAGCTGGCGTACCTGAACCCGGGCGTGACGATCCGCCTGACCGACGAGCGCGTGGGCGCGGACGGCAAGCCCCGGTCCGACACGTTCTACGCCGACAACGGGCTGCTCGCGTACGTCGAGCACCTCATGACGGGCAAGAACGGCGTCTCGAGCCCCGTCTACCTCCGCAAGGAAGTGCCCGAGAGCGACCTCGTGTGCGAGGTCTCGATGCAGTACCACGACGGGTACAACGAGACGCTGCTGACCTTTGCGAACAACATCAACAACGTGGACGGCGGCACCCACGCGCAGGGGTTCAAGGTCGCGCTCACCCGCACCCTCAACAGCTACGCCCGCAAGAGCGGGATCATCAAGGACAAGGACCCCGTCCCCACGGGCGACGATCTCCGCGAGGGTCTGGTCGCGATCGTGTCGGTCAAGCTGCCCGACCCGACGTTCAACAACCAGCCCAAGGAGAAGCTGCTCAACCCCGAGGTTGAGGGGTTCGTGAGCAGCGCAGTCTCCGAGGCGCTCGACAGCTGGCTCGAGGAGCACCCCGCCGAAGCCAAGCGGCTGTGCATGAAGGGCATCATGGCGGCGCAGGCGCGCGAGGCGGCGCGGAAGGCGCGCGAGCTCACGCGGCGGAAGACGGCCCTCGAGTCCGGCTCGATGCCGCACAAGCTCCGCGACTGCAAGACCAAGGACCTGGGGGAGTCCGAGCTGTTCATCGTCGAGGGCGATTCCGCGGGCGGCAGCGCCACGCAGGGGCGCAACGTCGAGACGCAGGCGATCCTCCCGCTGCGGGGCAAGCTGCTGAACGTCGAGAAGGCCCGCATCGACCGGATGCTCCAGCACGAGGAAATCCGCACGCTCATCCAGGCGCTGCGGTGCGGCATCGGGCAGGAGTTCGACATCTCCAAGCTCCGCTACGGCAAGGTCATCCTGATGACCGACGCCGACGTGGACGGGTCGCACATCCGGACGTTGCTGCTCACGTTCCTGTTCCGGCACATGCCCGAGCTGATCCGGCGTGGGCACGTGTACTGCGCGCAGCCGCCGCTGTACCAGCTCGTGCGGGGCAAGTCCGGGCGGTACGTCCTCAACGACAGCCAGCTGCACAACACGCTGACGGAGCTCGGGCTCGAGAAATCCACGTTTGTGATCCGCGACATCGCCGACGCCCGCCCGGGTGACGAGCTGCCGATCACAAGGCGGATCGAGGGGCAGGATCTCGTCCCGCTCGTGCGGGCGTTGCGCCGCTTGGGCGAGCTCGCGTCGATCGTCGAGCGGCGCGGCGTGCTCTTCGCCGACCTGCTCGCCGCCCGGCGCGACGGCAAGCTGCCCACGCACCAGATCAGCGCGGGGCCGGAGAACGTCTACGCGTGGTCGGAGCGCGAGGCGCACGACGAGATCGCGAAGCGTGAGTGGTCGCTGGCGGACTCGTCGGCGAACGGCACCGCCGAGGGCACCGAGCCCGCGGCCCCCACCGGCCCGGTGGCAACGGTCCGCGAGCTGCACGAGAACCGAGAGCTCGCGACGGTGTTCGCCCAGCTCACCGAGCTCGGGCTCGCCGTCGAGGACTACGGGCTCGTGCGCGAGGAGTCGATCACGGGCGAGATGCTGCCCGCGAAGTACGCGTGGGAGACCGAGAAGCGTGGTGGCAAGACCACCGACGAGGACGGTGAGGACGTCGCGAACACGAAGCTCGTCGAGGCGGCCGGGCTCGTGGACATCCTGCCCGCGCTGCACGAGATCGGGCGACGCGGCATGGACGTCAAACGCTTCAAGGGCCTGGGCGAGATGGACGCCGAGCAGCTCTGGGAGACCACGATGGACCCCGACAAGCGCGTGCTGATGCGCGTGCGGATGGACCAGGCGACCGAGGCGGACGCGCTGTTCAGTCTGCTCATGGGCGAGCAGGTCGAGCCCCGGCGGAAGTTCATCGAGGACCACGCGCTCGAGGTCAAGAACCTCGACGTCTGATCGGTTGTTCAGAACGACGCGTTGACGCCCGCGGTGCCCATCACCCCGGCGGCGGCCCGGACCCCAGCCCCCCGGTTTCGCGCAGTGGGCCCCGGAAGTCGCACGCGCTGAGCACTTCCGCTGTGATCGGGGCGCTCCAGCGGGAGCCATCCTCGACGCGGGCTCGCCGGCACAAGCGGGGTGGGCGGCCACCCGTTTGGGTTGTGCGTGTTGTGACGGACAGGCCGACGGGTTCGCGTATGAGCGTCCGATCACGCCCGCGTGGTGCGGGAGCGCGAACCCGGCGCGGGCCGAATCCCGATGTCGGAGCCCATGGGGAGCCCGCCGTCAAAGAGCCGTCCATCTGCGACCCGGAAGGGTGGCCGCGAGAACACGATCGGCGCCAGCCAGCGCGATCTCGTGCACCTGATCCAAACGTTCGAGAACAGCGAGCCCACGAAGGGTGGCGAGGTCAAGCGGGTGCACGCCCGCTGGCCGTTCGCGCAGACGAGCCTGACGGCGAGGCTGATCCACCCGGGTGGGAGCGAGATCGAGCTGACGTTCGCGTGCCGGAACCTGTCGCGGACGGGGATCGGGCTGCTGCACAACACGTTCGTGCACCCCGGTTCGCGGATCGAGCTGACGCTGCCGCGTCCGGACGGGTCGCGGGAGCTGGTGACGGGCGAGGTCGCCCGGTGCGAGCACCGGCAGGGCGTGATCCACGAGATCGGGGTGCGGTTCGACGAGGAGATCGCGCTGCCGGAGTTTGTCCGCCCGGACATCTTCGATGGGTGGCTGAGCTTCGAGTCGGTCGAGCCCTCAGCGATCTCGGGGTCGGTCGTGCATGCGGAGTCGTCCAAGATCGACCGGAAGATCGTCTCGCACTACCTGCGTGACACGGACGTTTCGCTGCGACAGGTCGAGACGGGCGCGGAGGTGCTGAGCTCGATGTCGAGCGGGTGCGACCTGATCGTCGCCGAGAAGACGCTGGGCGACATGAGCGGCGCCGAGCTGGCGCAGAGGGTGCGGAACACGGGCCGCCAGACGCCCGTGCTCATCGTGGGCCCGAGCCTGCAGGTCCCCGAGCGGTCTGTGATGACCGCGTCGGGCGTGGACGGGTATCTGCTCAAGCCGTTCGAGCGAGATCAGTTCCTGCTCGCGGTGGCGGAGTTTCTGGTCGCCGAGGCGCGCCCGAACCGGAGCGGTACGGGCGGGCACCACGCGCGGCTGCGGTCGCTCGCCGACGAGCTCGCGGGCTTCGTGCTCAAGAACGCGTCGATCGAGGCGTACGTTGTCTGCCAGCAGATCAACGCCATCGCGCCCGAGCTCGGGTACGACGCGATCGCGGAGCGGGCGAAGTGGGTCTCCGACAAGCTCGCCGAGGGGCACAAGCCCACGGCGATCGGCAAGCCCGTCGCCGAGCTCGCCCGCGCGTGCAAGGACCTGCGTGCCGCGGCCTGACTCAGGGGCACCCGCTGAGGAACTGCTGCACGAACGCGTCGATGTCGTCCAGGTTCAGGTTCCCGTCCGCGTTGATGTCGGCCGGGCACGACTGCTTGACGGCCAACACGACGGTGCGGCTGACGGTCGTGCCGGCGAAGTTCGCCAGCACCACGTCGTACGCGCCCTCGGTTTCGATCGTCGGGCGCACGCTCAGCGTGCCCGTCTGGGTGCCCGAATAATCAGGGCCGTCCACGATGGGGACGCCGTTGAACCGCCATTGAACCGCGGCGGCGTCGGACGCGACGACGCTGAAGTCCGCGTCCGCCCCGCCCGCCTGCGTCACGACGGACTCGGGCTCGGATTCGATCGCGGGCGGCATGAGCGCGCGGACCGTGACGGTCCCCGCGTTCAGGTTGGGCTCCTCGTTGAAGACGGCGGGCGCGAAGTCTGACCCGGGCTTGATCTGGAGGAAGCTCGTCGGCGCCGCGCCGCCGTCGGCGATCGAGTAGGTCAGGTCGCCCGGCTCGGTGACGAGGACGGCGAACGACCCGATCGTGATCTCGCCGATGACGGTGGGGCCGAGGATCGAGCTCTGCGCGCCCGAGACGCCGGTGAGGTCGGCCATCGAGACGGTGCCGGGCGTGGGCCCGAGCGCCGGGTTGAGGTTGTCCATGAACGAGGACGCGACGCCGAGCGTCGGGTCGCTCGCGAGGAAACTCAGGTCGTACTGCTGGACGTAGTCGTCGGGCCCGAAGGCGCCCGAGACGGTCGCGGTCCAGACGACGGTGTCGCCCTGGGCGACCTCCGTCGCGTCGGGCGTGAGGTTCAGGGTGAAGGGCGCGTTGATGACGCCCTGCATCTCAACGGACTCGGAGAAGACGGCGACGGGCCCGTCGAAGACGACGGTGCCGAAGTCGTTGCCTTGGCGCCCGCGGACGATGTTCGCCGTGGTGTTCGGCCCGTCGGTGAGTGTGTATGAAAGCGATCCCGGCACGCTGCTCGCCTGGACGGAGAAGGCCCCGATGATGATGTCGCCGAAGGTGAGGTTCACCGGATCGACGACGGAGGACTGGGCGCCCGAGACGCCGTCCAGGCTCGCGCCGTCGGGCGTGCCGGGCATCGGGGTGGTTGCGGGGGTGAGCCCGTCGATGAACCCGGACGCGAAGCCGACAGCGTCGTCGCTCGCGTTGAGGTTGAAGTCGTACTGGCGGAGAAATGTATTTTCGCTCAGCCCGGTGATGGAGACGGTCCAGTTGACCATCTCGCCCGCCGCGGCGGCGGTTCGGTCAGCGCGGATGTAGACAACCTGAGCCGAGCCGAGGGTGCACGCCCCGGCGAGGGCCATCACAGCAATCGAACGCATAACCCCTCAACCTCCTGTAGGAAGACGATTTAGGGTAGCACCCAGGGCGGCTGGTTCCGAGAAGAATCCGCGTGAAACGGGCCCAACAACGGGTTTCGGGCACGACGACCGCGCTGCGGGCGTCTCGGCGGGGTTCGTGCGGGTGTTGGGCCCGGCCGCGTCCGGGCGGTGTGCTCCGGGCGCGGCGGATGGAAGGGTGACCGACGGGATTCGAACCCGCGACCCCCAGGATCACAACCTGGTGCTCTAACCAACTGAGCTACGGCCACCATCGTGCACGCGTCGTTTCGAAGCCCGCGCGCTCTGGGAATCCCTTGAGAGACCCCTAGAATCCATCACGGTACGCCGGCCGCGAGCCCCGGGTCAACGACGATTGGGGGGTCGCACGGCACAGACCGCCGCCCGGAGCACGATCTGGGCGGCTTCGGGAGGGAACGTGATGGGTTCGGTCAGCCTCGAGCAGTACGGGATTTTGGTCGCCAACGTCAAGCGGAACCTCCCGCCGTCCATCCTCTACGAAGAAGCCATCCGGGGCGACGAGAAGGCCTCCATCGCCGATTCCGGGGCCCTGATCGCCTACTCGGGCGACAAGACGGGCCGATCGCCCAAGGACAAGCGGGTCGTCCGCAACGAGGCATCCGAGAACGACATCTGGTGGGGCCCGGTCAACTTCCCGATGCCCGAGTCCAGCTTCATGGTCAATCGCGAACGTGCGATCGATTACCTGAACACCCGCTCGAAGCTGTACGTCGTGGACGCGTTCGCGGGTTGGGACCCGGCGCATCGAATCAAGGTCCGCGTCGTTTGCTCGCGCCCCTACCACGCGCTGTTCATGCACACGATGCTGATCCGCCCGACCGCCGAGGAACTCGAGAGCTTCGGCGACCCGGACTACGTGATCTTCAACGCCGGGCGATTCCCGGCCAACCGCTACACCACGGGCATGACATCCAAGACCTCGGTCGATCTCGATTTCGAGCGCGGCGAGATGGTCATCCTGGGCACCGAGTACGCCGGCGAGATGAAGAAGGGCGTCTTCACGATCATGAACTACCTGATGCCCAAGAAGGGGCATCTGTCGATGCACTGCTCGGCGACCGCCGACCCCAAAACCGGGTCGTCTTCCGTCCTCTTCGGGCTCTCCGGCACGGGCAAGACGACGCTCAGCGCCGACCCCAAACGCTCGCTCATCGGCGACGACGAGCACGTCTGGACGCCCGAGGGCGTCTTCAACATCGAGGGCGGGTGCTACGCCAAGGCGATCGACCTCACGCCCGAGTCCGAGCCGGACATCTTCAAGGCGCTCCGTTTCGGCGCCGTCCTTGAGAACGTCGTCTTCGACGATGATCACCACGTGGACTTCACGGACACGTCGATCACCCAGAACACCCGCGGCGCTTACCCGCTGGAGTACATCGGCAACGCGAAGATCCCCGCGATCGCCGGGCACCCGACGGACATCATCTTCCTGACGTGCGACGCCTTCGGCGTGCTGCCGCCCGTCTCGAAGCTCTCGCCCGAGCAGGCGATGTACCACTTCATCTCGGGCTACACCGCGAAGGTCGCGGGCACCGAGATGGGCGTGACCGAGCCCGAGGCGACGTTCAGCGCGTGCTTCGGCGCGCCCTTCCTGGTCTGGCACCCCGGCAAGTACGCCGAGTTGCTCGCTCAGAAGATGACCGAGCACAAGGTCAACGTCTGGCTCGTCAACACGGGCTGGTCGGGCGGGGCGTACGGCACCGGCAAGCGCATGAAGCTCGGGTACACCCGCAAGATCATCGATGCCATCCACTCGGGCCACCTCCCGAGCGCCCCCACCGAGACCGACCCGGTTTTCGGGTTCGAGGTGGTGAGCAAGGTCGAGGGCGTGCCCGACGAGATGCTCATCCCACGCAACTCGTGGGCGGACAAGAACGCCTTCGACCAGACGGCCTCGAAGCTCGCGGGGCTGTTCGTCGAGAACTTTAAGAAGTTCGAGGACGGCGTCGAGCAGCCCGTCCGCGACGCCGGGCCCAAGGTGACGACCAACGCCTGACGTGCTCACTCGGGCAGCTGCGGCTCGCCCTCGCCGGTCCAGATCCGGACGCATCCGTTCACCGAATCGAACCAGACGGGGCGTCTGCCGAGAATTTCCATGCCGATGGTGATCTCGGCATTCGGCGCTTCATCGCCGGCTCCGAATGCGATGGCTTCCACATCCTGGTAGGGCACGCCCGCGATCTCAAGCCGACCTGCAAGGACGCCGAGTCTCCCTCTTGAGTCGTGCCCGTGGGAATTCTTGACGCGAACGGATCGTGTGAGGCCCGCAAACCCAAGCGAATCGGTTCCGAAGACGCCGGTCTCCGCACCCGTATCGAGAATGGCCCAACGGGGTGTCCCGCCGAGTTGAACCTCAACAACGGGCAGGTGCGATGTGCGATACGACCGGTCCGAATCGTCGTCCACCATCTCGATTGGAGCGATCCGCCACGTTGCCTCGGCCCACCCTGATGGGATCTCACGCACGGGGTCCGGGAGCAGCCAGAGCGCATGGCGTTGGGCATCGAGCACGACACCGCCTCGGAACCACCGGAGGAGCCCAACACCGATCGTTGGCTGTCCATGCCCCGCGTGAACATCGACCGGGACGGGGCCCCCGCTCGTCCAGGATCCGAGCTTCAGTGAATCGACGAGCCCGATGCGAGCGTCTTCCGATTCCGCGGTAAACCCGAACACCATCCCCGGGCCAATCTCGAACACCTCGCACGCGAGCCCGCTGGCATCGCGGAGGGGCATGGCGATCACGGTCGTCGAGCCCGTATCAAACAGCCAGTCGCCCGACCACTCCTGATGACACCCGGTCACCACCGCACCGACGCGGCAGGTCCGCCCCCGGCGCCCAACCGGCTCGAGCGCGATACGCACCGGCCCGGGCTCGTCGGAAGTCCCGCCGCGCGAGGTCAGCAACGACGGATTGCTGAGCGTGCCCGGCCACGTCTCAAGTCTGCGGATCTCGGCGCGGGCCCGCCCCTCGGGCGACAACCCGGGTTCGATCGCTGGAAGCGGTTCGAGCCACGCTCGCGGCTCGAACCGGGACATGTCGCACGCATCCATTCGCCTCTGGCGCTCACAACCGACGCCGACCACGGCGATGGCTGCAACGGCGAGGCACGGCACGAACACATTGCACCGCTCAGTCGTTCGCATCCTCCCACGCCTGTTGAGGGGTGATCCAGTGCGGCTCGATGGCGTCCGCGAGATCCTCCAGTTCCCCCGCATCCGCGACACCTCCCGACGCCACCACGATATCGTCGAGGATGCCCTCGAACTGCGTGAATGTCCGAACATCGCTCCAGTCGTCGATCGTCGCGCCGCCGTCGTCATACAAGGTCACGTCGTAGTAGTAGATCACTTCGTTGATCGGTCCGGGCTGAGGATCCGAAAGGGCTCCGAAGATACGTTCCGGGTTGCCCGAGATCTGCTTGCGGATCGACTTGAACTCCGCGGTAACCGTCTCGTTTGTCGTTGTGTTGGTGTAATCGACCATCTTCTTGCCGTCTTGGTCGTACACAGTGTAGCTGTAGGTCGTTTGATCATATGTGTAACTGCCCGAACAGGCTCCCAGAGCGAGCGCTACGGCGAATCCGCCAGTGCAAGCAAGTGCTTTTGCATCATTGGTCCCTTTCAGTAATCATGCTCGATTCGATACAACGGGTGCGTCCACCCATGACGATTTCAGAAGCACACTGAAACCAATGAATGCGATCTACCTGTATCTCGCCGCTTAACACGATTTTCAGCGAGCCTCCACAGGACTGTGCCTGCTGGTATCTGATTCACCCATCGGTGAGTCGGCCGGGCCCTAAGCCGGGAGCCGCCAGCCGCCTCCGCTCCTAGAGTGAAGCGGGAGCCCAACGATTGCCCAGGAGATCGAGATGGCCCGCACCCCCTACGTCGGCGGCAACTGGAAGATGAACACCAACGGCGTCTCGGGCGTCGAACTCGCGGCAAACGTCGCGCGGGCGGCGGATGACGCCGTCCAGGTCGCTGTGTTCCCGCCCTTCCCCTATCTCATCCGCGTGGGCGAGGCGCTCGCCGGGTCGGGCGTCATGCTCGGCGCGCAGGATGTGAGCGATCAGGATGACGGCGCCTATACGGGCGAGATCTCCACGGCCATGCTGCTCGACTGCGGCGTCAAGACCGTGCTCGTTGGGCACTCCGAACGCCGGCACGTGATCGGGGAGTCCGACGAGCTGTGCAACTCCAAGGTGCTCAAAGCCCTGTCGGCGGGGCTCGACGTCGTGCTCTGCGTGGGCGAGAAGCTTGAGGAGCGCGAGGCGGGGCAGACCGACGCGGTGAACGAGCGGCAGATCCGGGCCGGGCTCGCTGGCGTGAGCGCGGCGGACATGGCCCGCGTTACCATCGCCTACGAGCCCGTCTGGGCGATCGGCACTGGCAAGACCGCGACCCCGGCCGACGCCCAGGACGCGCACGCCAAGATCCGAACCCTGCTCGCCTCCATGTACGACCAGAGCGTCGCGGACGGCGTGCGGATCCAGTACGGCGGGTCGGTCAAGCCCGCGAACGCCGCCGAACTCTTTGCCTGCCCGGATATCGACGGCGGGCTGATCGGGGGGGCGTCCCTCAAGGCGGACGATTTCGCCGCGATCTGCCAGGCGGCGACCGCCTCGGCGGTGTGAGGGCGGGATCGCGGGCGGGTTGGCTCGCCGGGCGGTCCGCCTAGAATCGCGACCTCGGAAACCGGCCCCCGGCGCGGGGTCAGCCGTTCACGGAATCTGCCGCATGCTCACGCTCGCCATTGCTCCCTGGGTCGTTTCGCTGCTCGTCGCGATCTTCTTGTTCGCGTGCGTGGTGCTGATCCTCACGGTGCTCATCCAGCGCCCGCAGGGCGGCGGGCTGTCCGGCGCGTTCGGCGCGGGCGGCGGCGCGGGGCAGACCGCCTTCGGCACCAAGACCGGCGACGCCCTCACCATCGCGACCGTCGGCCTGTTCGTCGTCTTCCTCGGGCTCGCCATCGGGCTGAACTTCGTGACGCGCCCCAGCGCGATCACGCCGATCGAGACCTCCGCGACCAGCGCGGAGGACGAATCGGACGGCACGGCCACGTCCGTCGGTGACGAACCCGCCGAGGGTGGAGCCGCCGACAGCGAGGCGGCCACCGACGAGCCGAGCGAGTCCGACGCGGCGGACCTGATGGTCCCCCCCGCCGACGAGGCACCGGCGGAGACGCCCGCTGACAACCCCGCCGAGACGCCTGCCGACGACGGCGCGAGCGACGACGGCACGGGCACCGACACGCCCGCGCCGGGCGACGGGTAAGCGGTAGACTCGCCCGTTCACACCAGTCGCGAGGGCACACTTTGATTCGCAGCATGACCGGATTCGGCGACGCCAGCGCCAAGGCGGGCGCCACGCAGTACACCGTCGAGATCCGATCGGTCAACAACAAGTATCTGAAGACGATCATCCGCATCCCCGAGCGCCTCGCCGTGCTCGAGCCGGTGATCGAATCGGCGATGCGCCGCCGGCTCGCCCGCGGCACCGTGACCGTCACCGTCTCGTGCGCCGACGTGGGCGAGGGCGCCGCCCACACCCTCAACACCGAGGCCCTCAAGCGGTATCTCGATCAGCTCGGCGCGATCGAGGGCGTGGACGCCTCACGCGTGGACCCGTCGGCGTTGCTGAGCCTCCCCGGCGTGCTCGTGCCCCCGTCCGAGGACGGCGCGTCGATTGCCGAGGCGCGGGCGGCCCTCGAGCCCCTGCTCGACCTCGCGACGGACCACCTGATCTCGATGCGCAACCGCGAGGGGCTCGCGCTGCGCGAGGACCTGATGTCCCACCACGACCTGATCGCCGACCGGCTCGTGATCATCCGCGAGCGGGCGCCCCAGGTGGTGCGGGAGTACGAGCTGCGGATGAAATCGCGCTTGGAGGCGTTGCTCGCGGAGTTCGACGTCTCGACCGAGCCGAAGGACGTGATCCACGAGGTGGCGGTGTACGCCGAGAAGACGGACATCGCCGAGGAGGTCACGCGTCTGACCGAGCACCTCAGGCACTTCGCCGAGCTGCTCGATTCTGACGACGAGCGGCCTATCGGGCGGACGCTCGATTTCCTGGCCCAGGAGCTCCTGCGCGAGGCGAACACGATCGCCTCCAAAAGCCCGGACGCGGAGACCAGCCGTCTGTGCGTCGAGATCAAGGGCGCGATCGACCGGATCAAGGAGCAGGTGCAGAACGCCGAGTGAGCGGAGGAGCACCGATGCCCGCGACGACCGAGCCCGCGCGGCTGTTCACGCCCGAGGAGATCAACGCCGTGCTCGCGCAGTACGAGCTGGGCGTGGTTTCGTCCGTGCGCGAGATGTTCGCGGGCGGATCTGGCTCGCCAAAGGCCCTCATCGAGTGCGCCCGCGGGAAATTCGTGCTCAAGCGCCGCGCGCGTGGCAGCGATAACCCCTTCCGCGTCGCGTACGCCCACGAGATCATGCTGCACCTGCGGGCGCGCGGGTTCGACGCCGCGCCCGCGCTCGTCGGCACGCGCGGCGAGAACAACTCGATGGTCCAGCTCGAGGGGAGCGTCTATGAGCTGTTCGTCTTCGTCGAGGGACGCCCGTTCGCACGCACGCCCGAGCAGGCCCGCGGGGCGGGCGCGGCGCTCGCACGTGTGCACGCGCTGCTCGACCGGTTCACCCCGCGCCAGCCCCACCCGCCCGAGCGGGCGGACACGATGACCCTCATCGCGCGCGCCGCGGACGCCATTCGGGCGGGCGCACTGGGGCGCGAGCTCGCCGCGCTCGTCGAGGCGGCGGGGCCACCCGTCGCCGACGACACCACAGACCCGCCCGGGCTCATCCACGGCGACTACCACCCGGGCAACCTGCTCTTCCACAAGGACGCCGTCGCCGGTGTCTTCGACTTCGACTCCGCCCGGCACGCGCGCCGTTCCGACGACGTGGCCCAAGGGCTCGTGCAGTTCTCGATGCGCCGCGCGGGCGCGGGCCCCGACGAGTGGCCCTCTGAGCCAGACTCGGACCTCGCGACGTCGTTCCTCGCCGGGTACTCGGGCGACGGCGCCCGGATGACGTTGCCCCCGAGCGCCGCGCCGGCGTGCATGATCCGGTCGCTCGCCGCGGAATGGGCCGAGGGGGCGATCGCCGGCACGCTTGGCGGCGTCGAGGGCGCGGCGCGCCTGCTCGGTGCCGTGATCCGGAAATCGCGCTGGCTCGCGGAGCACGGCACGGCGTTCTCCCGGGCCCTCACGCCACCCGAATGACACGCCCGGCCCCTCGGAATCGGGCAGGTTCGATCGAACCGGGGGCCCGATCCGGGCGATAGGATTCCACGTGGCGACCCGGCCCGTCCATCGCGTTGCAGGTGTCTTGGCCTTGAGCGTGCTCGCCGCGCCCGCCGCGATCGCGCAGGACGACGCCGCCAACCAACCCGAGCCGGCCATCGAGACCGCGCCAGCCCCGACGCTTGACCGCGGCGTGTTCAATCGCATGATCGCGGACCTCGACTCGCCCGACCTCAAGACGCGCGAGCTCGCGTCCGAACGGCTCGCGGTGCTGCCCGGGCTGACCCTCGACGATGTGCTCGAGCGTCTCGCGTCAGAGACGACGCTGGCGCCCGAGCAGACGCGCCGGCTTGAGCAGATCGCCGCCCACCTGTTCCGCACCGCGCCCAAGGCCGGGCTGGGCGTGCAGTTCGGGCGACAGAACGCCGCACGGGGTGTGCTGATCGAGGCGACCGTGGACCCGGACCGCTTCCCCGCGGCGAACATCCTGCGCGCCGGCGACTACATCGCCGAGGTGCGCGGACGCCCGGTCCGCTCGCCCGACGACCTCCGCGCCGCGATCCTCAGCCACCTGCCCGGCGAGACGATGCCCTCGGTCGTCCTCCGCGCCGACGAACGCCTGGAGCTCGACCTGCCCCTGGGCAACTTCGACATGCTCGGGCGCACCGAGCGGATCGAACCGGATCTGGCGCGCCGATGCGTCCTCATGCGGATGGAGCGCCTCGTCGGGCTCCCCCCGGAGCCTGCCGCGCTGGGCACCGATGTCACGCCAAGCGACTGGGCCCGGGCGGGCGATGCGCCCGACGGCCAGCCGCGGCGTCGCGCCGCGGGCGCGACGGCGCACGGCGTGCGGCTCGGCGGCACCGCCCGCGCGAACCCCGACGCCGACACCGCCGGCGTCCCGCTCGACCAGCTCGTCGAACGCGTGAACACGTCCGGCGCCTTCGACCCCAGCGCCATGAGCCCCGAGCAGCGTCTCGAGTGGTACATCAGGCTCGAGCAGTCGTACAACAGTCTCAACGCGCAGATCCGCACCATGCAGGTGCTGCTGCGCGACCCGGGCATCACAAGCGCCGAGGCCGACAGCCTCGAAGAACGCATCCGAGGGCTGCGCTACGAGCAGCGCGAAGTCGCCAACCAGATGGCGACGCTGCAGGATCTGGGCATCGACCCCTGAGGAGCACCGATTACACGTCGGGGGTCAGACGTCGTAGGTGATCTTGGTCTTCGCGGGGTTCCCGCCGTGCTCGTCAAAGAAGACGAGCTCGTTGCCCTTCTCCTTCAGCCACGGCGTGGGCAGCGGCATCGTGTGGATCGGCGGGACCTTCTTGCCCTCGCCCGTCTGCACGAAATAACGCCCGAGGTTCTTCCCGTTCAGGAAGACCTGGCCCTTCGTCATGCCCGTCAGATCGAGCACGACGGGCGCCGCCTCGTCGATGACGGCGTCGAACGTCGAACGCCACCACGTGGGCCCGTCGAACTTGCCCGCCTTGGCGGGGTCCTTGTATTGCGTGCGGGTCGGGGGCTCCCACTTCGCAAAGCCCCAGGTGCCCGAGTCGGACGCCTCGTTCGTGCCCTCGAGGAAGACCGTGCCCGCGAGTGACGCGAGCAGTTCCTTGACCTCGGCTTCGGAGGCGTCGTCGTCGAGCACGCTCGGGACCGCGGCGATCTGCACGGTGTTGTTGCCGCGCTTGAGCCCGGTCTCCTCGTCGAGCGCGACGCTCGCGCGGCTCATCGCGTCCTGGAAGCGCACGGGCTGGTCGTTCACGATCAGGACCGTCTTCATCGGGACGGCGGGCAGGTCGAGGAAGATCGGGCTCTTCTTGCGGTGCTGGAACGACCACGTGACCCGCTGCGGGTGGGTCGTCTCGCCCTCACCCATCCAGAAGAGGGGCGATTTCCACGCGAGCAGCTCGACGGGCTCGGACTCGACGAGCGACGCGCGTCCGGCCTTGAACGGCGAGAGCTCGTAGAAGTGCCCGCAGATCCCCCGACGGTCGGTCAGGGTGGACCCGCCCGAGACGCGGCCCATGTTGTCCGCGAGCGCGACGAGCGTGTGCTCGCCCTTTGAGAAGTTGATCGTGATCTTGGGCACCGCGCCGGGGCCCGAGCCGAGGACGCCGATCGGCGCGCCGTCCTGGAAGACCTGCACGCGGTCGGCCGAGACCGGCGCACCGAGGCTGAAGCGTTTCGCCTTGCCCGCGCGCACCTTCACGCGGTACCACCCATAGCCGTACGCGCTGCCGAGCTGGGTGAGCTCGCTGGGGCCCGGGATCTGCGCGAAACGCGGGCTCGTGCCGCCCACGTGCGCCGAGGCGGGGGCGGCCTTCCAGTCGGCGGGGTCGATCTTTTTGCCGCGCGGGAGCGTCGCGGTGACGGCGGGCTCGGCGGCTTCGTTCGTCACGGTGCCGTCGCGCGAGATGCGGATGCACTTCTTCGCCTTGGACCCCTGCAGCATGGTGCCGTCCGCCGCGAACCCCGCGATGCCGACGATGACATCATCGCCCACGAGGAACGTCTCGTCGGCGGTGTCTTCGTTCACCACGACGACGAGCACGTCTTCGTGCACGAGCACGTTGGGCTTGCGGTCCTTGGGGACATCCAGCGCGATCGGGGTGCCGTTGATCGAGACGGACCCCGTCGAGCCCGCGGGCCCGAAGCAGACGAACATGTCGGGCCCGGTGAGCAATGCCGACAGCGTCGAGTAGTCCAGCACACTCCGCGACGAAAGGGTCACGTCAAACAGGCACCACTGGACCGTCTGCTGGCCCGTGGGCACGCTGAGCGATGAGCCGTTGCTCAGCACGAGGTCCACGTTCGTGGGCGTGGGCTTGCCGCCGGGCGCGAAGAGGTAGACCACCGAGCCCTGCACGCCGCTCGCGGGGACGACGGTCCACCCGTTGCCGCGCGCTTCCTTGCCCGTCGCGCCGAGCGCGGCGGACGGGTCGGTCGTCACCGGGGGCGTGTCGTGCTCGAGATGACTCAGCACACGCCCGAAGCTCGTCGCGAACGTCGCGATGCGCCGCACCGGCCCGAACGCCTCGGTCGGGCGCCCGAGCTCATCGACGATCGCGCCGAGGTCCTGCGTCGGCGCGAGGAAGGTGTGCTCGCCGGCGGATGCCTGCCCGGCCCAGAATCCGAAGCTCGTGCCGCAGGCAAAGGTGGAGAGGTTGAACTGCCCGCCGCCCGCGAGGACCTCGCCGATGCGCCGCTGCAACTCGATCCCCCCCACCGCCTCGGGCGCGGGCGCGCCGAACGCCGGGCGCGCCTTGGGCCCGAACTCCGCAACGACGCGCGGCTGGTCGGGTCGGACCGCGCCAAGCTGGCGCATGATCGGATACAGCTGCTCGTCTCCGACCCACCCGTCGATGTCGCCCTCGACGGACTGCCAGAGGTTGTTGGCGTTCAGGCGCGGCACGCCGAACCCGGACTCGCGAAGGTAGCGCGTGAGTTCGCCGAGGTAGGCGCCGCCGAGTTCGGGGTGCCCGCAGGTCCAGTGGTGCTCGACCTGCAGCATGATGATCGGGCCGCCCGCGGTGACCTGCAGGTTGCGGACCTGCTTCGCCAGCGCGGTGAAGTAGCGCGAGACGGCTTCGAGGAACGGGCCGTTCTTGGTGCGGAACTCGATCTCGGGGATGTCGAGCAGCCACGCGGGCAGGCCGCCCAGGTCCCACCCGGCGCCGACGAACGGGCCGGGGCGGAGGATGACGTACAGCCCCATCTCGGCGGCGAGCTTGCAGAACGCCGAGATGTCGTTGTCGCCCTTGAAATCGAACTGCCCGGGGCGTGCTTCGACCGCGTTCCAGAAGACGGGCGTCTCGACGCAGTTCAGCCCGGCCCGTTTCGCGAGCCTCAGCCGGCTCTCCCACGATTCGCGGGGAAACCGCTGGAAGTGGATGGACCCGCTGGCAAGCCAGACGCGGCGTCCATCGATCATCAGGCTGCGACCGTCGAAGGTGATCGAAGGCATGGGCAGGTGTGCTCCCGCTCCACATGTCCGAGCCCGAAACACTTGTCGGCAAAGCGGTTACGGGCATGCTCAGCCCATATCCCCGCTCGGGGTGTGGCCTCCACCCTAGGCGCTCACCGGGCAAAAAACAAACATACTCGGATTGCGTTTGGGTCACCCAGCCCGAATTCCTTGCCCTGATGTGGGGGGCCGGTTAGCCCAGGTCGCCGCCGAGATCGACGGTCTTGACCCACGCGTCGTGCGCCTGCCAGACGCCGCCGACGAGGAGCCGGCTGGCGTACCGCGGGTCGAGTTTGAACCCGAGGCGCTTCGCGAGCGCGACGCTCGCTTTGTTCTTGGGGTGGATGCCCGCGTGGACCTTGGTCAGCCCGAGCCCCTGGGGGAGGTCGGCCAGCGCGTGCTCGACGGCGGCCCGCACGATCTGCGTGCCCAGGCCGCGCCCGGCGCGTTTGGCGCTCACCCACCAGCACATGTCCGCCTGCCAGTCGAGCCCGCGGACGATGCGGTTGACGTTCACGACGCCGACGAACCGGCCCGCGTCGTCGAACGCGGCGCGGCGCCACGCGGACCCGTCCGCGTTGCCCTCGGCGGCCCGACGGACCTGGCGGTCGAAGTAGGCGTCCTCGGTCTCGCCGCGCTCCGCCGTCGGGAACCACCGGCGGAGGTGCCACCGGCTCGCGTGGAGGTGACGGATGAACTCTTCGCGGTCCGAGTCCACCAGCGTCCGCAGCACGAGCACCACACCCTCGGGCGCCAGCACCTCGACCGGGCGCACGGGCATCACGCCCGAAGCAGCGGTCTGGGTTGTGACGGTCAGGGCGGTCATGCGAGGGACTCCGGCGGCTCGGGTCTGTTCTGGGACCCGCCGACACCTCCCAATCGGCGCGGCCCGCCTCACACTTCACCCGAACCGGCCAGCCCGCACAGGCGGACCCCGGCGACCGAGAACATGGGTCCGAGAATGCTCGCCCTCGCGGGCGGGTCGTTGCGAAACGGTGCCCGATCGGGGCGTTACTCGACCGTCACGGATTTCGCGAGATTCCTCGGCTTGTCCACGTCGTGCCCCCGCAGGACCGCCGCGTGATAGGCCATCAACTGCAGCGGCACCACCGTCACCAGCGGGCTGAGCTGCTCGGAGACCTCGGGCACCTCCAGCACGTCGTCGGCGAGGGTCCGGATCTCGGTGTCGCCCTCCGTCGCGACGGCGATGACGTGCCCGCCGCGGCTCTTCACCTCAGAGATGTTGGACACGACCTTGTCGTACTGGCTGCCCTTCGTCGCGATGAAGACAACGGGCATGCCCTCATCGATGAGCGCGATGGGGCCGTGCTTCATCTCCGCCGCGGGCATGCCCTCGGCGTGGATGTAGCTGATCTCCTTGAGCTTCAGCGCCCCCTCCATCGCGACGGGGTAGTTGTACCCGCGGCCGAGGAACAGCCAGTTCTCGCGGTCGATGTGCTTGGCGGTGACCGCCTTGATGTGCGCATCGTGCTCGAGCACGCGCTCGAGCTTGTCGGGGATCTCCTGCAGCTCGGCGATGATCCGGGCGCACGCGTCGGGCGACATCAACCGCCGGCGCGCCATGAACAGCGAGATCATCGTCAGCACGCACACCTGCCCGATGAACGCCTTCGTGCTGGCGACACCGATCTCCGGGCCGACACGCAGGTAGACCCCCGCGTCCGTCTCGCGCGAGATCGTCGAGCCCACGACGTTCACGACGCCCAGCGTGAGCGCGCCCCGGTCGCGTGCCTCCTGGAGCGCCGCGAGTGTGTCGATCGTCTCGCCCGATTGAGAGACGGACACGAAGACGGTCCCCTCCTCGATGATCGGGTTGCGGTAGCGGAACTCGGACGCGTACTCGCACTCGGTCGGGATCTTCGCGAGGTCCTCGAGGAGATACTCACCGATCATCGCGGCGTGGAGCGCCGTCCCCTGCGCGCCCAGGATCACGCGCTTCGACTTGACGAGCTCCTTGGCGTAGTTCGTCAGCCCGCCCAGCACGATCTTGCCCTCGTGCTGGTCCAAACGCCCCTTCATGCAGGTGCGCAGGACCTTGGGCTGCTCGAAGATCTCCTTGCGCATGTAGTGCTCATACGACCCGAGCTCGATCTCCGACAGGTCCAACTCGAGCTGCATGACCTTCGGCGTCAGCTCGACGTTGTCGATCGTGGTCGTGCGGAACCCGTCGCGGGTCAGGCGGATGACGGAGTAGTCGTCGAGGGTGATCGCCTGGGCGGTGTGGGCGATGATCGCGGACCCATCGGACGCGACGATGTACTCGCCCGACCCGACGCCGACGATCAGGGGCGAGCCTTTGCGCGCGCAGACCATGACGCCCGGCTCCTTCGACGAGATCACGGCGATCGCGTAGGCGCCCGTGACTTCCCGCAGGGCCGCGCGGACGGACGATTCGAGGTCCATCCCGTTGCTGGGGTCGTACAGCTCGGCGATCAGGTTCGCGAGCACTTCCGTGTCCGTCTCGGACGTGAACGTGTGCCCCTTCTCTTCAAGCAGCGTGCGCAGCGAGGCGTAGTTCTCGATGATCCCGTTGTGGATGAGGCAGATGGTGCCGGTGTCGTCCGTGTGGGGGTGCGCGTTGACGTCGGTGACCCCGCCGTGCGTTGCCCAGCGGGTGTGGCCCATCCCGATCGAGCCGGTGAGCCCGGGGGTGCCCAGCTTCTCTTCGAGGTTCGCGACGCGCCCGACGGACTTGCAGACCTGCAGCGAATCGGTCTTCTCATCGAGCACGGCGATGCCCGCCGAGTCGTACCCGCGGTACTCCAGACGCTTGAGCCCCTCGAGGAGCAGTGGCTGGGCGGGCTTGTTCCCGATGTAGGCGACGATTCCGCACATGCTCGTGTCTCCCGGGCGGGCATCGCCCAGCCCCGCAGGGCCCTGAACCATCATGGGATCGGTTCCGGCCGGAATCGACCATCACCCCCGCCGAACTACGCCCGTCCCGGCCCGCCGGATCGCGCGGGGCGTTCGCGCGGCAACCTTCGACGTGACCCTTGACGCCTGCCTCGGGATCTGCCAATATGTAACTCTATGGTTACACATATGCCCGAAACCGGCCTTGCTGAACCCCCAGAGGGTGTCTTCCGGGCGATCGCGGACCCAACCCGCCGGGCGATCCTCGACGGGCTTTCCGGTGGCGAGCGGACGGCGGGCGAGATCGCCAGCGACTTCGGCGTCTCGCGCCCGGCGATCTCCAAGCACCTCAAGCTGCTTGAAGCGGTCGGGCTCGTCCGCGTCGAGAAGGTCGGGCGCGAACGCCGTTTCCGGGCCGACCCCGCGCCGCTCACGGACGTCGAACGCTGGGCCGCCCGCCAGCGGCTCGCGCTCGCACGCCGCCTTGTCGATCTCAAGGCCCACCTCGAATCCGAGCCATTCAAGACCGACCCAACCGCACGCGGCAGCGAAGGAGCCCCGCCATGAACTCGGCACGCACGCACACGTTCGAGAACCGGTACGCCGTCGCATTCCCGCGCGAGCGCGTCTTCGCGGCGATGACCGACCCGGCAGAACTTCAGATCTGGTTCACCGAGCACGCCGCGGTGGGCGACGCGCCGGGCGGGCCGTTCAAGTTCTGGGGCCGGCACTCGGCCCACGTGCCCACCGAGGAGGCGGCGGACCAGACCCTGACCGCGTTCGAGCCCGGCGAGCGGATCGCGTTCGACTGGACCTGGGGCGGCGCCCCGACGCGCGTGTCGATGACCTTCGATGATGCGGAGGGCGGCACCGCGCTGACGATCCGCCATGAGGCCCACGGCGAGGTCGCCGGGCACAAGCCGGGCGAGGTCCGATGGCTTCTGGAGGACCTCTGGACGCTGAGCGTGGGGAACCTGCGGCAGTACCTCACGACCGGCGCGCCCGCCCTGCTGCCTGATCACGCCGCGGGCAAGGGCGACATCGTCCTCTCGATCGAGATCAATGCGCCGGCCGACGCGGCGTGGCGGGCGCTCACCGTGCCGGGCGAACTCGACAAGTGGCTCAGCGAAGCCGCCACCGTCGATCTCCGCGAGGGCGGGGCGTATTCGTACGGGTGGACCATGGAGGACTGCGGCGAATGCGGCCCGTCCACGATCCTCGAACTGGAGCCGGGGCGCCGGCTCGTCCACGACTGGCAATACGACGAGGACGCTTCCAACCGGACCGAGTGGGCCATCGAGCCCATCCGCCCGGACCGGTGCCGGGTGACGATCCGCCAGGTCGGGGCGCGCAACCCCAAGGAGTTCTCCGGCTATTCGAACGGCTGGGCCAAGTTCCTGCTGTCGCTGCGGGAATTGGTGTCGCCGGGGGGCTGAGCGGGCGACGCGCGCTCTGGGATCGGGCTATTCTTCCGGAGTTTGCGCACACCCCGCGTGGACACGGAGGCTCTCCCCGCATGCCCAAACGCGACGACATCGGCACGATCCTGCTCATCGGGTCCGGGCCGATCGTCATCGGGCAGGGGTGCGAGTTCGACTACTCGGGCGCCCAGGCGTGCAAGTCGCTGCGCGACGAAGGCTACCGCGTCGTCCTGATCAACTCGAACCCCGCGACGATCATGACCGACCCGGCGATGTCCGACCGGACGTACGTCGAGCCGATCACGCCCGAGGCGGTCCGCAAGATCCTCGAGAAGGAGCGCGACCTGGGCACGCCCATCGACGCCGTCCTCCCGACGCTGGGCGGGCAGACGGCCCTCAACTGCGCCTGCGCCCTCTTCGACGACGGCACCCTCGACGAGTTCGGCGTCGAGATGATCGGGGCCGACCGGGCCGTCATCCACCGGGCCGAGGACCGCCAGGAGTTCGCCGAGGTGTGCGCGCGGGCCGGGCTCAGAACGCCCGAGTCGAAGACCGTCACCACGCTCGAGGAAGCAGAAGCGTTCGTCGAGACGATCGGGCTGCCCGCGATCATCCGCCCCGCGTTCACCCTCGGCGGGTGGGGCGGCGGCATCGCCTACAACCGCGACGAGTTCCGAGAGCTCGTGACCCGCGGCATCCGCGCCTCGATGATCAATCAGGTCCAGGTGGACCGCTCGCTCATCGGGTGGAAGGAGTACGAGCTCGAGGTCGTCCGCGACAAGCGCGACAACTGCGTCATCGTCTGCGGCATCGAGAATATCGACGCCATGGGCGTCCACACGGGTGATTCGGTCACCGTCGCGCCTATCCAGACGCTGACCGACAAGGAATACCAGGCCCTCCGCGACGCGTCGCTCGCGATCATGCGCGAGGTGGGTGTCGAGACGGGCGGCAGCAACGTCCAGTTCGCGGTCAATCCGAGTCCCGCCCCTTCGGGCGGGAGTGGCGAGCCCCCCTTCGAGTTCGTCGTCGTTGAGATGAACCCACGGGTCAGCCGCAGCTCGGCGCTCGCGTCCAAGGCGACCGGGTTCCCGATCGCGAAGATCGCTGCCAAGCTCGCGGTGGGGTACACGCTCGACGAGCTGCGCAACGACATCACGCGGACAACGAGCGCCTGCTTCGAACCGAGCATCGACTACGTGGTCACCAAGATGCCCCGGTGGACGTTTGAGAAGTTCCCCGAGGCGGACGAGACGCTGACGACGCAGATGAAGTCCGTCGGCGAGGCCATGGCGATCGGGCGAACGCTCAAGGAGAGCATGCAGAAGGTCATCCGCTCGATGGACGTCAAGCGGTTCGGGCTCGGGCTGGATCGCAATGACAAGTGGCTGGCGGCGATGCGGGCCGTCGAGAACGATTCATTGAAGCTCGACGGCGCGAGCGTGCCCAAGGCGCCCGCCGGCGCCCGCACGGCGGACGGCGCCCCGATCGAGTGGCCCATCGACGTGGACAAGCTCACCCGCAAGCTCACGGTCCCCTCGCAGGGCCGGCTGTACTACGTGCGGTACGCGCTCAAGATGGGGTGGTCCGTCGAGCGCGTCAGCGAGCTCACCCGCATCGACCCGTTCTTCATCGATCAGATGGCGCAGCTCGTCGAGTTCGAGGACGAGCTGTGCGCCGTCCGCTCGCTGAGCGAGGTGGACCGCGCCCTGATGCAGCGGGCGAAAGAGCTGGGCTTCTCCGACGCGCAGCTTGCCAATCTGTACCTCGGCGAGATCTCGCCCGAGAGCATCCTCACGGTGCGCGCGCACCGCGAGTCGCTCGGCGTGCGGTGTGTCTACAAGCTGGTGGATACCTGCGCCGCCGAGTTCGAGGCGGTCACCCCCTACTACTACAGCACCTACCAGCCCGGGCACGACCGCGTGCTCGCCGACGGCAGCGTCGAGCACGTCGCTCCCGAGGACGAGCTGGCCCTGCGCCTCGCCGACTCCGACAAGGAAAAGGTCATCATCCTCGGCGGCGGGCCCAACCGCATCGGGCAGGGCATCGAGTTCGACTACTGCTGCGTCCACGCCGCGTACTCGGCCAAGGAGCTCGGGTTCGAGTCGGTCATGATCAACTCCAACCCGGAGACGGTCAGCACGGACTACGACACGTCCGACCTGCTCTTCTTTGAGCCGCTGACGCTTGAGGATGTGCTGAACGTGGTCGAGCGGCTGAACGACGGGCACCTGACACCGAACCCCGAATCGCCCGGCCCGGTGCAGGGCGTCATCGTGCAGTTCGGCGGGCAGACGCCGCTGAACCTCGCCGCGGGGCTCGACCGCGCAGGCGTGCCGCTGCTGGGGACGTCGTTGGACGCGATCGACCGGGCCGAGGACCGCGACCGGTTCGACCAGCTGCTCACCAAGCTCGCGCTCAAGCGCCCGGGTTCGGGCATCGCGCGGTCGCTCGACGAAGCGGTCAAGGAAGCCGCGCGGGTCGGGTACCCCGTCCTCGTGCGCCCGAGCTACGTCCTCGGCGGGCGCGGCATGGAGATCTGCCCGGACGAGACCGCCCTCCGCCAGTACATCACGGGCGCCCTCGCGTCGAGCGACCTCGACGACGCGCCGGTGCTCATCGACCAGTTCCTCGACGGGGCCGTGGAGCTGGACGTGGACGTGGTCGCCGACTTCGCGCGGGACGACACCGGTTCGGGCCAGGCCCTCGTGTGCGCCGTCATGCAGCACATCGAGCATGCGGGCGTGCACTCGGGCGACTCGACCTGCTTCATCCCGCCGCAGACGCTCTCCAACGCGCTCGTCGAGCGCGTGCGCGACACCGCCCGGGCCCTCGCGAAGGAGCTGCGGGTGTGCGGTCTGATGAACGTGCAGATGGCGATCAAGGACGACGAGGTCTACATCATCGAGGTGAACCCGCGGGCGTCCAGAACAGTCCCGTACGTCGGCAAAGCCAAGGGCGTGCCGTGGGCCGCGATCGCCGCCAAGGCGATGATGGGCGTCTCGCTCGCCGACCAGCACGCCCGCGAGGTGCCCGACGCCGGGTACCACGCCGTCAAGGCACCCGTCTTCCCCTTCCAGAAGTTCCCGGGCGTCGATTTCATCCTCGGCCCGGAGATGCGCTCGACCGGCGAGGTGATGGGCGTGGACGCGTCGCCGCCCGTGGCGTTCCTCAAGGCGATGCTCGCCGCGGGCACGACCTTCCCCCGCGACGGCGGCGTGTTCGTCTCGGTCCGCGAGACGGACAAGCCCGCGATCGTCCCCGTCGTGCGCTCGCTCATGGCGATGGGGTTCGAGGTCTACACGACCGCCGGCACGGGTGCCGAGCTGTCGCGCCACGGCATGCGCCCGATGGTGCTGCCCAAGATCCAGGCGGGCGAGCGCCCCAACGTGCTCGACCTGATGCACGACGGCAAGATCGGGCTCGTCATCAACACGCCGACGCGCACGGGGTGGAAGACCGACGAGGGGCGCATCCGCGCGACGGCGGTGCGCCTCGGCATCCCGATGATCACGACGGCGACCGCGGCGGGCGCCGCCGTCCGCGCAATCGAGGCGCAGCGGGCGGGCGTGTGGGGCGTGAACGCGTTGCAAGATCTGGCACCGGCGGTGCCGGCCCATGCGTGACCTATCCACCTAGATCAATTCGGCCCGACTGCAATTCGAGGTTGTGAGATTCGATTTCTCGTACGACGTACAGCCTGAGTGTTTGCGGCGACGCCAGATGGTTCAGCCGGCGAGTCGCAACCATCTCGTAGGTCGAATGATCCGCCAAGTCGGTCACAACAAAGTTACTCACACTTCCAACATCGCGGCCCGCTTCGTTCAGAAACTCAAGCCGACCGATCTCGACTCGCTCGGCCTGAGGCCCCGTGGCCCTCGCCCGAACCAATACCGAGGCGGAACCACGCTCGTGCCGGGTCACGCTGACAATCTGAACTTCGACACCATCGGCAACCTCAACAAAGTCATCTGATGGAGCTAACGGGGTGTCGATCTCTTCGATTTCGGTGGCGACTTCGACCGTCGTCTGAAGGGCAATGTTCTCAAACTCGATCGGCAAACGGTCAAGCTCGTTGTTCCGGTAGTACAACGTGAAGACCCTCGTGCGCTCGCCCGGCCACCCCCACTCAGTCCATCCGTTCGGTGTCGCCATGGTCTGCCCATCGAGACGAAGCACTGACGCGAGATCGGATCCGTCCGCCGTTCGGCACTCAACCAACTGCGGTATACGTCGCATGCGGTAGATCCTTGAGGGACCTGATACATCGATGGCCACCTCGATCGAACGCTCAATACGGAAGCCCGAATGGAGCTTGTCATCTCGGACCAACGCTGATCTGACGCTCACAAGAGGGCCGCGAACCGTAATACCATCTTTCACGATCTCCAGTCGCTCGCGAGGAGGCATGTCTTGGCGATGGGGATCAGAATCCGGGGATCCAAGTAACGTGGCGGAGAAGATCCCGACCAAAGCAATCTTCATCATCACTCAACCCTCGTCGTTTCCTATAGACTCACAGCATACTCAGTCCTTGAACTGCGCCGCCGTGAACGCCTTGGCGGTCCGCTCGCGTTCCCACGTGTGGCTCGGTCCCTGCTTGGACTCGTAGAAATCCCACAGCTCGAACCAGTAGCTTCGGAAGACCTGGTCACCGAAGGGCTCGTAGTGGGCCTTGATTTTCTTCGTGAGCTGCGCGTCGGTGCCGGCGTAGCCCAGCACGGTCTTCGCGTGCCGGAAGGTCTCGGTGTCGATCGCCAGGCGGCTGTAGCGCCCGAGCAACTGCATGATGTTCCCCGCGGCGTACGGCCCGATCCCGGGCAGCGTCTTCAGGAACTCGAACACCTCGTCGTCGGGCGTCTTCGCGTCGGTCAGCCACGCCTCGTCGATGTCGCCGCGGACGAACATCCTGGCCAGGTCGATCATCCGCTGGTCGCGGTAGCCCACCGAGCACCTGCCGCGGAGGGTGCCCGCGCGGGTGCGTGAGAGCTTCTTGGCGCTCGGGAACGCGTAGAGCCCCGACTCCGCCTTGCGCCCACACACCGCGCACAGTCGCTCATTCATCTTCACGGTGCTGGGCCACGCGACGTTGCAGCTCGTCACGGTCTTGATCACGTCCTCGAAGAGCGTCGGCGAGCGGAACAGGCGTCCGCGCCCGGACTTCTTCCACCGCGGGTCGATCGCGTGGAACGCGCGCAGATCGGCGTCCGTCTCGTCGAGGCGAAGCATCCGGGCGAGCAGCCGCTTCGCTTCCGCTTGCTCGGGGCGATCCAGCGTTCGGTCGAAGGCGAGCTTGAGGGGCGCGCCGCGTTGGCGTCTGCGAGAGCTTGCATCACCCTGGGTGATGCGTACGGTCGCCGGGCCCGCCGCCAGCTCGAGCACGCGCATGAATGTGCGCGACGCCGGGTCCCAGTGGTTCGGCGCGAGGACGAAGTACCCGTACGAGCATACGTCGCGCGCCAGATCAAAGTCCTTTGGCGGCGTGATCGTCAGGCGCGTCCCGGCCAACGAACCCCCCCGCGGTCAGACCGCCGTGAGCTCGTCGAAATTGAACGCGAGGGTGGCGAGGTTCACGCACACCCGATCGGCGAGACGGGAGAACATCTCGCCGTGCGCCTCGAGCTGCGCCCGCGCCTCGTCGGGCGAGACGCCCGCGGCTTGATACTCGCCCGGGTTCGCGTCGATGTGCGACTCGATAAACGCCAGGTCGAACTCGAAGTGGTCCTGGAAGCCGTATGTCCGGTGCCCTGCGCGGAACGCTTGCACCTTGCAGCGTTCGGACCCCGCGAGCACCGCCGCGCCCGGCGGCGGGGTCGTCACCTCGCACCCGTGCAGCAGGAACCGCGGCGCCTTCCACGCGACGCCGGAGAGGATCGTGTCGTTGCGCCCATCGTGCGTCATCTCGACGGGGACGAACCCGGCCTCGGGCGTGGGCATCTTGGCGACCTCGCCCCCCAGCGCCTCGGCGAGGATCTGGTGCCCCAGGCAGATGCCCACCGTGGGGATGCCCCGCGCGTGCGCCTCGGCGAGCAACTCACGCTCCCGCGCGAGCCAGTCGTGCGAGTCGTCGGTGTTCTGGGTGCCGCCCAGCGCCACGACGCCGTGCACGTTGTCCAGATCGGTCGGCAGCGGGCGCCCGCCGGGTTCGGCGGGCATGCGGACGTCGAGGCGGAACCCGTGGTCGCGGAGGGTGGCGCCGAGGCGGCCCGGGCCCTGCTGCTTGATGTGCTGGATGACGAGGATGGTTGCCATGGAGGGCATGATACCCGCGGGGGCCGCTACCATCGGGCCACGCGCGCCGTGGGCGTGCCCCTCGACCGGCATCCCCGGGAGCTGCCATGCGACAGGTTTGTCTGATTGTGCTCGTTCTCCTGACCATCGCCGCCCAGGCGCGATCGCAGGACGCCCCGCCCGCCGTACGCGACTCGGTTGTGAAGGTCTACGCGACCTACCGCGGCCCGAGCTTCGACCGCCCGTGGACCAAGGAACCGCCCGAGGAGTACACGGGCACCGGGTTCGTGATCGAGGGCAACCGGCTTCTGACGAACGCGCACGTGGTCGAGCAGGCGAGCCAGGTCTTTGTCCAGCCGCCCAACTCGTCGGACCGGCTCCGGGCGACCGTCTCCGCGATCAGCCAGGAGATGGACCTCGCGGTGCTCGAGATCCGGCGCGACAGCGAGGCCGAAGCCTTCTTCGCGAAGCACCCGCCCGTGACGTTCCGCGAATCGCTCCCCCCGATCGGCGCGACGGTGCAGGCGATCGGGTACCCCATGGGCGGCGATCAGCTCTCCGTCACCGAGGGTGTCATCTCGCGCATCGAGTTCGTGGATTACGCCCAGGGCGTCGGCGGGCTGCGCGTGCAGGTGGACGCGGCGCTGAACCCGGGCAACTCGGGGGGGCCCATGGTGCTCGACGGCGAGGTGATCGGCGTCAACTTCTCCGGCATCGACTACGCCGAGAACATCGGGTTCGTGATCCCCTTCGAGGAAGTCAAGCTCTTCCTTGACGACGTCAGCGACGGCGCGTGGGACGGCAAGCCCCGCCTGCACGCGAACGGGTTCCAGACGTGCGAGAACCCCGCGCTGCGCGACTGGCTCGGGCTGAGCGACGACCAGACCGGGCTCGTCTACCGCAAGATCTCCGCGCGCGACGACGTGCCGTTGCAGTCGTGGGACCTCGTCGATCGCGTCGGCGCGTATGACGTGGACAACGCCGGGCTAATCTCGATCGAGGACGGGCTCCGCGTCTCGTGGGCGACGCTCCTCCAGCGGTTGGGCCAGGGCGGGTCGATCCCGATGACCGTCATCCGCAAGGGCGAGAGCGTCGAACTCACCGTCCCGGTGGACACGAACGATTACGAGGTCGTCCTCCCGCTGGGCAACAACTACCCCGAGTACTTCGTCTACGGCCCGCTCGTGTTCACGAAGGCCTACCGCGAGATGGGGTGGTGGATCATGTACAACCCCGACTCGCCGCTCATCAAGCGCGGCGACACCACACGCACGTACGCGGGCGAGGAACTCGTGCTCGTCTCAAGCCAGCTCCTCCCGCACCCCATCACCAAGGGCTACGAGATCGTGGGTAACCCGCTCGTCAAGTCCGTCAACGGCGTCGAGATCAAGAACCTGGCGCACCTCGTCGAGACACTCCGAGACCTCGGGGACGACTACGTCGAGTTCACCTTCTACGACCGGACGCAGGAGACGCTCATCTTCGACCGGCTCGGGGTGGACGACGCCGTCGAGGAGATCCTCGAGGACAACGGCATCCGCAACCGGCTCTCGCCGGCGCTGCGCGACCTGTGGCCCGAGGATTAAAACCGACAACACCCGCGGAGTGCGCGGGCGGTGTCGGGTGCGATAGAGACATGCGCTCTTGATAGGCCGGTTCAGGCTCGCCGGCGGCGGCGGCAAACGCCGACCCCGGCGATGCCGAGCAACGCCGCGCCCGCCGGGGCGGGGACGCCGGGCTGCGTCTCGACCCGGATCTCGCGGATCAGCGTCTCGTTGCCGATGATCTCGATCGAGTTGATCGTGCCGACCTGCCCGAAGGGCAGCTGAAACAGCTCGGGCGTGGTCTGGACATTGCTGAGCATCGTGTGCGTGCCGAGCGAGCCGTGGAACCGGACCATCGTCTGCCCCGGGGCCCGCAGTTCCATCGAGGTGATGGACGCGCCGATCACGGTCTCACCCGGCAGCGTGTTGAACGAGATCACGACGCGGTCCGGGCTGAGCAGCAGCGAGCCCACGAAGACGTTGTTCGAGTCGCCGTCCACAAAGTCACGGGTGTCGCCGAAGTCGTAGTCGAAGAAGGAATCGAACTCGGGGGCGGTGCCGGTGTCGTTGGAGAAGTCTTCCACGACGATGCGGGCGCCGGCGGTGGCGGAGAGGGCGACGACGGCGGCCGCCCCGATCAAGCGAGCAAGTTCCATCGCGGTGTCCTTTCCTGCGTCGCCCGGAAGACCGGGCGGCTGTGCCGATGGTGCCGGTTGCGCCTCGTGCGCCGGCTGTCGCGGATGAACCTACGGCGCGGAACGCAACGGTCCACCCGATTGCGCGGATTGTGCGGATGATGCGGGTGGCGCGGGCGCGCACGCGGTGTTATGCGGGCGTGCGCCGTGCGCCGCGCGCGAGAACCGCGCGCGGACGTTCACGCCATCGCGACGGTCGCGTCATGGTCACCCAGGTAGTCGCGTCGGTATCGGACCGAGCCGGTGAGCGACATCGCCCACGCGAGGACGGCCTCGGTGTCGAACCGGCGCGCGGGGTCGCCCGGCGCCGGGGGCAGCGGGTCGCGTTTGGTCGGGAGGTAGTTAAACACCAGCACGCCGCGCCCGGCGATCGCGTCCCAGAACCGCCTGAGGGTGTCGAGGGCGGCGTCCTGCTCGAGGGTGTTGAGCGCGCCGGAGATGACGATCGCGTTCACGCCGTGCCCGTTGACGAGGCGGGCGGGGAGCTCGGCGTGCGCGACGAAATCGGCTGCGAGGATCGTGCAATCGGACCAGCCGGCTTCTGATGCTCGGTCACGAGCCGCCTGCGCCAGCTCGGGCACGCCCTCGACGCCGATGTAAGCCCCACGGGGCAGCCCGTGCTCGGCGAGGTACGCCGCCAGGTCCGCCCGCCCGCACCCGACGTCCGCGATCGTGCGCGCGGGGGTGGTCGGTCCGATCCCCGCGAGGTCGCACGCGACGGCGAACCGGGCGCGCTGCGCTTCGGGTGACTTCCAAAGCTGCGCGCCCCACGTCGCGCCATGCTCGCGCACGGCGTGCTGGTAGGGCTCGAGATACCCCGGCGTGTCGGGCACCGGCTCAGCCGATCGCGACCATCGAGGCGAACTCGGCGTACCGCGCGTTGATCTTGTCGTCCGTCAGCCCCGCGAGCCGGTCAAGGCTGAACGTCTCGATCGTAAAGCTCGCGATGATCGTGCCATGCGCCATGGCGCGGCGGAGGGTGTCGAAGTCCGCGGGGTCGCTCGGGTTCGTGCGTGCCAGATGCCCCATCATGCCGCCGGCGAACGTGTCGCCCGCCCCGGTCGGGTCGATGACCGTCTCGGCGGGGTAGGCGGGCAGCGCCGCGACGCCGTCACGGTGGACCAGGATCGCCCCGTGCTCGCCCTTCTTCACGACGACGAACGTCGGGCCTTCGTCCAGAATCCTGCGCCCCGCGGTCACGGGGTTTTTGGTGCCTGTGTACTGCTCGGCCTCGTCGTAGTTGAGCACGAGCCCGTCCACCTTCTTGAGCAACGCCGCGAGGTCGTCGCGTGCGACGTCGATCCAGAGGTCCATCGTGTCCGCGACGGCGAGCTTGGGCGATTCGATCTGACTCAGCAGGTCCGCCTGCAGGCCCGGGTGCATGTTCGCGAGGAAGACGTACTCAGAATCCTTGAACGAATCCGGGACTACCGGGGGTGCTTCCTCGAGCACGTTGAGCTCGGTGAACAGGCTCTCGCGGTGGTCCATGTTGTCGAGGTACTTCCCGCCCCAGCGGAAGGTCTTGGAGCCCTTGCGGACTTCCAGCCCCGCCGTGTCGATCCGCTCGAAGCGGGACAGGGTGGCGTGGTGAGAATCGGGGAAGTCGTCCCCCACCGCCGCGACGAGCCGGACGGGCCCGTAGAAGCTGGCGGCGGCGGCGAAGTAGGCGCAACTCCCGCCCAGGACGCCCTCGCGGTGCTCGCCGGCGGGGGTGTAGACGGTGTCGATTCCGATGGTTCCGGTGACAATCAGGCTCATGACCGACTCTAGGACCCCCTCCCGCCCCGCCCCTTGGCAACCGGCCGGATGTCGGTATGCTGGTGACTGCCTCCCGGAAGGACCCGGGGCGGGGTCTGGGTCTTCTGCACGGACGCGGGGTTCTTCCACCTCTGTGGGGTCGTGCATGCCGACCGGTGCACCACGATCTGATCGTCACGCGTTCACGATCATCGAGCTGATGGTCGTGATCGCGATCGTCGCGCTGCTGATCAGCATCCTCCTGCCCGTTCTGAGCCAGGCCCGGCACACCGCGCGCACGATCTCGTGCCAATCGACGATCCGCCAGCTGAGCATGGCGCACAGCGGGTACTTCGCCGACCACGACGACTGGATCGCGGGCAGCCCATCGACCAGCGGGTGGGACGCCGTGGGCGCCCAGCGCGGCGAGCTCGGCACCGTCCGCTGGGCGGGGTACCAGATCAAGCGCCTCGAACGATCCGAGCCGACGTTCAACGGCATCGCGATGCAGGCGTGGGACTGGATCGGCCCGCTCGCCGCGAGCCTCGATATGCGCGCGCCGGGCGACACCGTCCGCGTGAAGGCGGGCGAGACGTACGACTATCAGCGGGCGCGCCGGTTCGACTGGTACCGCGAGCAGGAGCAGTTCCAGTGCCCGGCCAACATTTTCGACGCCGCCCCGGGCCCGGGGATCCTCGGCGGTGACGACTGGGTGACGGGCCGCATGATCCCGTTCAACATGTCCACGCAGTTCACATCGACCATCGACGTGCGCCCGTTGGGCACCGAGCCGCGCCGGAACGAGCGTGGGCAGTACATGCCGCGCCTCAACCGCGTGGGTCCGCCCTCGATGAAGGCGCTTGTGTTCGAGGGGCACCGGTACGCCGACAAAGCGACCGAGCCGGACTTCGACGCGCGCATCAACGCGGACTTCGGCGGCGCGTTCGGGGGCGTCGGGCCCTGGTACAACCAGTCCAAGGAGTTTGACCGCTCGTTCGCGCCGGGCGAGCTCTACGCCGACCAGGACTGGGCCCACAAGCTCTGGACCGACATGCGCCCCGTCGCTTTCCGACACTCGGGCGGGATGCGGACCGCGAGCTCGACACGCGAGGTGAAGGGCAACATCGGGTTCTTCGACGGGTCCGTCAAGACCGTGACGGACCTGGAAGCGACCGACCCGGACATGTGGTTCCCGACGGGGTCGCTGCTCGGGGCGCCCGAGGAGTTCTGGCTGACGACCCAGCGGGAGTACCAGCGGAAGCTCGACGGGACGTACCGGACGCCGTGACACGCGGGCAGCGTCAGCTCGTGGTCTGGGTCGCCGCGTTCGCGGGGATCGGTCTCGGCGCGCTGGGCATCGCCCGGTGGCTCTCGGGCACCGGCAACCTCGCGCGTGACATGCGCGAGCGGACGCTCATCGACGCCGAGACCGGGACGGTGTTCGAGCACATGCCCGTGCCGGCGGGCGCGCCGCTGCCCTTGGAACACCCTGAGACCGGGCGGACGACGCTCTACCCCGCCGAGCGGTGCCACTGGAACGCGGACGGCACGGCGAAGCTCGAGCCGACGTACGTGCTGCTCAACTCGTACGTGGGCTCGGACGAGCCCACGGCGTGCCCGGACTGCGGGCGCGATGTGGTGGCGCACAACCCGCTGCCACCGGACGCGTTGATGATGGACGCCGCCCGGCGTGATGGTGGGTAACGATCGTGCCACTGACCCGTCCGCGGGTCAGTGCGAGCGCCCCACCCTGCTGCACGGACCCGAAGTCGGGTCAGTGGCACGGCGACGGCTCAGGGCTCATCGGGCGCGATGCTCGGGGACCACCCGACCCAGTCCGAGTCGGGCTCGTCGTGCAACTCGAAGACGCGCCCCGGCTCGGCGCGCCGGCCCGGGCGGTTGGGCGTGGCGAACGAGACCGCGCCCTCGACGAGGCGGTCGATCGTGGGTGCCTGCACGGTGAGCCCGCGGAAGATGCCGAAGTCCACGCCGACGCCCCCGGTGACCCAAAATCGCGAATTCTCGCGCACCAGCCGGGCCTCGCGGACGCGGGCGTGGACGATGACCGCCGAGGCGTCCGCGGCGAGCTCGACGCCGGTCACAGCGCCCACCGGCACCCCCTTGTAAAGCACGGGCGAACCCTCCGCGACGCCCGCGGCGGTCTCGGCGCGCAGCACGACGCTCACGCCCGCACCCAGCGCCGAGGCATCGTCCGCGCTCACGCTCGGGGGTTCGGTGAGCCCGTCGAAGCTCGCCCGGCGGGCGGCTTCGGGGTCGCCCGGCTCGACGGCAATGTACCGCGGACCGAGCAGGGTTTCCAAGCCCGCGACGCGTCGCAGGCTGAGCTCGGGTCGCACGATCCAGAAGCGGGACCCATCGCGCGCCAGGCCCGACGCGTGCGGCGCCAATTCGGCGCGCACCCGCACGCGGTCGAGCTCGGGCGTGAGCTCGATCGTGCGCACGACGCCCACGCGCATGCCCCGGTGGACGAGCTCGGCGCCCGGGTCGAGACCCGCGGCATCCTCGAAGGTGATGTCGATGCGGGTGCCACGCTGCGCGCTCGCCTGCGAGATGACGACCCAGATGATCACCAGCAGCGCGAGGGCGGGCACTGCCCACGCCCAGCTCACGCGGCGGGGTGTTGGTCGCACGACGGCGGCGGGCGGTTCGCTCATGACCGATCCTCCCAGATGGCCCGCGGGTCGAAGCTCATCGACGCGAGCATGGACAGCACGACGACCGAGCCGAACGCGACGACCCCGAGCCCCGGGGTGACCTCGACGAGGTCTCCCAGCTTCGCCGCCGCGACGAGCACCGCGACGAGCAACACGTCCACCATCCCCCAGCGCCCGATGAACTCCACGGCGTGGTAGACCCACGCCCGCTGCCCGCGCGCCAGCCCGCGCTCGCCGGCGCACAAGACGAACAGCATCACGAGCTTCGCGACGGGCGCGACGATCGAGAAGACGAGGACCGCGATGCCCACGCCCCAATGCCCCTCAGCGAGCAGCCCGACCATGCCCCCCCAGATGGACGCCGCGTGCTCGTGCCCGAACCGCTCGATCGACATCACGGGCGACGCGAGCGCGACGGGGTAGATCAGGAGTGCGGCGAGGGAGAGCGCGGCGGTGCGTGAGACCGCCCGCGGGTGCACGCCGTGGCGGATGACCGAGTCGCACCGGGTGCAGCGGGCGTCCTCGCCCGGTTCGACGGGCGCGACGCGGTGCACGAGCCCGCAGCAGTGGCAGGCGCGCAGGCTTGGCGTCGTTGTCGTCATCAGGACCAGTCTACCGGGCGCCCCGATCCGTCATTCGGAACGGGGATCGACGTCTTGCAGGTACGCCTCGGCGTCCGGCGTGACGGTCAGCAGGTGCCGCACGCAGGCGTCGCGTTCGTGGGCGATGATCTGGAGGTCCCAGACGCATGGTGCCCCGACGCCCTCGGCCCACGAGCCGCCGGTGCGCGCGCCGGATACAAGAACGTGCGTGAACAACTCGTTGCACTGGTCCCACCAGCAGCACACGAGGTAGCGCACGTCCGTCCCGTCGGGCTCGGAGCCCGCGTGGGCGATGACGAACCCGACGCCCGGGCGCGCGGGCGAGACGGCCGGCGTCGGGAGGGACGCGAGCAGCGCGGGCATGCCCGGGTCGAACGCCGCGAGATCCGGGTCGGGCCCGCCGACCCAGACGGCGTAGCGTTTGAGACGCCATCCGGCGTGGTCGATCCGATCGACGAACCGGACCGGGCGGGGCTCGTATGGCGCGGGGGAGTACACGCGGCACGGTAGCGCCGCACGAGGAACGCCGATGACGACCGAGTACATCCACGGGTCCGACCCGACCGAGCAGGCCCGCCTGGCGCGGATGAACGACCGGCTGAACGCGGGCACGCTGAGCGTGCTCAACCTCGCGCCCGGGATGCGCGTGCTGGACGCGGGGTCCGGGCTCGGGCAGGTCGCGCGAGCGATCGCGCGGGCGGCACCCGGCATCGCGGTCATCGGCGTCGAGCGGGATGACCAGCAGCGACGCGGCGCGATGGAGCTCGCCCAAGCCGCGGGCGAGGGCGGGCTCGTCGAGTTCCGCGCGGGCGACGCGCTGGACCTCCCGCTGACGGACGATGAGCGCGGGTCGTTCGATCTCGTGCACGCCCGGTTCCTGCTCGAGCACCTGCCCGACCCGCTCGCCGCGGTGCGGGCGATGGCGGGCGCCGTGCGCCCTGGGGGGCGGGTGCACCTCGCCGACGACGACCACGCGTTGTGGCACATGCACCCGGCGTGCCCGGAATGGGACCGCACGTGGTCGGCGTACCAGCGGTCGTACGAGGTGCTCGGGTGCGACCCTCGGATCGGCTCGAAGCTGCCCGAGTTGCTGCACCGGGCGGGGCTCGAGCCGGCGCGGTCCGGGCTGGTCAACTTCGGCGGGTGCCGGGGCGAGGCGATGTGGGACGACCTGATCGTCAACATGGTCGAGGCGGCGCGGACGGGCCGGCGGATCGCGACCGAGCGCGGCGTGCTCTCCGAAGCCGAGTACGACGCGGGTCTCAACGCCGCCCGGGAATGGGCCGAGACGCCCGGCGCGTCGATCTGGTACCCGGTCTGCTGGGCCGAGGGCGTGAAGCCCTGATAGCCGCGCGCGCCGCGTGCAAGAACGATCCCCGATCCGTGTCACAGTGAACCCCGTGGGCGGGTTGCCCGGGAGGTGCCGATGCGGATGATGGGTGGATTGGGATTCGTCGCGGTCATCGCGGCCGGGGCGGCGTGCGACGCTGCGGAGCTGTACAGCCAGCCGACGACGTCGAACGACGCGAACGTCGGGCTGGGGTGGTTCAGCCACGCGGCCCCCCGCCCCACGCGGAACTTCAAGCACGCCGACGACTTTGTGCTCGCTCAGACATCCACGATCGAGCGCGTGACTTGGTGGGGCACGAGCGAGAACCTCGTGCACGCCGATCTGACGAACTTCACGGGGTTCGCGGTCGAGTTCTGGTCGCCCAACGCGGCGGGCTCGAAGCCCGAGACGATCATTGTCGGCGATGCCTTCACCCTCCCCGAGACGAACGCGACGGCGACGGGCCGCGTGTCGTCCACCGGGGCGATCGAGTACCGACACTCGGTCGATCTGGCAGCGCCCGTCGAGCTCGACGGCGGCGCGACGTGGTTCATCTCGATCAGCGCGTTCTTCTTTGACGAGACCGGCGACGCCTGGCAGTGGCAGGATGCGGACAACGTCAACCAGCTCAGTTCGAGCTACGACTACAGCCGCGACCGCTGGCAGGGGCTATTCGACACGGACAGCGCGTTCGTGCTCGAGGGCACGGCCGTGCCCGGGCCGGGGGCGGCGGCACTGGCCGGCTGTGCGGGTCTGCTCGGCGCTCGCCGACGCCGGCTATGACGCCAGGGCCTTTCGGAACCGCGCCGGGGTGACGCCCACGTGCGATCGGAAGGCGCGCGTGAAATGCGCCTGGTCGTGAAACCCGGCGTCGAGCGCGACGCGGGCGAGCGGGTCGCGTGTGTTCGCGAGGCGTTGGGCGGCGTCCGCGAGGCGCAGGCGTCGGTGATACTCGCCGGGCGAGCACCCGTGCCGACGCCGGAAGGCGCGGGCGAGGTGACCGGGGTTCACGCCAACCGATTCCGCGAGATCGCCCAGCCCGACCGGCTCGGCGCGGTGCGCGTGCAGGGCGTCCTGCGCCGCCGCGAGCCAGCGCGGCGGGCGTGTGCCACGCTCGGGCGCCCGGGCGAACGGCACGACCTCGCCCAGCAACTCGCGTGCGAGCGACTCCATCGCGAGTTCGCTCGACGCGTCCGGGCTGGTCAGCTCCGCGAGCAACCGTGCCGCGAGCCCGAGCGCGCGGCTGGGCTCGAGCTCGCGCACGACAGCGGTCCGCGTGCGTCGATCGATCAGGTCGGCGGGGATGCACAGGTGCATCGACCGGATGCCGCCGGGCGCGGAGCGGAAGTCGTGCCTGACCTCATGGCGGAAGTACTCGATGCAGCCGGCTTTGCTCTCGACGGTCTCGCCGCCGTAGACACCGACGCCACCCCCCTCGAGCACGAAGTCGATGCTCGCGATGGGGTGCTCGTGCCATGTCTGTTGGAACTGGGTCGTGTACCGCTTGTGCGTGACGAGGAAGGGGCCCGCGTAGCGGTGCCCGAGCAGCAGGGCGCTGCGTCCGTTCCCAGCGTTCAGAGTCGGGCGGTTCACGGGTCCCTCTACGCACGCGGCCTGCCGCGGACGCATCAAAATACGCCCGAGATGCAACCCGAGCGCGTGGGTTTGGGTAATGCCAAGACCCGCCGGCGCGCGGGCCTGGGGAGGACGCACGACATGAACCGAGCGATGTGGATGACGCTGCCCGTGGTGGCGGCGGGCGCGGTCTGCCACGCGGCGGAACCCGTGACCGAGCAAGCCGTTGAGAACGCCCTGCGGGAGTACGTCACCGCGAAATACGCGGGCGACGCCGAGGGCGTCCGCGATCGCACACACCACGCGATCTCACGCTACGCCCTCGAGGACACCTACTGGGGCCAGCCCTGCGACGACTGGCTCCGCCGGTACAACTGGGACGTGCTGCGCTTCTATGGCACCGACCGCAACAACACCCGGACCGACGCGCCCGAGGACGCCCGTTTGGAGATCGAAGTCTTCGACGTCGCACGCTGGAGCGCCGCGGCGATGTTTGTGAGTGAGGACGCCGTGGACCTCGTGCACCTCGTGCTCTTCGACGGGTCATGGGTCGTGGTCGATTCGGCGGTGACCGTCCTGCCCCAGAACGGCGCCGAGCCCCCGGCGCAGGACGAGTCCGAGCGCGACGCGGTGCGCCGGGTCGTTGAGGATTACTGCCGCGGGTTCTACGCGGTGGACGGCGGCAAGGTGCAGGGCACCTGCCACCCGGGACTCTCCAAGCGCGAGATGCGGACATCATCGCCCGAGGACGGCTCGTTCAGCTTCATGCGCTCGATCACGTACGAAGAAATCGAGATCCTCGGAGATATCTACAACCGGTCCGGGCACATTGATGCCGAGACCGCGCCGGTCGAGATCGACGTGTACTACGTGGACGGCGACATGGCCGCGGCGAAGCTGACCGCGGACGGGTGGTTCGACTACTTCCACCTGTTCAAGGTCAACGGGGACTGGAAGATCGCGAACATCATCTTCGAGCCGCTGCCGGGGTGAGCCGCATCAGCCCTTGCTCGACTGCTTCGCCCACGAATCCCGCAACGTCACCGCCCGGTTGAAGACCAGCTTGCCCGCGGCGCGGGACGCCTCGGCGTCCTCGCAGAAGTAGCCCAGACGCTCGAACTGGAACCGACGGATCCCGTCGGGCCAGCTTGGCTCGTCGGGCGTCGGCTCAGCCAGCGCCCGCTCGAGCTTGGCGTCCTTCATGATCGTCAGCGAGTCGGGGTTCAGGTCGTCCATCGGGTCGCCGGTCGCTTTGCCCGGTTTCTCGACGCCGAAGATCCGGTCGAACAGACGCACCTCGGCGCTCACCGCGTCCGCGTCGCCCACCCAGTGGATCGTCCCCTTCACCTTTCGGACGTTGCCCTCCGGATCCGGCGGCGGGTTGCCCCCGCCGCGCGTCTCGGGGTCGTAGGTGCACAGGAGCTCGACGACCTCGCCCGCATCGTTCTTGACGTAGTCGTGGCAGGTCACCCAGAATGCCGCGCGCAGGCGCACCTCGCGCCCGGGCCCGAGGCGGAAGAACTTCTTGGGGGGGTCCTCCATGAAGTCCTCGCGCTCGATCCAGATCGTCTTGCCGAACCGGACCGTCCGCGTGCCGGCGGCGTCATCCTCGGGGTTATTCACAGCCTCGAGATCCTCGAGCCGGGCCTCGTCGCCGTGGTCGCCCCAGTTCGTGATCGTGACCTTGATGGGGTCGAGCACGCCCATGCGGCGCGGGGCGCGCTTGTTCAGGTCGTCGCGCAGGGCGTTCTCCAGGCGCGACATCGGGACCACCGCGTTGAACTTCGTCACCCCGCCGTCGAGCACGCAGTGCCGGACGGACTCGGGCGTGAACCCACGCCGGCGCAGTCCCGAGATCGTCCAGAGGCGCGGGTCGTCCCACCCGTCCAGCGCCTCTTCCGCGAGACGCTTCATGTGCCGCTTGCTCATCACGGTCGAGTCGATGACGAACCGGGCGAACTCGATCTGCTGCGGGTGGTGGATCGGCTCACCCCACTTCGAGCCCGGCCCACGGTCCTTGTTGATCGCGTCGATAAACCAGTCGTACAGCGGGCGGTGTTCCTCGAACTCGAGCGTGCAGATCGAGTGCGTGATGCCCTCGATCGAGTCCTCGAGACCGTGGGCCCAGTCGTACATCGGGTAGATGTGCCAATCGCTGCCCGTCCGGTGGTGCGGCGTGTTCACTACGCGGTACATCACAGGGTCGCGCAGGTGCATGTTGGGGGACGCCATGTCGATCTTCGCGCGCAGCACGCGCGACGCGTCGGCGTACTCGCCCCGGCGCATCCTGTCGAACTCGTCGAGGCTCTCGGCAATCGGGCGATCGCGGAACGGGCTCGGTGTGCCGGGCTTGGTGACCGTGCCGCGCTGCGCCTTGATGTCGTCGGCCGACTGCGCATCGACGTACGCGAGCCCCTTCTCGATGAGCTCGACCGCCCAGTCGTACATCTGCCCGAAGTAGTCCGACGCGAACCGCACGCCCGCGAGCGGGTCGGCGTCCGACCGCCCCTCCCACCGAGCGCCGAGCCACGCGACGTCGCGCACGATCGAGTCGACGTACTCCTGCTCTTCCTTGGCGGGGTTCGTGTCGTCGAAGCGGAGGAAGAACCGGCCGCCGAACTCGGACGCGAGCCCGGAGTTCAGGCAGATGCTCTTGGCGTGCCCGATGTGGAGGTACCCGTTGGGCTCGGGGGGGAAGCGGGTCGCGACGACCGACCGCTCGCCCGGCGGGCCCCACTTCCCCGACGCGATGTCCGCATCGATGATCTGCTGGATGAAGTGCCGCTTGGGTGCTGTGTCGTCGCCCATGAGAATCGCCTCCGCGCGGCGATGGTAGCGGAGGTTCGCCGACTCAGGCCGACTCCCCTCCCCGCCCGGCAATCCAATCAAGCACAGCGGACGCGTTCTCATTGGGCGGAAAGACCGGGTACCAGACGCGTCGGACCACGCCGCCCTCCGCTGCGAGCGACATCCGCCGGATCAATGTGTTCGGCCCGCCCGACCGGACCGGGAACTCGAACGTTGGCAAGCGCCACGCCCGTGTCAGCTCGAGCTCGGCATCCGAGAGCAGCGGGAACGGCAGGTGGTTCCGCTCTACGAACTCCTGCTGGTACTCGGTTGTCTGGGTGCTCACACCGAGGACACGCCAGCCGTGCGAGACGAACTCGCTGTGCGCGTCGCGGAACGAGCACGACTGCGGCGTGCACCCGCGCGCCCCAGGGATCGCGTCCCACCCGTCCGGCTTGGGTTCCTCGGGTCGCCCGGTCCGCGGGTAGAAGAAGAGCACGAGAGGTTCTGTCGCGAGCTCGGTGAGATGCAGACGCTCGCCCAAGGTGCTCATGAGTGTCACACCGGGCACTGCGGAGCCGGCAAGATGGTCACACGCACCGTCGTCGATGGGTACGGGCAAATCATCGGGGATCCTAGAGAGGTCCTTCTTCATCGCCGCGCGGGCACCCCTCGATGCGTCATGGCGTGTCTAGGCTACCCGGACGGTTGGCTCGCAGGGTGGACAATCAGGATGGCGCTCCGTTTCTGAAACCCACAATCAGGCCTGCTCCGCGAACGCCAGGCACCGCTCGATCCGCGCCTGCACGCTCTCGCGCCCCAGCACCGCCAACGTCACGCCCAGCGGCGGGCTCACGCCCGCGCCCGTCACCGCGACGCGGATCGGCTGGGCGATCTTGCCCATGCCCACCTCGTGCTCGCTCGCGAACGCCTCAACCGCCGCGTCGATGGTCGGCGCGTCCCACGGGTCGATCGCGTCAAGCGCCCCGGCGAACGTCTGGAGCATCTCCAGGCCCTTGGCGTCGCCCTTGAGCATCGCCTTGTGGACCGCCTTGCCGTCGAACTCGTACCCGTCGTCATCAACGAGCGCGAACTGCACGACACCGCGCCCGTCGGCGAGGGTCTTGCAGCGGGGCTTCACGGCACCCGCGAAGAGCGCGATCTTGTCGTCGCCGAGCTTGGATACCAGCTCGGGGTCGTACGCGCCCGCCCAATCGCGCCAGACGCGCGCAAACTCGGCGTCGTCCAATCGCCCGATCGCGTCGGAGTTGAAGCTCAGCAGCTTCGCCCGGTCGAACTTCGCCTGCCCCTTGCCGATGCCCTTCAGATCGAAGTGCTCCGCGAGGAAGGCGTTGTCGAAGGTCTCCAGGTCCTTCCCGTCGGCGGTCTTCTGCTTGGGGTTCCACCCGAGCAGCGCCAGGAAATTGCACAACGCCCCGGGCAGATACCCAGCCCGCCGGAAGTCCTCGACGTCGATCTCGGGCAGCGTCACCCCCACCGCCGCCGCAAGCTCGCGGAGCTGATCGCTGGGTAGCTGCCGCGTCTTGTCCTTCATCCACTTCTTGAAGGCTTCGCCCGAGACGGACGCGACGGGCGGGGCATCGACGCCCGCGTCCTTGCACGCCTTCTTTGCCGCCTTGTCCTTGTCGCGTTTGGACATCTTCGACCCGTCCGGGTTGAAGATCAGCGGCATGTGCGCGTAGGTGGGCGTGTCGAACCCGAGCGCCCGCTGCAGCGCGATGTGGCGCGGCGTGTTGATCAGGTGTTCCTGCCCGCGCAGCACGTGCGTGACGCCCATCAACGCGTCGTCCACGACCACCGCGAGGTGGTAGGTCGGGAAGCCGTCTCTTTTCCGAATAATGAAATCGTCGAACTCGTCGGGCCCGACGGTCACGTCGCCCAGCACCTGGTCGTGCACGGTGATCGGCTCGTCGGGCATCTTGAGGCGGACGACGTGGTCGTCGCCCTTCGCGAGGCGCGCCATGCGTTCGTCGCGCGGGATGTCCAGCGCGCTGCGGTCGTAGCGGTACCCGACCTTGGCGTCGATCGCTTCCTTGCGCTTCGCTTCGAGCTCGTCGGGCGACTCGAAGGCGGGGTACGCGGCGTCCGCCTCGATGAGCTTGGCGATGTGCTCGTTGTAGAGGTCGAGGCGTTGGGCCTGGTAGTACGGGCCCACGCCGCGCGAATCGCCGCCGATGACGCCGGGCGGGCTGGAAGCCCGCCCCTCCTGGTGTGTTGAGAACTCGGGCCCGTCGTCCCAGAGGATGCCGAGCCACGCGAGGTCCTCGAGGATGCCGGCTGAGGCGGCGTCCGAGCTGCGGGCCTGGTCCGTGTCCTCGATCCGGAGGACGAACCGCCCGCCCGACCCGTCGTTCTCAGCCCGCCTGGCGAGGGCCCAGCAGAACAGGGCCGTGCGGGCCCCGCCGACGTGCAGGTGCCCCGTTGGGGAGGGGGCGAACCGGGTGACGACGGGGTCTGGCATGCACGATCCTAGGGGACGGGGCTGGGGAGCGGGTATCCACAACGGAGACAGCAGCCCCTCCGATGCCGACTCCGACGCATGATCCGCCACCAGATAGGTGGAACGAGCAACCAGACGAGGAGGATCAACAGGACCAAGGAACCCAGGACGAGGGCTGTCGAGAGAAGATCGAGACGCACTAACCAGGCGCGTCCCGCGTCACGCACCCGGTCCCGCTTCATCACAAGCCAGGCACCATCAAACCGAATCGGACGGTCTCGCCATACCACATCTCGGCCCCGTAATCCGGGATATGACGAACGCTCAACACGGATCCATGTGTCGGTCCCAAAGACCATTGGGACGAACCGAATCGTCATGCTCTTGTGTTCATCGCGTACACGCCACGCAATGGTCTGTTGGATCCCAGAATCCCAATCTTCGCCGAAGGCACGCTGTAGATCGTCTCGCGCGAGAGCAGCGAACCTCACATCAGACATCGCTGGTGCCACGAGATCCGACCCGGTGAATGAGGATGGGAACCAGTCGGTGGTGCTCAGAAAATCCCACGAGAAATCCGCAGTATAACCCACGATCGCAAACTCCAACTCCGCGTCGGTTGCGATCGGGTGGTCGCCCCAGCCTCGGCTAGACGCCTCAAGCCAATCCCGATTCGTGCTCGCATCCATGTGCCGGAGATGAGTGTCCGCCAGCGCGAGCGGATGGACGTACCCCGTGCTCCGGGTCGGGATGCCTATCGGGGCGCTCCTGAACCATGCGGAGCCGATCATGCCCAACCAAACGAGCAGCACCACGAGGAATCCGGTCAGCCTCCAACGAGCCCAGACCGGAGGCACAGGAACACTCCCCGGCGGCGTCCCGCATTCGGGGCAGACGGGCACGGGCTGGGCGGGCTCGGCGGTCATGGCATCGGGTCGGGTCCATCCTATCGGCGGGCCCGGAATCCCCCTAGACTGCCGATACGCCGGCGCGGGAGGGAGCCCGCCCGCACGTGATCTGATCGCGTGGACGTGCCTGATGGACCGATCGGCGCCGCCGGCGTTCGAGCAACCGGGCCGCGCGCCGACGGGAGTGCCGTGGGAGGGCGTGGCCCCGATGAGGGAGCCTTCCGCCCATGCCTGCACGCAACCCCGCCGACATCCGCAACATCGCCCTCGTAGGTCAGGCCGGCTCGGGCAAGACGACCCTCGCCGAGCGCCTCCTCTTCGCCACGGGCACCACCCAGCGCATGGGCACCGTCGAGGACGGCAACACCGTCTCCGACTGGACCGAAGAAGAGATCCACCACAAGCACTCGCTGCGCCCGTCCCTGATGCACTTCGACCACGAGGGGCACATGGTCAACATGATCGACGCCCCGGGCATGCCCGACTTCCTCGGGCACGCGATCAGCGTCTTCCCCGCCGTCGAGACGGTCGCCGTCGTCATCGACGCGCACAAGGGCATCGAGACGGTCACGCGCCGGATGATGGCGATCGCCAAGGACCGCAACCTGCCGCGGATGATCATCATCAACAAGATCGACGAGGACCAGGCGGACCTGCCCGCGCTCGTCGAGGCGATCCGCGAGGAGTTCGGATCCGAGTGCCTGCCGATCAACCTGCCCACACCGGACCGCTCGGGCGTCGTGTCCGTGTTTGATTCGGAGGGCGAGGGCCAGACGCTCTTCAGCTCCGAGTCGGACGCGCACCAGCAGATCATCGAGCAGATCGTCGAGATGCAGGACGACCTGATGAACCAGTACCTCGAGGAGGGCTCGGACGAGAACCTCGACAAGGGCAAGCTGCACGACGCGTTCGAAGCCGCCCTCCGCGACGCCCACCTCGTGCCCATCGCGTTTGTGAGCGCCAAGAGCGGCGCGGGCGTGGACACCCTGCTGCACGTCTTCGCGAGCCTGCTGCCCAACCCGCTCGAGGGCAACCCGCGCCCGTTCATGAAGCGCGAGAGCGAGGACGGCGACGAGGTCGAGTTCCACGCCGAGCCGGACCCCAAGAAGCCCCTCATCGCGAACGTCTTCAAGATCACCAGCGACAAGCACGTCGGCAAGCTCGGCGTCTTCCGCGTCCACCAGGGCACGATTCACAACAAGTCCGAAGCGATCATCGACGACCAGAAGAAGCCCGTCCGCATCGGGCACGTCGTGAAGCGCCAGGGCAAGACCTCGGAAGAGGTCGACGAGCTGGGCCCTGGCGATCTCGGCGCGGTCTCAAAGATCGACGAGATCCACTACGACGCCGTGCTGCATGAGGGGCACGATCTGGACTCGCTGCACCTGCGCGCCCTGCCCCTGCCCAAGCCCATGTACGGGCTTGCGGTCGAGCTCAAGAACCACGCGGACGAGGCGAAGTTCTCGACGGCCCTCCACAAACTCCTCGCGGAGGATCCGTGCCTGAAGCTCGACCGGATCGCCGCGACGAAGCAGACCGTCCTCCGCGGCCTGGGCGAGCTGCACCTGCGCGTCACCCTCGAGAAGCTCAAGGAGCAGTCCGGGATCGAGCTGAACACCGAGACGCCCAAGATCGCCTACAAGGAAACCATCACCTCCAAGGCCGAGGGGCACCACCGCCACAAGAAGCAGACCGGCGGCGCCGGGCAGTTCGGCGAGGTCTACCTCCGCGTCGAGCCGCTGCCCGCGGACCACCCCGAGGGGTTCGAGTTCGTTAACGCGACAGTCGGCGGGTCCGTCCCACGCCAGTTCATGCCCGCGATCGAGAAGGGCATCCGATCGGTCCTGGAGCACGGCGCCGTCGCGGGCTACCCCCTCACCGGCGTGCGGGCGGAGGTCTACGACGGCAAGTTCCACGCCGTGGACTCGAAGGAGATCGCGTTCATCACCGCCGGCAAGCGGGCCTTCATCGACGCCGTCGCAAAGGCCAAGCCCGTGCTGCTCGAGCCGTTCGTCACGGTCGAAGTCACCGTCCCCTCGTCGCACATGGGCGACGTCACCGGCGACCTCTCCACCAAACGAGGCCGCGTCCAGGACACCAAGATGCTCGCGGGCGACGTCTGCGTGATCGTCGCGCAGGCACCCCTCGGCGAGCTCCAGAACTACACGACCGAACTGAAGAGCATGACGGGCGGGGCGGGCAGTTACGCCATGGATTACTCGCACGACGAGAACACCCCGCCGCATATCCAGCAGGAGGTCATCGCCGCCTTCGAGGGGCACGGCGACGACGACTGATCATCCCCCATCAACACGGATGCTGACACGGGGCTTGAATTCGAGCCCCGTGTTTTTTGCCCTCAGCGCAACCCCCGCACGCCCCATAAACCCGACCGATGGGCGCGCCGATCGGGCGATGCGGGCATCCGCTGCGCGGAGTTTCGGGCGGCGCTCGGATCACCGGGCCCGCCTCGCTATGCTCTGACTCGCCGGCGTGTGGACGGATTCGGACGCACGCGCCGATCATGGACGAGCACCAGATGGACCCGATCCCGCCCACATACTCGTTCCCACCGACAAACGCCGGGGCCGCCAGGCCGGCGGGTGCCGCGCGCCCGGCGGGCGTGGATGTCCGGGCGGGCCAGACCATCGATCAGGTCGAGGTGACCGCCCGCCCGAAGGGGGCCCTCGAGCGCCTCGTCGCGGCGACCGTCGATCGGGCGACCATACACGACACCCCCGTGACCCCCCAGCCCCGCACGCCAAGCCCGACGGGCTCGATCGAGCTGTACTCCCACCCGGCGGACAAGAACGCCGCCGCGACCGGCGTGACCCTCGGCCGCAGCATCGACGTCACCGGCTGATTCGCGGTCCCCCGTTCCCTATCACGCCGCGGATGAGCCCGGAGGGCGAATCCAGCGGTTCCGGTGCGTGGTGTGCCCTCCGATTGAATCCGCTGGATTCACTTCGCTCATCCGCGGCGTGCGGACCCGATCCGCACGCTCCATCAGGGAACCGGCGGCGTCGCGCGATAGGCTCGTCGCATGACGACCACCGAGCTGCCCGCGAACTTTCCCGCGCCCGCCCCGGCTGCGAAACACTGGGCGATCGACCCCGGGCTCGTCCCCCTGAATCACGGGAGCTTCGGCGCCTGCCCCCCCGCGGTGCTCGACGCCCAGCGTCGGCACGTCGATCTCATGGAACGCGACACGGTCACGTTCTTCGTCGAGCACGCGTCCCGCCTGCTCGACCGGTCCCGCGATGCGATCGCCCCCCTGCTCGGGTGCGACGCGGCGGACCTCGTGTTTGTCCCCAACGCGACCCAGGGCGTGCATGCCGCCCTGCACAACATGGGGCTCGCCCCGGGCGACGAGCTGCTCATCACCTCGCACGAGTACCCCGCGTGCCTGCACAACTGCCAAGCGATCTGCGAGCGGACGGGCGCGACGCTTGTGATCGCCGAACTCCCCTGGCCCGTGCCAAACGCCGACGCGCTCGTCGAGGCAGTCGTGTCGCGCCTGACGGGCCGGACGAGGGCGTGCATGATCTCGGGTGTCACGAGCCCCAGCGCGATCGCGATGCCGCTCGACGAGCTCTGCCCGGCCCTGCGCGCGCGGGGTGTGGAGATCCTGCTCGACGCCGCCCACGGCGTCGGGTTCGCCCCCCACCACCTCGCCCGTTGGGACGTCGCCTGGGCGACGGGCAACGCCCACAAGTGGCTCTGCTCGCCCAAGGGGAGCGCGTGGCTGTACGTCCGCCGGGACCTCCAGCCCGCGTTCCGCCCGCCCATCCTGTCGAACAGCGCCCCGACGCGCGACGCGGTCGCCCGAACCGCCGGGCGGTCGGCGTTCCACGTCGAGTTCGATTACGTGGGCACCCGCGACATCACGCCGTTCCTCGCGATCGCCGACGCGGCGGAGTTCCTTGCAAGCGTCGCCGGCTCGGTCGGGGCGTACATGGACCACAACCGCGACCTCGCGATCGCCGGCCGGGCCGCGATTTGCCAACGCCTCGGGCTTGAGCCCCCGGTGCCCGACGCGTGCACGGGCGCGATCGCCGCGGTCGCGCTGCCGGCGGGGCGTGCCGCGGGCGACCTCAAGCAGGCCCTGTTCGACCGCTGGCGCATCCAGGTGCCGATCTGGGAAGCCCGCGACGCGCCCGAAGGCATGATCGGCGTCGGTCACACGCCGGTGCTCCGCGTCAGCGCGAACTATTACAACGCGATCGGGCAGTACGAGTACCTCGCCGGGGCGCTGGGGGCGGAGCTCGGGCGTTCGTCGTGCCACTGACCGGTCCGCCGGTCAGTGCCGTCGCACGGACGTTGCATACACCTCACGGACCCGAGGACGGATCAGTGGCACGGCCCGTCCGCTCGTTGTTCTCCATGCAAGCCGCGGTGCCCGAAACTCCGATACGCTTGGCGTGACTGCCATGCCCAACCACGAGACGTTCGAACCCGCCCGCACCATCGCCGGCTTGGCGCGCCCGATCGAGGTCGCCGCACCGCCCAGCCGCGCCCCCGAGCCGCTGATGCCGCCCGAGCGGGTCTCCGAGCCCGCCCGCTGGCCCATCCGCCCGGGGCTCACGCAGCTGAATCATGGGTCGTACGGCTCGTGCCCGGTGGTCGTGGGCGAAGCCCAGGCCGAACTCCGCCGACGGCTCGAGTCCGACCCCGTCCGGTTTTTCAAGCACGACCTGGAGCGTTACGCGGACGCCGCCCGCCGGGACATCGGCGCGTTCGTGGGCGCCCCCGCGAGCGACCTGGCGCTCGTGCCCAACGCGACGTTCGCCGTCGCGACCGTCCTCCATGGGGCGGGCCTGGGCCCGGGCGACGAGGTGCTGATCACCGATCACGAGTATTCCGCGACGGTCAACGAGCTCGACCGCCTGTGCGGGCGTGTCGGGTGCCGCAAAGTCGTCGCGAAGGTCCCCTTCCCGGTCGTGACGCCCGACGACGTGGTCAACGCCGTCCTGGGCGCGATCACCGAGCGAACGAAGCTCGTCGTGGTCTCGCACATCGCCAGCGCGACGGCGCTGGTGTTCCCGGTCGAGCGGATCGTGCCCGCCGTGCGCGAGCGTGGGATCGACATCCTGGTGGACGGCGCCCACGTGCCCGGGCAGATCCCGCTGAACATCCGCGAGTTGGCGCCGACGTATTACGCGGCGTCGTGCCACAAGTGGCTGTGCACGCCCAAGGGGACCGGGTTCTTCTACGCCGAGCCCGAGGCCCAGCGGCGGATCAAGCCGCTCGCGCTCTCGTGCCGCGTCCACGAGCCGCGCGCCGACCGCAAGGCGTTCCTCTGCGACTTCGATTACGTCGGCACCGGCGATTACTCGGCCAACCTCGTCACGCCCGTCGCGATCCACCACCTCGGCGCGCAGATGCCCGGCGGGTGGGACACCCTCTACCAACGCAACCACCAGCTCGCCCGCGCCGGCGCCCGCGTCGTCTGCGACCGGCTCGGCATCGACCAGCCCGTCCCCGACGAGATGACCGGCACCATGGTCGGCGTCGTCCTCCCCGACTGCCCCGGCGGCAACCCGCCCGGCGAGCTCTTCGACGACGCCCTGTGGGACCGCCTCTACACAAACCACGGCATCCAAGTCCCCATCTGGGACCTGCCCGGCGTCGCGACCCGCATCATGCGGATCAGCGCCCAGCTCTACAACACGCTCGCCGACTACGAACGCCTGGGCGAGGCGCTGGCGGTCGAGCTGGGGCGCGAGCGCTCGTGACTTCTCACGCGATCGCGGGGGAGAGATCCCGGAGCGTGAGCGAGCGGGCCGTGGCGTGCGATGAATCTGCCCGCTCGCTCACGCTCGGGGCTCCCTGAGACGCGCGACGCGACTTACAACCCGTACGCCGGGCGGATCCGGCGCTCCAGATGCCGCATGAGCGGGTCGGCGCTCAGGGGCTTGCCGGTGATCATCTCGCACAGCTCGCCCGCACGGTAGCGTTTCCCGTGCGCGTGGATCTTCTCACGGAGCCATGCGAGCAGGTCGCCGAACGCGCCGCGTTCCATCTTCGATTCGAGATCGGGGACCTCTTCAAGGATCGTCTCCCAGAACTGGGCGGCGTAGAGGTTGCCCAGCGTGTACGTCGGGAAGTACCCGATGAGCCCGAAGCTCCAGTGCACGTCCTGCAGGCACCCGCGCCGGTCGTCGGGGACGTCCAAACCAAACAGCTCCTTGAACCGCGCGTTCCAGGCGGCGGGAACGTCCGCCGCTTCGAGATCGCCGCGCAACAGCGCCCGCTCGATCTCGAACCGGAGCATGACGTGCAGGTTGTACGTCGCCTCGTCCGCCTCGACGCGGATGAAGCTCGGCTTGGCGGTGTTCACCGCGCGCGTCATGTCGTCCACGCCGAACGCGTCGAGCGCGCCGGCGAAGTGCGTGTCCGCGATGGGCTTCGCCCAGACCCAGAACTGGCGAGAGCGCCCGACGAGGTTCTCCCACATGCGCGATTGCGATTCGTGGATGCCCAGCGAGATCGAGTCCGCGAGGGGCGAGCCGAACTTGTCCGCCTTGGGGAGGCCTTGTTCGTACAGCCCGTGCCCGCCCTCGTGCATCGTGCCGTAGAGGGCGTCGGTGAACCGCTCGTCGCGGTAGCGCGTCGTGAGGCGCGTGTCGCCCGGCGCAAACCCGGAGCAGAACGGGTGGGCCGTGATGTCCAGTCGCCCGGCGTCGAGGTCGAACCCCATCGCGCCGAGCACCTCGAGCCCGAAGGCGTGCTGCGCGGTATCGGGCACCTTCACGTTCAGCGGCGCTTCGTCGGGCGGGGTGCCGTTGTCGGCGACGTCCTGGATGAACGAGCTCAGGCGTTCGCCCAGCGGCGTGAAGACGGCCTCGATCTCGCGCGCGGTCGCGCCCGGTTCGTACTCTTCGAGCAGCGCGTCGTACGCCTCGCCGCCCTCGGGCGTGCCGTAGCACGCCGCCTTGCGCCGGGCGAGGTCCACCATGTTCGCGAGCCAAGGCTCGAACTGCGCAAAGTCGTTGCCCTCGCGGGCCTTCTTCCAGACCTGCTGAGCCTTCGAGCCCGTCTCGGCCATCTCTCGCACGAGATCGCCCGGAAGCTTGGTCGCGAGGTCGTAGCTGCGCCGGATCTCGCGGAGTTCCGCGGCGGTCTGGGCGTCCGACGTCAGGTCCTCATCCGACTCACACGCCGCGATGAGCGCGCCCAGGCGTTCGCTCGTCGAACGCTCGTGGATGAGCCCCGCGAGCATGGACGACTGCGCCGCGCGGGCGTCCGCCGCGGCGCCGGGCATGTAGGTCTCCTGGTCCCACCCGAGCAGCCCCGCGACGGACCCGAGGGTCGCCGTGTCGCGCTTGTGGTCGAGCAGGTCCGCGTGTGCTTTCGATCGTGTCATCGTCGTCATCGTCTGCTCCCTCACCCGTTGCCCATCGCGGCCTGCAGGGCGATCAGGCTGTACGCCGTGATCAGCACCGGGTCGGCCTCCATCCACCGATCGTTGACGGGCGTGAACGACCCGTCGGCGGATTGCAGTTCCGCGAGCGTGTCGATCAACCCCGCACGCCAGTCCTCGCCCGCGATTTCGTTCTCACCCCACGCGTCGAGCGCGCGGGCGAGCGAGAGGTAGTAGTAGTACCGCCCCTGATCGCCCAACCCCGGGTTCTCGTCGAGGGTGAAGTTCTGCTCGATCCACCCACGGGCCGCGACGACGCGCGGGTCGTCCGGCGCGAGATCCGCGTAAATCAGGCTCTTGAACCCCACGTAGGTCATGCTCCCGTAGGAACGCAGGCGCGAGGCGACGGTGCCGTCGCTGAGCGTTTCCTCGATCTCGCCCGCCTGCGATTGGCCCGGCACGCCGTCCACCGATTCGCGGTCGGGCACGGTCGCGTAGATGAATCCGCCCTGCATCGACCCGTCGGCGTACTCGAAGTCGTTCGTCTCGTCGAGCATCTGCACGCGCGACAAGAACACGAGGGCGCGTTTGTATGCCTCGTCCTCGGTGCTCAGCCCGGTGTCGTGCAGCGCCTGGATGAAGAACCCGACGTTGGAGAGGTCCGGGCGCCCGTGCGAGCCGTACCCGACGCCGCCGTAGTACGGGTGGTCGGGCGAGACGGGCTCGGTGAGATCTTCGGTGTCGGGCGCGCCGTCGAACCCCTCGTGGTACTGCAACCCGAGCAGGAACGGGCGTGAGACCTCGATCGCGCGCGCCGATTCGGGCGTGCGCAGGTGCGCGAGGTAGCTCAGGCAGATCGCGGTGTTGTAGCTGGTCAGCACGCCGTCGTGGATGCCGCCGCCGGGGTGCTGGAAGGAGAGGATGTAGCGCGTGGCGCGCTCGATGGCGGGGTCGGCCTCGTCGATGCGCGGGTCGAGGATCATGCCCGTCGCGGCGAGCGCGCTGACGGCGGGGAAGTTCGGGCGGTCCTCGGCGTGCCGCCACCCGCCCTCGGGCCCCTGCTCGGCGCGGAGGTACGCGATGGCGCGGTCCGCCATCTCGCGCGCGCGGACGCGGTGCTCGGTGTCGATCGCCTGCGCGGGCGAGCAGACGAGCAATATGGCAACGCCGGCGAGCAGGGTTCGGAACGTCATCGCGGATTCTCCATCAGCCGGGCCGCCCCCACCACGGCGGCCGTCTCCAGACGCATCACGTGCGGGCCCAATCCCACGCACGGTACCGACCGGTCCTCAAAAAGGCGCAACTCGGCGTCCGACCACCCGCCCTCCGGGCCAACGAGCAGCGTCCGGGGCTCCTCCGGCCCGGACCGGCCCTCGGGCCCCGCGTGCTGTGACGCGACGACCACGCCGGGCGCGCCCAGCGCCGTGTCCAACGCGATGGGGCTGCCGATCTCGAGCAGGCGGGCCCGCCCGCACTGCTTGGCGCTCTCGACGAGCACCCGGCGCAGGCGGTCGGGCTTCCTGGGCATGGTGTCCTCGGCCCGGTCCGTGATCAGCACCCGCCAGCGGGCGACGCCGGCTTGCGAGAGTTGGTCGAGCATCCGTTCGAGCCGGTCGCCCTTCGGGGCCGGGCTCCAGATTTCGACACGGGGGACCGTCGGCGGAATCTCGCGCGGCTCCCCCTCGGGCTCGACCTCGATCTCCGGGTGCTGGCGCGATCCCCCCACCCCCGCGACGGTCCCCTCGACGACGCGTCCGTTGCCGTCGAAGAGCTCCACCAACTCCCCCGGGCGCAGGCGTTTGACGCGCACGGCGTGGTGCGCCTCCTCGCCCGTGACAGTCTGTCGCCCGGGCACGACGTCCGATACAAAGAGGCGGTGGGCCCAGCGATGGCGGTCAGGCCGGTGGGTTCCCTCGGGCGGGGGCATATCCGAAGGTACGCCCGATCGGGCTTGAGTTCGAGCGTGGGCGGTCCGATCATCGATCCGGGTATGCCTGCCGAGACCGACCAGGGGACGATCGCGGAGCTCGAAGCCGAGCTTGCCAAGCTCACCGATGAGCTGGAGTCGGAGTGCGCCGAGCTCGAGGCAAACGAGGACCGCCCGATCGCCGCCGTTGCCGAGAGCGTGGAGCCCGATGGCGCGGGCACCCTGCCCGGGCCGGAAGCCGAATCAGGACCCGCCCCAGCGAACGAAGCCGAGCCCGCGCCGGTGTCCGCGACCCAGGCCGCGCCGGAACCCGACCCCGAGCCGGCGGGCGAGGCGGGCGAGGCGTTCCCGGAACTGAGCATCGATGCGATCGCCCAATCCATCGTGGACGCCGACACGTCGGCCTCTGAGAGCTCCGACGCCCCGACACCGATCGAATCGGAGTCCGATCCGGCGGGCGGCGCGGCACCCGAGACAGGTGAGGATGCCGGGCTCGACGGCGCGCTGAGATCGCTACTCGAGACCTCGGACATCGACGCGGCGCCCGCGGACGGCTGGAACGAGGAGCCACCCTCGGAGGCGCCGCCGATCGATCTCGGCGACCGACCTGTGAAGCCGGTGGAGGCGGATGCGTCCGAGGATGAGCCATCCGAGGAGCGCGAGCCCGTCGGGTGGGAACCCCCGGACGCGGTCGGGCAGGTTGAGGCGATCGATCGGAACCTCGCCGACCTGACCGCTCAGCTGATGGACGGCGAGCGGGCCGACGCGGAGACCGCCCCGACGGCAGCGGGCGACGCCCCCGAGGCACCCCCGCCACCCAGCGAACGGGCGCCAGCGAAGACCGCGGCGGCACGAGCGGGCGCGATCGGCGCGGTGGCGATCAAGAACGCCACCCCCGCCGCGAAGGCCGCGGCGCGGTACACCGCCATCGCCGCGCGCCACACCGCGCGCGTCGCCGGACCCCCCGCGAAGGCGGCGGGGATGCACGCCGCCCGCGCGGCCGCGCCGCTCGGCGCGCGCGTGTTGCTGCTCGCGTCCAAGCCGATCGCGGACAAGCCCGAGACCGTGCGAAGCTCGATCGGGTGGTTGGCGATGGGCACCGCGTTCGTCGCGGTCGTCACGTGGTTCTTTGTCTTGGTCCGCACGCCCGGCGCGCCGGCACCGGCCGAGGCGCCCTCATCGATCCGGGCGGAGGGCGATCCGCCCGCGCTGCCCGCCGTCGAGACTCAGGCGTCCGCGCCTGCATCGGGCTCGGGCTCGGGCACCTGAAGCGACCCGCGCCACGCCTCGTCGAGCTCGGCGAAGGGCAAGCCCAGGTGTGTGCGAGACGCGCCGTCCACACCCACGTCGTCCAGATCGACGAGCCACGCGAACCCGCGCTCGCGCCCGAACCGGTCGAGCACGTAGGCCACCATCGAGTGCCCCATCGGGTACGCGAGCCGTTGCTCCATGAACGTGTCGTCGTCAAACACCGCGAGGAACTCGAACTCGACGAGCTTGTCCTCGCCCTTGAGCTTGCCCAGACGCTCGTTCACGCGGTCCAGCCGCGGGTGCACGCTCGACGCGGCGCTCTCGGCGACGCCCTCGTGCGCCCACCACGGCGTCGCGTCCGCGCCGGCGCCGATGTACTCGTACATCGCGTGCCCCAGCTCGTGCGCGATGACGCGCTCGATCGATTCGGCGCTGCGGCGCGAGCGCCACAGCATCTTGATCGACTCGCCCGGCTCGTACCACCCGCCCAGCGGGGGGTCGTACGTCGGCGTGATGGAGAACTGAATGTGCGCCAGATCGCGGTAGATCTTCACGGGAGGCAGGTCGGGCATCGCGGTGCCGAAGAACGCCTCGACCGGCGCGACCACGCGGGCGTACGCCGAGCGGACCAGCTCGGCTTCCACCGCGAGGTCGGGCGTCGCGTAGACGCGGATGCGCGGGTCCGTCGAGACGGTCGTCTCCCACTGCGCGCCGGCGTACCGCCACGCACCGTCCGGGCCCTTGGTGAACCGGGCGTCGAACTCCGTCGAGCGCGCCGAGCCCTTCTCGCTGGGCTGCCACTTGGCGCGCACGGGCGCGACCAGCGCGTCGCCGTCGGCGTATGCCCGCCCGCGGCGTTTGAGCGAGAACGCGGGTGCGGCGTCCTTCTCGATCGCGTTCGCTAGATACCGCGATTCGTGCGCGAAGTACGGGTCGGTCTGATCGACGCCCGCGAGGTACGCGTCGCCGTCCGACGCGAGGACCGCGTCGGACAACCGCGCGTTGAGCGCGTCGATGGCGCGCTCGTCGGGGGTCGCCGAAGCGCACCCGCCAAGCAGTGTCGCGATCGTGGAACCGCAAACGATCGAACGGATCAGAATTCGCATTGCCTCGGAGCCCTCGGGAACGGGATGACGTCGCGGATGTTCTGCATCCCCGTGCAGAACTGGATGAGGCGTTCGAACCCGAGCCCGAACCCCGCGTGCGGCACGGTGCCGTACCGGCGGAGGTCACGGTACCACCAGTAGTCCTCTTTCGGAAGGTTCATCTCATCAAGCCGCGCGTCCAGAGCGCCCAGGCGTTCCTCACGCTGCGACCCGCCGACGATCTCGCCGATGCCGGGCACGAGGATGTCCATCGCGGCCACCGTGTCGCCCGGCGCCCCGTCCGTGCCGGCGTCGTTCATCCGCATGTAGAACGCCTTGATCTGCTTGGGGTAGTTGATCACGACGACCGGCTGCTTGAAGTGCTCTTCCGTCAGGTACCGCTCGTGCTCGGACTGCATGTCCAGCCCCCACTCGACGGGGTACTCGAACCTCTTGTTCGCCTTGGACAGGATGTCGATCGCCTCCGTGTATGGCAGCACGCGGAAGGGCGTCTCGATGACGTGCTTCAGGCGGTCGATCAGGCCCTTCTCGATGCGCAGGTCGAAGAACGCCATGTCGTCGGCACGCCGGGTCAGCACGTCGTCGAGCAGGTACTTGAGCATCTCCTCGGCGAGCGCCCAGTTGTCGCTCAGATCGGCGAACGCGATCTCGGGCTCGATCATCCAGAACTCGGCGAGGTGCCGCGATGTGTTCGAGTTCTCGGCGCGGAAGGTCGGACCGAAGGTGTAGACCCGGCTCAGGGCGCTGCAATACGTCTCGACATTCAGCTGGCCCGACACCGTCAGGTTGGCTTCCTTGCCGAAGAAATCCTGGTCGTAGTCCACGCCGCCCTCGGCGGTCGGCACGTTGAGCATGTCGAGCGTGCTCACGCGGAACATCTCGCCCGCGCCCTCGCAGTCGCTCCCCGTGATGATCGGCGTGTGGACATAGTAATAATCCCGCTCGTCGAAGAACCGGTGCACCCCCGCGGCCAGCGCGTGGCGCACACGCGCGACGGCCCCGAACGTGTTCGTCCGCACCCGCAGATGCGCCTGCTCACGCAGGTACTCCATCGTGTGGCGCTTCTGCGGCACCGGGTAGGTGTCCGGGTCCTCGACCCATCCGATCACACGGATCGCGGACGCCTGCACCTCGACGGACTGCCCCTGGCCCTTCGATTCGGCGAGCACGCCGTCCACCTCGACGGCGCACGCCGTGGTGAGCTTGACGACCTCGGACTCGTAGTTGTCGAGCTCGCCCTTGGCGACGACCTGGATCGCGTCGTGGCAGGTGCCGTCGTGCACGGCGATGAAGCTCAGCCCGCCCGCGGCCTTCGAGTCCCGCCGGGTGCGGACCCAGCCTTTGATCGTGCATTCGGTGCCCGGGCTCGCGGCCAGGGCGTCCTTGATCTTCGTCCACGCCATGTCGTCGGCTCCTCGCAGAAATCGGAGCCGATCCTAGGTGGTCGCGGATCTGGCGGTCGCCGGTCGGGCCGTGCCCCGCGTCAGCGTCGCAGGTACTCGTTGATCCACCCGTACGCCTGGTCCGTGCGGTTGGCCGTCCACCACGAGACCGAGCGGTACGTCAGCCGACCCTGAACCACACGCTTGAAGTAGATCTCGTTGGCGACGAAGTCCGTGTTCTCTTCCGCCTGCTCGGAGACCGAGACGTACGACGGGAAGTACATCGAGGACCCATCGAGCAGTGACATCTGCCCGCCGCCCGAGTGGCGCGGCGAGACCTGGTCCTTGTTTCCCCACAGCCCGTCCGTCACCCGCGAGTTGTACCACTCGGAGCTCTCCTCCACAAACACCGGCGGCGACGGGAACATCTCGAGCGCCTCGTCGGCCTGCGCCTCGGTGATGGACCGCCCGAGCTGCGCGCCGCGGTACTTCCCGCTCGCGCGATCGACGTACCACAGGAACCCGTCCAGATCGATGCGGGCGCCCTGCATGCCGGCGAAGAAGGTGTAGTCAAAGTCCACATCGCCCGACGTCCATCCGGGCAGGTCCGACAGGCTCTGGCCCGTCGTGGACCGGCGTTTGTTCTTGGGGCACGCGAGGATTTCGTGCGTGTTCGTCACGTATTCGTAGATCGGCCCGGGGACCCAGTCCGGCTCGCCCGGGGCGGCATCCAGATCGCGGGTGCGGGCCCAGGTGCCCAGGAGCTGCCCGTTGACCACCTCCACAGCCCAGATCTTCGCGTCGTGGTCGTTCGCGTAGAAGTGCGTCGCGATCCCGAGCTGGCGGGTGTTCGACGAGCACACGACCGTCAGGCCCGACTCACGCGCCTTGCCAAGCGAGGGCAGCAGGATCCCGATGAGCAGCGCGATGATCGCGATCACAACGAGCAACTCGATGAGCGTGAACGCGCGGCGGGTCGGCATGTCTGACAGCTCCGGCGAGATCCAGCCCCGACCGTGACGCCGGGTGATTGCGGAGCCTAGCAGAAATAGCTTTCCGTTCCGAGCCCTTCCACGCCGGCCCGGGGTCTCCGGGCGTGGTCAATTCGTGGGTATCGGGCCCGATCCGAGCCCGTGAGGCGGTCCCGGGCGCATATTCTCCGCCATGCCACCCGCCGCCGACGCCCGCATCTCGCCGCTCGGGCTCACCCGAGCCCAGTACGTGGACGCCTGCGCCGCCGTCGGCATCGGCGCGGGGCGCGCGACCGCGACCTACTCGGCGTTCTTCCGCGACGGCAACCTCGACCACCCGGCCCAGGACGCCGCCCCCGCGCCGATCGTCAAGCGCCTCTCCGAGCCGTGCGACGAGGGGATCACGACCAAGTTCGTGCAACGCCTCGACGCGCCGGACTCAGGCCGGTTCGCCGACCAGGGCGTCCCCCACCTGGACATCGAGTCGGTCATCATCCCGATGGTCGGGCGGACGAACCGCAAGACGTACACGCTGTGCGTGTCGAGCCAGGTCGGCTGCGCCATGGGCTGCGAGTTCTGCGAGACCGCCCAGATGGGGCTGGTCCGCTCGCTCACGCCCGCCGAGATCGTCGGGCAATGGTGGGCGGCGACCCACATCGAGCACGCCGAGATCGACAACATCGTCTTCATGGGGATGGGCGAGCCGCTGGACAACATCGAGAACGTGCTCGCCGCGATCGCGTGTTTGACGGACCACCGCGGCGCCGCCGTCCCGATGAGCAAGATCACGATCTCGACCGTCGGGCGTGTGGACGGCCTGCGCAAACTCGTGGACGTCGTGCAGCAACCCGGCTGGAAGCGCCTCGGGCTGGCTCTGAGCGTGAACGCGCCGAACGATGAGGTCCGCAACGAGATCATGCCGCTGAACAAGCGCTGGGGCATGGCCGAGCTCCGCGACACGATGGTCGAGCTCATCGAGGCGCGCGGCAACCGCAAGATCCTCTTCGAGTACGTCCTGATCCCCGGCGTGAATGACAAGCCCGAGCACGCGGAGCAGCTCGCCGAGTGGATGTCGCCCTTCCTGCGCGCCGAGCACGGCAAGCACATGGGGCTGCTCAACGTGATCCCGTACAACCCGCGTCGCGACTCGCCCTGGCCCGCCCCGGACGAGGCGGACGTCGAACGCTTCGTGCATGACCTGACGGACTTGGGCGTGTACGCCAAACGCCGGCGGACGAAGGGCCGAACGAGCATGGCGGCGTGCGGGCAGCTGGGCACCGAGGACATCCGCAAGCGGACGTACGTGCCGGTGACGACGGAGGCGACGCAGAGATGAGCGGACGTCGGAGGCGTCAGCGCTCCACGCTCATCGTCATCGCCGCGTTGTATCTGGTTGCGCTTGCGCTCTCACCTGTGATGCGCAAGCCCGTCCGCGCGGTCGACGATCGCCCAGCCGAGTCTCGCGATGGCGTCGTTGTGCCCGCGTACGACGCCGCCGGCCCGATCGATATCGGGCGGCCGGTGGTCATCTCGGCACTGGATCTTCGGGCCTCAAACGAGCGAGGCGAACCCATCGTCTTCCTGCACGGGTCTCCGGGGGGGCTCGACAACGTCGCCGGGCTCGAGCCGTTCTTGACCGAAGCCGGCCGCCGAACCGTCACGCTCGACCTGCCCGGGTTCGGCAATTCCGACGCTGACCTTCCTGATATCGGCGCCCGCGCCCACGCGCGGTACGTGCTCGCGCTGATGGACGAGCTCGGCATCGATCGGGCGCACGTCGTCGGATGGTCCAACGGCGGCGCGGTGGCGCTCAACATGGCGGACATCGCGCCCGACCGCGTCGGGACCGTCACGCTGCTCGCGTCCGTCGGTGTGCAGGAGACCGAGGGCTCGGGCAGCTACCTCTTCGAGCACGCCAAATACAAGGCGGGGCGCGTCTTGTTCCGAGGGCTGCAGCTGCTCACGCCTCACTTCGGCGTGTTCGGGTGGAGCCCGCGCGACTTCGATTGGCTGCGGAACTTCGACCAAACCGACCAGCGCGAGTTACGTCCGATCATGGCGTCGCTTAAGACCCCGACCCTCGTTCTGCACGGGCGGCACGACTTCCTGACACCCGCGTGGGGCGCCCGGCTGCATCACCAGATCATCCCGACAAGCCGGCTCGTGATACTCGACGGGTCGCATTTCCTGCCCATGCCCGAGCCGATCGGGCAGGCGCGGGAGTCTGCCGAGGTGATGGAGGCGTTCATGTCGCGCCACGACACGCCGGGCGTGGTGCCGATCACGACGTACGAGGATCGCGCGCCAAATCCGGAGCGCGCGGGCGTCGCGCGCGCGATCGAGTGGGTCGGCGAGCGCCTTCGTTGGACGCCCTGGTGGGCGGTGGGCGCCGGGCTGGCGCTGCTCTCGAGGCGTCGGCCCGAGCTCGCGACGGTCCTCGCGGGCATGTACGTCGGGCGCGTGGACCTGGACATCGGCGTCGCGATCCTCGGGCTCTTCGTCGGGCGCTTGACGCGCCAGACCACGCCCTTCGACGGGCGGCGATTCCCGCTGGGCTGGCTCGGCACGCTTGTGTGGACGTGCGTCGCCGTCGGCGTGGTGTTTCTCCTGGAACAGAACACGTTTTGGAATCTCGGGCCCGATGACGCGGCGCTCCGGTTCGGCACGATTGGCTTCGTCGCGTACGTCGTGGTGCTGGCGACGGTCTTGCACATCGTGCGAAACCTCCCGCGGCGGCGCGGGCGGCAGCGGCTGCGCGCCCAGTGGACGCGCCTCACGAGCCACGAGTTCTGGCCGGCGTGGGCGCTGTACGCCCCGTGCGTGCCGATCTGGCTGGGGCGCTTCTTCAAGCGCGGCGGGGTGCTCGCGTTCACCGCGGCGAACCCGGGGATCCCCCACGGCGGCGGGATCGTGGGCGAGTCCAAGTCGCAGATCCTGCGCGCGATGGGCGACGACCCGCGCGTGCTGCCACACGTGCTGGTGCCGCCGACGGGGACCGTGGACGAACGCGCCGCGCGCGCGACCGACGCGATCAACCGCGAGCCGGGGTTCGACGGGTTCCCGGTGATCATGAAGCCGGACGTCGGCGAGCGCGGCGCGGACGTCAAGATGGTCGGCACGAAGGAGCAGGTGCGCTCCTACCTCATCGAGGTCGAAACAGAGGTGATCGTGCAGCGGTTCGCGCCCGGTCCGGCGGAGTTTGGCGTGCTCTGGGCGCGCGATCCCGCGTGTGTCGCGGGCGAGCCCGAGCCGGGCGGGCTCGCGGGGCGCGTGCTCGGGATCACCGAGAAACGCTTCCCCGCGGTCGTGGGCGACGGGGAGCGGACGCTCTTCGAGCTCGTTCTCGCGGACCGACGCCTCCGCGCGCAGGCACGCACGTTCTTCGCTCGATTCAGCGGGCGCGACCCCGGCGTTGTGGAGGCGGGGAAGCGCGTCTCGCTCGGGAACGCCGGCAACCACGTGCAGGGGTGCGGCTTCTTTGACGGCGGGCGGTTGTGCACGCCCGAGCTTGAGCGCGCGATCGACGACATCGCCCGCTCCTTCGAGGGCGGGCTCGATTTTGGGCGATTCGATGTCCGGTGCCCGTCTGCGGCCCATCTCGCGCGCGGCGAGGGCCTCGAGATCATCGAGCTCAACGGCGTGACGGGCGAGGCGACGAACCACTACGACCCGGACCGGTCGGCGTGGTACGCGTGGGGCGTGCTGCGGGGTCAGTGGAGGGCGCTGTACGCCGTCGCGGATGCGCGGATCGCGGCGGGGGCGACGCCGTTGAGTTGGCGCGCGTTCCTGCGTGTTCTGAGAACACAGCGCCGGGCGACGGGTGTGACAGATTGATCGTCAGGGCTGCAGGCGTGTGGAGGCCCAGCCACCGCAGGCGAAGGCGTCGCCGGCGGGGGTGACGTCGCGGGTCCAGACGGCTCGGTCGTGGATGCGGCCCTCGCCGCCGGACCAGAGCTCGACGGAACGTGGCCAGATCCGGAATCCGCCCCAGTGCGGCGGGCGGGGGATCTCGACGGGCGGGCCGCCCTCGTCGGAGGCAATGAGCGCCATGACGTCGAGGCCCAGCTTGTAGATGACGGCGTCCACCTTGGCGATCATCGCGTCGCGTGACTCGATGGGCTCGGACTGGTCGCTCGCCCACGCGCCGACGCGGCGGGTCCAGTGGCGGGTCTTGAAGTAGGCGTCCGACTCGGTGTCCGAGAGCTTGGTGACGGGGCCGACCATGCGGACCTGGCGGTCGTAAACGTCCCAGTGGAAGCAGGCGGCGACGACGGGGTTCGCGGCGATCGCCCGCCCCTTGGCGCCCGTGTAGTTCGTGTGGAAGACGATGCGACCGGGGTCGGGCTCGATCGCTTTGCACAGGACGATGCGGTTGGAGGGCGTGCCGTCCGGGTCGATGGTCGCGAGGGACATCGCGTTCGCGTTGGGCGTGCGGCGTTCGGCCCAAGCCTGGTCGAACCACCGCCCGAAGAGCGCAAAGGGTTCCAGGGGCAGGTCTTCGGGCAGGGGCTCGACCTTGGGACGCCATGTTTCGGGGGTGCTGCTCACACGCAATCCTATGGGTGTGGACGGGCCTGAAGAGCCTGTCGGAACCGGGCGGGCGGCGGTTCGGAGCGGGTAGAGTGTCCGATTCAGACCGCCCGGCAAGGACGCTCCCTTGAGCACGATCCCGATCAACAGCGAGTCGATGGAGCCCAAGCCCAGGCGGAAGGACCGCCGGGAGCGCAAGCCCGAGCTGGGGGCGCTCTTCGACAGGGTGCCGCCGCACAACGCGGACGCGGAGCGGTCGCTGCTCGGGTCGATTTTGCTGGACCCGCGGGTGCTCAGCGAGGTCGTGCAGCTCGTGCACAAGCCCGAGCAGTTCTACTCGGAGTCGCACGGGGCGATCTTCAAGGCGCTCCTGGACACGTACGAGGCGCACCAGTCCGGCGACCTCGTGCAGCTGGCCGAGGCGCTGCGCGGTCGCGGGGTGCTCGATCAGGTCGGGGGGACGGACTACCTCGTCGAGCTGGCCGAGGCGGTTCCCAGCGCGGCGAGCGCGCCGCACTACGCGCGGCTGGTCGCGGAGAGCGCGCGGCTGCGGCGTCTGATCGACGCGGCGGGTCAGATCCTGCACGACGCGTACACCGAGGGGCAGTCGGCGCCGGACTCGGCGCGCCGGGTCGTCGATGAAGCGGAGAAGCGGATCTTCGACATCGCGCAGGAAGAGATCGGGGGCGACCCCGAGTCGCTCTCCGAGCTGCTCATGGCGGAGCTCGAACGCATCGGCGATGCCGACGGGAAGGTCATCACCGGGCTCGGCACGGGGTACGACGACCTGGACGAGAAGACGAGCGGGCTGCAGCCTGGCGAGATGCTGATCCTCGCGGCCCGTCCCTCGATGGGCAAGACGGCGCTCGCGCTGAACCTGACGGAGCAGATCGCGTTCGGCGGCAAGACGCCCTGGAGCCCGAAGGGCAGCGCCAAGCCCGTGCCGGTCGGGATCTTCTCACTCGAAATGTCGCGTGCGTCGCTCGTGCAGCGTCTGCTCAGCTCGCGTTCGGGCGTGGACTCGCACAAGATGCGGACCGGGGCCGTCAGCGCCGGCGAGTGGGAGAAGCTGACGGAGGCGGCCGAGGCGTTGCGTGATGCGCCGATTCACATCGACGATACGCCGGGGCTGACGATCCTGCAGCTGCGTGCCCGGGCGCGCCGGATGGCGCAGCGGCACGGGATCAAGTGCATCGTGATCGACTACCTGCAGCTGCTCAGCTCGCCCGGGTCGGCGCGCGAGAGCCGGCAGAACGAGGTGTCCGAGATTTCGCGCTCGATCAAGGCGCTGGCGCGCGAGCTGAGCGTGCCCGTCGTGTGCCTGAGTCAGCTCAACCGTGGTGCCGAGCAGCGCGAGGGCAACCGCCCGAAGATGAGCGACCTGCGCGAGTCGGGCTCGATCGAGCAGGACGCGGACGTCGTGATGCTGCTGCACCGCGAGTCGTACTACCACCGCGGCGACGAAGAGTGGGAGATGGAGAACGCGGACAAGCTCAACACCGCCGAGCTCATCATCGCCAAGCAGCGCAACGGCCCGACGGGGCTGATCAAGTTCGTGTGGGACGACAAGATCATGCGTTTCAAGGCGCACGACGGCATGCACACGGGAGGCGAGTGGGGGCACGCGGACCCGTTCGTGCCGACGCCCGCGCCGGAGCCTTCGCACTACGAGCCGCCGAGCGGGCCGCCCGCGGGCGCGTTCGGCGGGCGCGCCAAAACCGGGCCCATCGAGAACCACCGCGACGGGGGCGGGCCCGAGCAGGACGACACGCCGCACGACGCGGGGACGTACGAGCCGACGCCGTTCAACACGGACGACGATTTCGACGACGACCCAAGCACGCACGCGCCGCCCCCCCCGCCACCCTCGGTTGGGCACGACCACCCGGGGTTCGACGACGACGATCTGCCGCCGTTCTGATGCCGGCCTGCACGCGCCGCGTGGCTCGTGATCGCGGGCTGACGGGACGGTGGATCTCGAACAAGCACGGATATGTAAACACCGCCGGCTGACGCTTCGATCGGCCTGCAGGACGCCTGAGATGCGTTGATGGGGCGATCGTTCGGGACGCGGAGTCGTCTCGCGTATCCGCGCGGAACGCGCGAGGCGGGCGAGCGAGGATTCGATGCAACCGTGCACGCAACGCGTGCAAACAGGAGCCCGAGGCAAGGCTGCCCTCACCCGAGAGACGGGCCCCGCACCGGCAGCCGGCCATCCCCCGCGCCACAAGCCGGGATGAATCGGGCACCAACCACCCATGAAAGGGCACACCATGGCATTGCTGTCGAAGAGCGTCGCGGTCGTTGTCTCGCTGATCGCGGTCGGAGTCGCGCACGCCGATCTGTTCGCGATCCGCCAGGGCAGCCGATCGGCTTTGTACAGCATGGATGAGACGACCGGCGAGAGCCACCGCGTCGGGTTCACGGACATCCCCAACGCGTGCGGGCTTGACAGCGCTCCCGACGGCACTCTGTACTCGTTCTCTCTCGACGACAAGATGCTCTATCGCATCGACCCGATGACCGCGATCGCGACCGCCGTGGGCCCGCTCGGCTGGGAATTTGATCTTGAGGGGGGGCTGGCGGTGACCTCGGAGAGCACCGCGTACGCCGTCGTCAGCTACGTCGGTGACGATATCGTGCCGCGGGAGTCATCAATCCTGCGCGTGGATCTCGCCACGGGCGCGTCTACCGAGGTTTGGCGATTCCCGAGAGGCGATCTCAGCGGCATCACGGTCCGATCCGACGGCAGGCTTGTGGTGTACGGCGCCGTCGCGACGTACTCGCTCTACTTCGCAGACCTGGAGGACGAGCGCGTCGAGTCGTTCGGACCACAATTCGTCGGGGGAGGCCCCATCGCGGGTCTGACATCGGACGGGGAGACCGCGTTCTTGCTGATCAACGGCGTGCTGGTCCGCGTCGATCTGTACACGGGCGTCACGAGCGTTGTGAATGCAGACGTGCGGCCCAATATCACCGGGCTCGCCATGGCGCGGCCCGTGTGCATCGGGGATTGTGACAATACTGGGCAGATCGACCTCGACGACATCGATTGCTTCGTCAGCGGCTTCCTCGCGAGTGATCTCGAGAGGGCGGACTGCGACGGGTCGGGGATCCTCAATTACGACGACATCGACTGCTTCGTGAGTGGGTTCCTCAACGGGTGCCCGTGAGGGTCAGGCGTACGCGACGACGAGGTTCCCCTCGCGCGCCTTACGGCGGTTGGCGCGGTCGGCCATCCCGGGGATCAGGAACAGGTCGATGATCTGCCCGATCAGGAACAGGCCGCCGGTGAAGAGCCAGAGCAGCCCGGTCACCCACTTGCCCATGTAGAACCGGTGGATTCCGAAGAAGCCGAGGAAGCACAGCAGCCACAGGAGATACGCGACGCCGGTGCTCTTTGGAGTGTCCATGACGAGACCCTTTCCGAGATCTTGTTCGGAACCGGGGGACGCCGCTTTCTGGCGTGTCACTCGACGGGGTCGGGCCCGGGTGTGATCTCCTCGTTCACGCGCTCGACGAGCGCGGGCAGGCGGAACAGGTCGACGATCTGCCCGATGAGCAACACGCCGCCGGTGAGGAGCCAGATGACCCCCGTGATCGGCTTGCCGAGATAGAACCGGTGGATGCCGCACAGCCCGATGACGACGAGCAGCCACAGCGCCACGGCTACGCCGAAGGACCGGGGGGAAGCGTTCTCAGAGAGACTCGTCGGTTCGTGGATGGCATGGCTCATGCCCGAACCATACCAGCGCCGCCTAAAGGAATGTTAATGCGGGCCAGGGGCCGGATCACGGCGCCATGCCGATGCCGCCGGCCGGGGCGATCTCCTTGCGGATCGGCCACCACATGTAATACCCGATCATCATCTCGTCCCACGTCTGCTCGCCGAACGTGACCTCTTTCGACGGGTCCGGGTTGTACGGGTTGTCCTCGGTGTTGTCGTACACGGCTGTGCAGATGAGCGTGGAGCCCTTCGCCACTTCGAGTGGCTCGGCGAGCTCGTAGAGCGTCTGCCAGTTGTAGTCGTAGCGTGGGATCTCGCACAGCAGCGTGCGCTCGCCCTCGGGGGTTTCGAGCTCGTACTTGTAGGAATACCCACGGAAGTGCATGTGCGGGCTGAACGCCGCGAGCATCATGTCGCGCCCGATGCGCTCCTCCGCGACGACCGTCACGTCCTTCGTGTTCGCGGGGATGACGAAGTCGTCCTTGAACACGCCCGAGATCTCGACCTTGTTCTCCGGCGTCGAGTCGGCGAACTTGAACCCGATGCGGACCTTATCGCGCACCTTCTCGCCGTTGGCGGTGTAGTGGAGCTGGAACTTGAGCCAGCTGCGCCGCTTGAGACGCATGCCGTAGCCCTCTGGGAAGACGGTCGCGCCCTGCCCGGGGATGTAGCCGGCGAAGTAGCCGTCGCCGCCGCCGTTCCAGCGCCGGAAGTAGCGCCGGTCGGACTCGTTCTCCTTGCGCGGGTCCTCGACGAACACGAGCGCGTGGTGCAGCACGCCCGGGTTGTCATTGATCACCTCGACCGCCTGCACCCACCGGTCTCGGTTGCCGTCCGTCTGCACCCACTGGTAGACGTAGTCGATGATGCCCGACGCGGGGACGTCCACAGCGTCGGGGATCTCGTACACCACATCCGGCTCGCCGATCGTCCATTCGGCGGTGCTGAACTCGGGCGCGGGCGCGGCGTCCGCGGGGTCGCCCTCGGGCCCGCCCGCGGCGATCCAGGCGGCGACCGCCTGCTTCTCCGCGTCCGTCAGCGAGAAGTCGTTCTTCCACGGCCCGCCGTGCGGCGAGGCGTCCCACGGGGGCATCACGCCTTCCTTCACGACGTAATCAATCATGGGCGTGCGGCCGGCGACCTCGGCGAAGCTGTCCAGCGCGAACGGGCCCACGCCGTCATCGCGGTGGCACGAGACGCAGCTCGTGTTGATGATCCGCCCGATCGCGTTGTGGTACGTCAGCTCGGCGGGGAACGCGGCGACATCCCCGAACTCGAGCTTGCAGCCCGGCGGGATGGTCGCCGTGACCCCGGGCGCGTCGCCCGCGAGGACGGAATCCAGCGCGTCGGCAAGGAAGGTGTTGCGGGCCTCGGGCAGGGCGAACCCGATGCCGACCGAGTCGTCCAGCGCGCCGCGGAACCGGATGGTGCGCGACGGGTCAAGCACGAAGACCTCCGTCGTTGTGCGCGCGCCGAGGGCGGTTGCGAACGACTCGTCCGCGTCGTGCACGTACGCGCCGGAGAACCCGTACTTGCCGACCTCCTCGGCCATCGCGTCGGGGGTGTCAACCTTCATGGGGTTGACGTAGACGAACGCGACGCCCTTGTCGGCGTACGCCCGCTCGATCGACGCGATCGCGGGCCCGAGCTTCATGCACAGCGGGCAGTCGGTGCTGCGCATGATCAGGACCGTCGCGGCGTCGCCCTCCAGGGCACCCAGGGTCGTGTCGGTGCCGTCCACGAGGGTGAGCTCGCGGTCGGGGACGTACCGCCCGACGCCGAGGGCCCGGCCCTCACGCTCGGTCAGGGGCAGCGCCCGTGTCAGGTCGCCCTCGGCCGTCGCGGGCGTGGCCGCCACGCCGCAGACCGCCAGAACCGCCGCACACATCGCATGAATCCGCATGGTGTCCGTTCTCCTGCTCATTCTCTTTGCACGCTCAGCGTAACCCGGGCGGCGCGCACTGCAACCCTTGCCCCAGTGATTCGGGCAACGGGGGCGTGGCGTTTCAGCGGATCCGCCTCCGGGACGTGTTCAGCGGCGGCGGCGGGACCCCGCGAGGAACCCGATCCCGAGCACCGCCGCGACGCCCGGCGTGGGCACGCTCCGGGTGAGCACGCGGATCTGGTCGGCCGTGTTGATGTTGCGAACGCGGAATTCGAGCGTGTCCGGGGCGGTCAGACGGAACCAGTCCTGCGTGCCCGAGAAGCCCCGGTTCGCGACGCCGAACGGGTACGCCGTCCCGGGCGCGCCGAGCGCGGCGTCGGAGTTGCTGAGCTTCGCCCCATCGATGATGACCGCGAGGATCGGCTGGTCGAACACGACGACGCCGTTGAGGATCGTGTCGGAGTTGATGTCAGTGACGTCGAAATGGATGAGGTGGCTGTCAACCTCCGCGTTAACGAACCCGCCGGGGACGTTGGTGATGTCGAACACGAACCCGGGCACGGGGTTCTGGACGTCCACCTGGCCCGAGTAGTTCACGTTCGTGCGCTCGTTGAAGGCGTACGTGAAGTTCTGACTCGTGAGCACGCCGGACGCGACGCTCGGCGGCGCGGCGATGAGCTGGGTGCTGCCGGCGACGGAGACGATCGCGGCGCCCGCCGAAGACGCGGCGACGCCCGCGATCAGCGGGAGAACAAACTTGAACATGTCGGGCTCTCTTTCTCGGTGCGAGCCACCCCCACGGCGGCCTAACCGAGCAGTCTAACGGAACCCGCCGCTCATTCCGACTCAATTTCTCGCCCGAACGAGCCCGTGTTCAGTCGCCGAAGCAGGTGTAGACCGACCGAGCCGCGGCGATGAGCGGGTGATCGAGCGGCACGAGCCGCTGCTTGTCCGCCGCGGCGGTGATCTCAACGTCGCCCAGCTGCGTCCCCTGCATCACCGCGAGCCGGTTGTACTTCCCTTGCTTGAGCAGCTCCATCGCGTGGTGCCCGAACTGGGTCGCGAGGACACGGTCCCCGGCGCAGGGGGTGCCGCCGCGCTGGACGTGCCCGAGCACGACGTAGCGTGACTCGATCTCGGTCTTGTCCTCGATCTGGTTGGAGAGCCACTTGCCGATGCCGCCCAGGCGGATCGGGTCCGGGCTGGTCGGGTCCACGCGTTCGATGATCTGCTCGCCGCCCTTGGGCTTGGCGCCCTCCGAGCAGCAGATGATCGTGAAGCGCTTGCCGCGCTGCGAGCGCTGCACGCAGAAGTTGCAGACGGTGTCCAGGTCGAACGGGATCTCGGGCAGCAGGATGACGTCCGACCCGGACGCGACGCCGGCGTGCAGCGCGATCCACCCCGCGTTGCGCCCCATGACCTCGACGACCATCACCCGGTGATGGCTCGCGGCGGTCGAGTGCACGCGGTCCAGCGCCTCGGTCGCGACGGAGACCGCCGTCGAGAACCCGAAGGTGATGTCCGTGCCGTAGAGGTCGTTGTCGATCGTCTTGGGGACGCCGATGCACTTGATGCCCCGGTCGGCGAAGGGCTTGGCGGCGGACATGGTGCCGTCGCCCCCGATCACGACGAGCGCCTCGATGCCGTGCACCTCGAGGTGGGTCATGCAGACGTCGGTCATGTCTCGCCAGCGGACGGACCCGTCGTCGTTCTTGCCAACGGCGAATTTCTGCGGGTTCGCCTTGTTGGACGAGCCCAGGATGGTGCCGCCGTCGGTGAGGATGTTGGAGACATTGTCGAGGTGGAGGGGGCGGATGCGGTCCTCAATGAGCCCGAGGAAGCCATCCTCGATGCCCAAGACCTCGATGCCGTGGAAGATGGCGTCCTTGGTGACGGCGCGGATGACGGCGTTGAGCCCGGGGCAGTCGCCGCCGCCGGTGAGGACGCCGATTCGTTTGACGCCGGAGCTGTTGGCGGGTTGGGTCATGGGGCAGAGCGTACCGGGCTGGTGGTCACGAGGCGCGCCGCCCCTGCCGCCGGCGCTCGCGTCGCATCCAACGATCGAAGAAGGGGTCAGCCAACCTGTGGTACATCGCCATCATGAGCAGCCCGCCGGGCAACAATGAGCTGAACATGATCATCGACCACGCGAGCCGCGTCCCGGGCAGCCCCGCCTGCGGTGGGATCGCGAGCACGAACAGTGCGCACAGGCATCCAACAGGGAGACTGGTCCGCCCGATCACCCACGCCAGTCGAAGTTGCTCTCGCCAGACCACGGTCCGGCGTGGTCGGAGCGGGCCCCCGACTGAACACAGCTGTACCGACGCCATCAGCTTGACCGGCTCCGCCAGGAGCTCGAGCCGAGGCACCCGCACCCGATGCCCCCGATCAAAGAGCAGCGTCGGGCTGGCGCCCCGCTTCACCTTCCGCAATTCGGACCACCGACCGATGAGCGGGGCGTGCGGCGGTAGGCGGTGGAGCACAACCTCGGAGATCGTGACCTCGACTGATTCCACACGGGGGCGTACAGGGCGCATGCTCCAAAGCCCCCACAGACCAAGACCGGTGTAGACCAAGACGACGATCCCGAAGACCGCGAAGGTGACATACCCCCACCACGGCATCCAACCGCTCGGCATCGGCCCGGATGTCGATGATCCAATGCGAACCAGAATCGCCACGGCTGCTGAGACGAAGAGCCCAAGCATCACGAAGACAACGATAAGCCACGCGACGAACTCATCCCGGACCCGCTCGCGCATGTGGAGCGACCCGTCCTCGATCGCAAGCCGGATTGCCCGTGTGCGCAGCCGACAAGCGAGTTTCATCTCGCCTGCTCGCTTGAAGTTGAGTTGAACCCTCCAACCTGCGTATTGCTCGAGGTCACCTCCTTCGGTGTATGCATACGTGAGATAGGACGCCGAGCCGCTGTTGCTCCCTCGCCGGATCCAGACGCGCGACCACGGGTAGAACCGCCCCACCAGATCTGCGGGTGTCTTCTCAGAGTCGAGGATCACAGCACCGCGCAACGTCGCCGCCGCGGGATAGAACGGGCGTGCGTTCCGTTTGGGCTCTGAAGAAAGCTCGGTCACGGTTCATTATTGGATCATCATCCAAAAAGAAAGCCGGCGTGCCCGAGGGACCGGAGCACGCCGACCGTGTCGTGTTTCGCGTGTCTCTCCAACCAGGCGAATCAGCGACGGCGGCGGGTCGCCGCGAGCCCGCCCAGGGCGAGCAGGCCCATCGCGCCCGGCGCGGGCACGAGGTTCGCCTCGACCCACTCGATCGCCTCCTCGTGGAACTCCTCGTCGAGCCCGGCGTTGAAGACCGTCCACGTCGACTCAGAGTCCGCGAAGCCCGAGAGGCTGAACCGCATCTGGAGGACGTAGATGCCCGTCGGGGCGCTGTTGTCGATCAGGAAGTCGAAGTGCTCGTCGAACCCGCCGACCTGATCGGCGTCGTAGTTGATGCCGAAGCCCGAGACGTCGCCGTCCACGGCGGGGGTAGTGACGGAGTTGGGCCCGAACTCGAGGGTCATCGGGTTCGCCGCGACGGAGAGGTTCACCGGGCCCGTGCCGTCCCAGTAGCGCAGGGCGGCTTCGATGGTGAAGCTCACCGTGGTGTTGTCGGGCAGCGAGTTCTCGACGATAAAGATGCCCGGCTCTTCCGCTTCCCAGAAGGTGCCGTTGTCGCCGAGCTCGGCGGCGAACACGCGCTCGCCGATGTCGTCGATGTCGCCCGCTGCGTGGTCGCCGATGCCGGTGATCACCTGGCCGCCCTGCACGAGCAGGCCGTAGTCGCCCTCGTGGGCGGTTGCCGTCCCCGCCGCCAGCGCGATCGCCGCGGCCCATGTCAATCCCATCTTCATAGCGTTCTCCTCCCGAGATTGCGTTTCACCAATCAGGGGCACCCTGCAAGGAACCCCTGCACGAAGCAGTCGATGTCGTCCAAGTTCAGCGCGCCCGAGCCGTCGCAGTCCGCGACGCCCATGTCCGCCGCGAGGAACCCGGCGACGAAGCAGTCGATGTCATCCAGATTCAGCGCGCCCGAACCGTCGCAGTCCGCGACGCACGCGGGCGTCAGCAGGTTGTCTTCGACCCACGCGATCGCGTCGTCGACCTGCGCGACACCCGTGCCCTGCGCGAACACAACGTATGCGTCGCCCGTGGGCGCGATGCCGGGCTCGTCGGTCCAGAGGCTCCACCGGAAGAGCCAGACGCCGTCCACGGTGGTGGTGTCGGGGAAGTTCAGGAAGAACTGAACGTGGTGGTGGAAGACCGCGCCGGCGTCGCTGTTCGCGGTCCCGAAGACATCGCCGGGCACGGCCTGATCCGACGCGGGCGTGGTCGCGACGATGACGCCGCCGTCGCGGACCGAGACGGTGTCGTCGGAGATGGTGTCAAAGTCGTCGCCGTCCCACTCGCGCAGAGCGGCGGTGATGTCGAACCCGATGCCCATGCCCGGGATGAGCGCGCCGGGCTCGGAATCGACGCCCGGGTCGTTCGTGAAGTTCGCGAACCCCTCGGATCCGAACTCCGCGACCTTGAGAGGGAACGGGTACACCGGGTCGTCGCCCGGCACCGTGGAGCCAAGCTCGAGCGCCGAATCGTTGATCCGCACCAGATAATCCGCGTCGTGCTGGGCGAGCGCGGGCGTCGAGGTGACGACGATCGCGGCGAGGACTGTGGCGGCGCGTGGCATCCGTGCTCCCTTCACTCCGCCCTAGGCGGCGAAGCCTCGGGGTGGAACCGGTTGTGGGCGGTGTCGTGGTACACCTCGCCGAACCGCGCCGCGCGGGCGCTGCCGTCGAGGAACGCGTAGTTGGCGCGCGCCCGGGGCGAATCACGGTCGCCGCCGTGCGCGTTCAGCCACATCTCGTCGGACGCGACCTTCGCCGTCGCATCATCACCGAAGAACGAGAGGTCCCACCCCTCGGCGTGCACGTGGTCGGACTTGGCGAACCCCGGCTCTTCGTCGTTGATGCCGTCGCCCTTGTAGTGCACGGGCGTCATCATCAGGAAGTGCACCGTGTCGAACGGGCGCGGGATGCGGTGCAGGCGTGTGTAGCGCCCCTGCTCGAAACGGCTGCCCGTGACGGGGTCGGTCGCGCCGTTGGGCGCGACGGATCGGGTGAGGTAGTTGTTGACGCCGTAGCTCGTGAGCCGGGCGATCTCGGGGTAGTCCGGGTCGTTCGTGAAGTCCGAATCGCGGAGCTCGGGGTTCGACTCGAAGAACGCGAGCAGGTCGGTGAGCGTCGCGCCCGGGTCCTCCCCGCCGCTCTCGACATCCCACCAGAGCGAGCGATCGACGGGCGACTTGAGGATCAGCGGGCCCTCGGCGTAGTCGGCGAGCTGGATCAGCCAGACCTTGCGCAGATCGCCCGAGATCCCGCCGTGCGGCAGGGCGGCGTCAATGAAGGCACCGTCCCAATCGTCGGCGTACATCGCGTGCGCCAGCTCGAGCTGCCGCATCTGGCTCAGGCACAGCACCTGCCGGGCGGTCTGCCGGGCCTTGCCCAGCGCGGGCAGGAGAATCGCGATCAGCAGCGCGATGATCGCGATGACCACGAGCAGCTCGATCAGCGTGAACCCGGCAGAGGGGGCTCGTCGTGGGGCTGGGTTGGGGCAATCCGTCGGCACCTGGGGCGATCTCCTGCAAATGCGTTCGCAGTATCGCCATCTGCTGTTGCGAAGTCAATCGCATTTAAATCAAAAACCACGCCCCGAAGCCGCTGACCGCCGTCCCGGTACCATCCACTCCGATGGCGACCACGGAGGGCCCCCATCCCGACAGCGGTCCGAGCGCGCCCACCGGCGGCGGGACGGTCCGCGACCCCAACTGGCCCGCGGTGACCGCCTCCTCGGGCGAACGCCCGGTCGTCGATCCCACCGTCTATCTGCACCCCCGCACCCTCGCCCGCCTCGGCGCGTTCGACCTGCGCGCCAAGATGATCGTCGAGGGCGTCACGGCGGGTCAGCACCGCTCGCCGTACTCGGGCGTCTCCATCGAGTTCGCCCAGCACCGCCCGTACGTGCCCGGCGACGACCCGCGCCACCTCGACTGGAAGGTCTACGGCCGCACCGACCGCCTCCAGATCAAGCAGCACCAGCAGGAGACCAACCTGGACGTCGTCGTGCTCGTCGATTCGTCCGGGTCGATGGACTACGGCTCGCGCGACTTTGCGGACGCCTCGGGCACGGGAGACAAGGCCTCGCCCGGCGGGCGGACGAACTGGACGAAGTATGACCACGCGACGGCGCTCGCCGCGGCGCTCGGGTTCATCACCCTGCGCCAGGGCGACCGCGTCGGCATGGTCGTGTTCGCCGAGCAGATCCGGTCGATCGTGAACCGCTCGTCCACCCGCGGCACGTGGCGCCAGATCGTGGATGTGCTGTCCGTCCACCCCGTCGATCAACAAACGTCGATGGCTCGTGTGTTCGACCAGACGCTGGGCAAGGTGAGCAACCGCTGCCTCTTCGCGCTGGTCTCGGACTGCTTCGATGATCTGGACGACATCAAGTCAGCGTTGGCGCGCACGAAGCACCGGGGGCACGACCTGATCCTGTTCCAGACGCTGGACAAGGCCGAGGTCACGTTCGATTTCATGGACCGGGCGCCGTTCGAGGGCTTCGAGGGTGAGCCGACCCTGCGCCTCGACCCACGGGCGATCCGGCAGGACTATCTCGACGCGATCGGGCACCACAACCAGGAATTGGCGCGCCTCTGCCGCAGCTTCGGGTTTGATTATCAGGTGGTGGACACGCACGATTGGCTGGGCCCGCCGCTGGCGTCGTTCGTCGCGAAGCGGAACGCGCTGATGAAGCGGAGCAAGCACGGATGATGAGGCACCAGGCATCGGGCATCAGGCACCAGTGCAGCGTGCGCTGTCTGTTGCCTGTTTTTCTGATGCCTGATGCCCAGTTCCTGGTGCCTTCTTCATGACCTTCCTCCACCCCGCCATCCTGGGTGCCGGGCTGCTCGCGGTGGCGATCCCGATCCTGATCCATTTCTTCATGCGCCGGCGGCGCAGGCCGATCCCGTGGGCCGCGATGCGGTTCCTGATGGAGGCGTACCGCAAGCGTCGGCGGCGGCTCGCGCTCGAGCAGCTCATCCTGCTCGCGGCGCGGTGTCTGCTCATCGCGTTGCTCGCGGGCGCGATCGCGCACCCGTTGCTGGGCGCGGCGCGGGCGGGGTCGGGCCCGCCTCGGGTGTTGGTGGTGCTGCTGGACGACTCGCTGACGGCGCGCGTGACGGACGACTCGGGCGCGACCGAGCTTTCGCGTTCGATCGAGCTCGCGTCGCGGGCGGTCGAGCAATTGGACGCCGCCCGGGGCGACAAGGCGGCGCTGATCACCCTCGGCGCGCCCGCGCGTGCCGTCATCGCGACGCCCAGCGCGGACCTCGCGGCGGTCGCCCGCGCGATCGAATCGACCCAGCCCACCGACGGTGCGGCGGACCTCGCGGGCGCGGCATCGCTCGCGCGGGCGGTGCTCGCCGGAGAGCCCGACGCGGAGGCATACGTGCTCGTCGCGTCGGGCTTGCACGCGGGCGTCGCGGGGACGCGCGCGGATCTCGCGGCGATCGACCGCGAGCGTGACATCCGCCTGACGCTGCCCGCGCCCGCGGACGGGCGCGCGAACGTCGCGATCGCGTCGCTCACCCCCGCGCGGAGGGTGCTGACGGGCGACGAGCCCGGCGGGCGCCTCGCGACCGCGCAGCTTGCACGTTCGGGGCCCGACCTCGGCACGGTGCAATCCAGCGTGCAGGTTGCCGACGAGGCGACCGGGCGTGTGCTCGGGTCGTCGGCGATCACGTTCTCGCCCGGCGAGCGCGAGCGGACGGTCTCGATCCCGATCGTGCTCGACGACGACGCGCCGCCCGGGCAACGGGTGCTCGTCGCGACGATCGCGGACGACGCGCTGCCCGCGGATGGGGTGCGCCGGTCGATCATCGAGTCGCGTCGATCGGTGCGTGTGGGCATCATCGCGCGGGCCCGCGACGGCGCGATCGGGGTGCAGAGCTTCACGCCCACGGACTGGCTGCGGGCGGCCCTCGCGCCGGCGGATGACGAGGCGGGCGCGTTCGAGGTCAGCGTCATCGACCCGGCCCGCGTGGATATCGCCCGGCTGGCGCGCGTGGACGCGGCGGTCGTCCTCGAACCCAACGCCGTCGCGCCGACCGGGTGGCGGGCACTGCGCGGGTTCGTCGGGTCGGGCGGGCTGCTGATGATCACACCCCCCGCGACGCCGAGCGGGAGCGCGTGGGCGGACGCCGTGCGCGACGAGTTGGCGATGCCCTGGATGGTGCGGAGCGATTCGGCGGAGACCGACACGGGTATCGCAAACGCGCCCGAGCCGGGCTCGGCGCTTCTGGGATTGATCGAGACGGAGCTCGAGTACCTCGCGCCGCCGGTGCGGGTGACGCGTTCGGTGGAGGTGACCTCGACGACACCCGGCGAGCGCGCGACCGGGATCGAGCTGTCTTTGACCGATGGGTCGGCGCTGCTCCTGTCGGGCACGCCGGAGGGGGCGCGCGGGGCGGTCGTGCTGCTGACGGCGGCGCTCGACCCGGCGTGGACGAACCTGCCGACGCGCCCGCTGTTCGTGCCGCTGGTGCACGAGATCGTGCGGCAGGGCGTGGGCACGGTGCGGTCCGGGTGGGAGTCGGTCGCCGGCGCAGCGGCCCCCGCGCCGGGCGGGGCGGTCGAGCTGTCGCCGGCGTTCGGCGTCTCGCGTGCGGGGTCGCTGGGCGTGTCGGGCGAGCGGACGGCGGACGCGATCCGGACGACGGGCGCGTGGGTCGGAGTGGACGAGGGCGGGTCGCCGCGCGGGATGGTCGTGGTGAACGCGCCGGAGGGCGCGTCCGACACGTCCGCGATGACCCGCGGCGAGCTCGAAGAATGGCTGGGCGTGTTGACGCCCGACGCCGGGGTCCGCTGGGTCGAGCGGGGCGACGACTCGGGCGATGCTGAGCGGTCGCTGGCTCAGAGCATGAGCGACAGCGCGCCGGGATCGCCGATCGCGTGGATCGCGTTGGTCGGGGCGCTCGTGTTGGCGTTGGTCGAGTGCGTGATCGGGCGGCGGTCGAGCCACGCCGAGCGGATCGGAGCGGGCGCGTGAACGAGCTGCTGAACACGGTGTTCGGGCTCGACGGGCTCGGGTTCGGCTCGCCCGGGTCGGCGTTCGGGTGGGAGCGCCCGCTGGCGGCGTGGGCGTGGGCGCTCGTCGCGGCGGGCGCGGGTGTTGTGGCGCTGTGGAGCTACCGCGGGCTCACCGGATCGCGCCGGTCGCGCGCGGCGCTGGGTGTGCTCCGCGCGCTCGCGTTGGTGTTGATCGTCGTGCTTCTCTGCGGTCCCCGGCTGGAGCGTGAGCGGGTGTCATCGCAGCAGGATGCCGTGATCGTGCTGGTGGACCGGTCGGCGTCGATGACGCTGCCCGACGCGGGCGAGGCCGGCGCGCCGGTGACTCGCGACCGGGCGGTGCTCGACGCGCTCGACGCGAGCGCCGCGTCATGGGATTCGCTGGCGGCGGACAAACGCGTGATCTGGCACGCCTTCGACGGACGTGCGCGGGGCGTGGGCGAGGGCGGTGTCCCGGCGGATCTCGGTGCCGCCGAGGGCCGGCGGACCGCGATCGGCGCGGCACTGGAGGACGCGATCCGCCAGGCCGCGGGCGCGCCGCTCTCGGGCGTCGTGGTGATCAGCGACGGGCGCTCGATCGACACGCCGGAACGCACCACGGTGCGCCGGTTGGTTGGCGACCGCGTGCCCGTGTTCACCGTGCCCGTCGGGTCGGACGAGCCGGCGTCGGACCTCGCGGTGGTGCGGGTGGACGCTCCCACGCGCGCGTTCGTGGACGACCGGGTGCCCGTGCGTGTGCGACTCGAAGCGCGCGGCGGGTCGGGCTCGGACGCGTTCGAGGGCGCCGTCGCGGAGTTGATCGACCGCGCGTCCGGTGCCGTGCTGGACGCGGTCCCGGTTGACGCGCCGGCGGACGGTGATTCGGCGCTGGAGCTCACGCTGCGCTCGGGGCGTGCGGACGCGGGCTCGGCGGGGTGGAGCGTGCGCGTGCGCCCGGGCGGGGCGGACCTGATCGACGACAACAACGCGATGGACGTGGATCTTGAGCTCGTCGATCGCCCGCTCCGGCTGCTGTACCTGGACGGCTACCCACGCTGGGAGCAACGGTACCTCAAGAACCTGGTGCTGCGCGAGGAGTCCATCGCGTCGTCGAACCTGCTGCTGTCGTCGGCCCGGCGGTATCTGCAGGAGGGCGACGTGCTGATCGACAGCGTGCCCGCGTCGCCGGGCGAGTGGTCCGAGTACGACGTCATCGTGATCGGGGATGTTCGCCCGGACCTGCTCGCGACGGAGCAGCTCGAGCAGGTGCGCGAGCACGTCGCGGAGCGCGGGGCGGGGCTGTTGTGGATCGCGGGCGAGGGCGCGACGCCCGGGGCGTGGGCGGGGACGCCGCTGGCGGACCTGCTGCCGGTCGCGGTGTCGCAGGGGCGTGCGGGGCTGCCCGCGTGGGACGGGCCCGTCGTCCTCGCGCGGGCGGACGGCGCGGAGCGCCTCGGGCTGCTCGCGCTGGACGACAGCGCGGGCGGGTGGCCGGCGCGGCTTTCGGACCCGAGCACGGGGTGGTCGCGCCTGCGCTGGGCGCAGCGGATTGAGCGTGATCGTGTGAAGCCCACGGCGGAGGTCCTCGCGTGGGCGGTCCCGGAGGCCGACGCGGCGCGCCGGGCGGACCCCGAGCGTGCCGGGCTGCCATTGGTGCTGTCGATGCGATTCGGGGCGGGCGCGGTGGCGTACGTCGGAACGGACGAGATCTGGCGTTGGCGGTACGGGCGCGGCGAAGATTTGCCCGAGCGGTTCTGGCTGCCGCTGATCCGCCAGCTCGGGCGGTCGAGCCTCGGGCAGGCGGACGCGAACGCGACGCTCAGCGCGACGCCCGACGATGCGCTTGTGGGCGCGCCGGTGCAGATCCGCGTGGATCTGTTGGACCAGGAGCTGGTGGATTCGGCGCCGCAGACGGTGCGTGCCGACGTCACACGCCCGGGCGCGCCGCCCGTGCGGGTGCAGCTGACGCGTTCGGACGAATCTGGCGTGCGGGCGCGGTACGCCGGCACGTGGGGCGCCGACGAGCCCGGGTCGTACGTGGTGCGGATCACCGAGCCGCTGCTGGCGGCGTACGACCTTGCCGCGCCCGTCAGCGTCGCGTGGCCCGACGACGAGCGCCGGCACCCGGAGACGGACCACGCCCTGCTCGCGGACCTCGCCCGGCGGACGAACGGCGCGGTGGTCGGGCTCGGTGATCTCACGTCGCTGCCCGATCGCCTGCCCAACCGAGAGCTGGTGATCCGGGGCGAGCCGGAGCGGGCGACGCTGTGGGACCGCCCGGTGGTGCTGGTGTTGTTGCTGGTGCTGCTGACGATGGAGTGGATCGGACGCCGATTGAACCATTTGGCGTAACGTGTGCCCGCGAGGCAACCGGAACGGGCGTCCCGCACGAACCTTTCTATGGGGACGCCGGTAGGAATCAGACCCGCGCGATGACCCGAACCCGGACCATCCCGAGCCAGGCGAAGGGCCCGATCGAGGCGCTGCGCGGGCTCCGCCGAACGCTCCGGACGCTGCTGATCTCGCGGGCGGCGTTCCTGATCATCGCGGGCGTGCTCGGCGCCCTGATCGTGGGCGGCGTGCTGGACTTCGTTCTGCGCCCGCCGGCCGGCGTGCGGTGGATCGGGCTGCTCGTCGCGATCGCGGGGCTCGTGTGGTTCACGCGGCGCGAGCTCGTGCCGGCGATGCGGTTCCACCCCTCGCTGACCACGCTTGCGTTGCGCGCCGCTGGCGAGCCGAGCGAGAGCCGGCGGGCGGCGTCGGGCGTCGATCTGGCGCGCGAGCGACCGCCGACACCCGAGCCGGAGCTCGCGTCCGATCTACGTCTCCGGGGCATCACGGACGCGTTGGGGCGTTTCGACCGGTCGGCGCTGCGGCGCGCGGTGCGCTGGCGCGAGTGGGCGCGGGCGGGGATCCTCGTCGGTGCGCTCGCGTTGTTCGCGGGCGTGATCGCGGTGCAGTGGCCCGGATCGACGCGGACGGCGCTCGTGCGACTGACGATGCCCTGGTCCGACGCCCAGTGGCCGCGCCGGTTCCCGGTGATGGACATGACGCGCCTGTCGGTGCACCCGACGGACACGGCGCTGCCCGTCCGCGCCGCGGTGCTGCGTGACCCCGGGCAGGACGCGGGCATGGTCGAGGCGCACTACCGGATCGTGCGCGGCGAGGGGCTGCTCGCCCGCCCGGGCCCGGTGCAGCGCGTCACCCTCGCGGACCAGGGGCGCTTCGAGCAGATCGCCGACGATCCCGACGCGACAGAGCCGACCTACGGGACGCTCTTCGAGCGCCTTATCGAGCCCGCGTCGCTCGTGGGTGACGACATCGGGCGTGACGATGTGTTTCTCGAATACTGGCTCACGTCGAGCGACGACCGGACGGACACGGCGCGCGTGCGCCTAGTGGACCCGCCCGAGCTGACGCGCGCGTTAATCTCCGTCACGCCGCCGGAGTACGCGGCCCCGGGCGTCGCGGCGGCCGGGCTTGTGAGCGGGCCCGAGGTATTCGAGGGCACGCCCGCGGTGGGCGTGGGCCCGGTGCTCGCGGGGTCACGCGTGCGGATCGACGCGGCGTTCAACAAGGAACTCCCGCTGGGCGAGCGCCCTGGGTGGATCCGATCGCTCGACGAGGCGTCGGACGGGCCCGCGGCGTTCGAGCCCGGGGACGATGCGCTCCGACTGGCCGCGTCGATCGTGCAGAGCGCGACGGTTCGCCTCGAAGTGCTCGACGCGTACGGGATTGAGCCGCGCGAGCCGATCACGATCTCGATCGACGTCGTGCCCGACGCCGCGCCGGACGCCGCGATCACGACACCCGCCCACGACGAGGCGGTGCTGGCCGGCGCGACGATCCGAGTCGAGGCGGAAGGGCGTGACGATCTGGGCGTGTCGCGGATCGCGATCGAGCGCGTGGTTGCCCGCCCGCCGGCGGCGTCCGAGGGTGCCCCGCCCGAGCCCGGCGAAACCGTGTTGATCGTTGACGAGGCCCACGCGGGATCGCCCGGGCGCGCCGAGGCGGTCGTGACACTCGAACTCGCGGCGCTGGAGCTGAACCCGGGCGACGAGGTCCACCTCGTGGCGCTCGTCACGGACACCTTCGGCAGCGCAACGGGCGAACGCGACGCGACGCGGTCGCGCCCGCGCGTGCTACGCGTGATCGCGGCGGAAGACCTGAGCGAGCAGATCCGCGGCGAGCTTTCCGGTCTCCGCCGAACAATCGTGCGGCTGGATGACGAGCAGCGCGAGCTCGAAGCCATGGCCGCGGACGGCGAGGACCGCACGCCGCCGATCTCGGAGCGGCAGGAGTCGCTGTCCGACCGGATCGAGTCGCAACGCCGGCTCATCGAGCGGCTCCGGGCTCGGCAGGACCGCAATGCGTTGGAAGACCCCTCGCTGCGCGGGTTGCTCGGCGACGCCGAGGCGTTGCTCGATGCGGCGCGGGCGGCGTCGGACGACGCGGCGGTGGCTCAGGGGCGCGCCCAGAACGCGGCGCCCCAGTCCGACGAGCAGCGAGACGCGCAGCAGGACGCGGAGGACGCCCGCCGGTCCGTCCGCGACAACCTCGGGCGACTCGCCGAGCTGCTCGACCGCGGCGAGGACGGGTGGCTCGTGCGCCGGTCGTTCGAGCGGTTGCTGGCCGAGCAGGAGCGCCTGCGTGACGCGACGGCCGCGCAGCGGGCGGCAACGGTTGGCAAGTCGCTCGACGAGCTGAGCAACGCCGAGCGGGCGGCGTTGAACCGCATCACGCAGCGTCAGCGCGAGGCGGCGGAGCAGGCGCAGGCCGCGATCGATGAGATGAGTGAGCGGGCCGAGCAGCTGGCGGAGGACGACCCGGCGCAGGCAGCGGCGATGTCCGCCGCGGCGTCGCGGGCGCGCCAGGCCCAGCTCGCCGAGCAGCTCGACGACGCCGCCGAGCAGCTCTCGCAGAACCAGACCGGGCGCGCCCAGGAACAGCAGGAAGAGGCGATCGAGGCGCTCGAAGAGGTTCTTGAGCAGCTCGACCAGGCGGACCGGGCCCGCGACGCCGCGCTGCGGCGGCAGCTCGCGTCGCTCGTGCAATCGATCGAGTCGCTCGTGCGCCGCCAGGAACGCGAGCTCCAACGGCTGGAATCGGGCGAACCCGTCAACACGCTCGACCGGGGCATGATCGAGCTGAACCGCAACACCCTCGCGGTGCGCACCGAGGCGGCGGCCGAGCCGTCGTTCGCGCCCGTGTCCGATCTGCTGGGGCGTGCGGCGTCCGCGCAGGGCGAGGCGATCGGGCTGATCCGATCGTCGGCGAACCCGCAGGAGATCGACCGGCGCGAGCGGGCGAGCCTGCTCGCGCTGCGGCGCGCGCTCGACGAAGCTCAGCAGCAGCTTGACGACGCCGAGCAGGCCGAGGCGGACCGCGTCCGCCGCGAGGTGCGCCAGGCGTACCGCGCGGCGCTCGAAGAGCAGGCGGCCCTCGCGGACGAGACAACGCCCCTTTTCGGCAAGCGGCTCTCACGCCGCGAGCGGGCGACATCACGTGGGTTGGGCGCGCGGCAGGACGAGCTCCGCCAACGCGTCGCCGAGATCACGACGATGGCCGAGGAGCTCGCGGAAGCCAAGGTCTTCGCCTTTGCGCACCGCCGGCTCGAGCACCTGATGTCCGACGCGGGCACGGCGCTCAGCGCGGGCACGCCCGACGCGCGCACGGCCCGCCAGCAGGCGGACGCCGTGGCGCTGCTCGCGAGTCTCGTGCAGGCGCTGGCGGGGCCCGAGCCCTCCGACCAGCCGTTCGATTCGGGCGGGCAGGCGTCCACCGGCGGGCAGGGCGGGCAGAACGGGGAGGGTGGCGAGCCACAGCCGCTCGTGCCGCCGGTCGCCGAGTTGCTCGTGCTCCGCGCGATGCAGGAGCAGGCGATGACGCTGACGCGCTCACTCGACGAATCGCCCGATCCCCCCACCCCCGCCGACCTCGCGGACGTCGCGGAGCTGCAGACCGATCTCGCCCGGCACGCGACGGAGCTGATCGACGCACTCCGGCGTGAGGGGATGCCCGAGATCGATTCCACGCCCGAGAACGAACAACCGGACCCCGCCGAGGGTTCAGAATCGGGGTCGTCTGCCCCGATCGAGCCGGCACCCTTGCCCGAGGAGGACGGTTGATGCGAGACTTGGGCGTGCTCCGAGCGATGTTGACCAGTCTGATGATCGGCGGGGCCGCTCTCGGCGTGCGCGCCCAGGACGTCGAGCCCGCGACGCCGCCCTCGCTCGACGAGCTGCTCGGGCTCGAGGACGCCGCGGAGACCGACACCAGGGCGGACGCGGACCAGGCGGAACTCGACCGCCAGCTTGGCGCAAAGGAGATCGGCGAGCAGCTTGATCAGGCGGCGGCGTTGATGGACGAGATCGCCACGCGCATGCGCGCGACGAGCGACGTCTCCATCACGACGCAGCGTCAGCAGGAGCGTGTCGTCTCGCTGCTCGACCAGATCATCGCCGCGGCGAAGCAGCAGCAGCAACAGCAGCAGTCGTCCTCCTCGTCGTCTTCCTCGCAGCAGCAGGAACAGCAGCAGCAACCGAGCCAGCCCCAGGCGCAGCGGCAGGAGAGCCAGGCACCCGCGTCCGACGCGGCGCAGGACACACAGATGCCGGGCGAGGCATCGGGCGTGGAGATGCGCGCCGGACAAGCCGCGACGGGCGCCGCGTGGGGGGCGTTGCCCGAGCGGCTGAGGAACGCGCTGACGCAGGGCCTGAGCGACCGGTACAGCTCGCTGTACGAGCGGGCGACGGAGTCGTACTACCGTCGGCTCGCCGAGGAGGAGTCGCGATGAACCGCACGATCCTCGCGTCTCTTGCGATCGTCTCCACCCTCGGTGCGCCCGCGATGGCGCAGGACGAACCCGTCCGCGGCGCGCAGAACAACGCACTCGAGGACGAGATCACGCCCGAATTGGACGTGGCCGTCCAGCGCGGCATGGCGCACCTGGCCCTGTCACAGGAAGAGGACGGCTCGTTCTCCGGCGGGCGTTTCGGGAAGAACGTCGCGATCACGTCGCTGGCCTGCCTCGCCCTGATGGCCGATGGGCACGTCCCCGGGCGCGGCGAGTACGGCGACATCATCGACCGCGGGCTCGAGTTCGTCCTCGATTCCGCCGCCGAAAACGGGCTGATCGCCGCCGAGGCGTCCAACGGGCCCATGTACGGGCACGGCTTCGCGACGCTCTTCGTCGGCGAGGCGTACGGCATGACGATGGGCGGGGCGGACACCGAACGCTCGCGCCGCATCCACAGCGTGCTCGTCCGCGCGATCCGCCTCATCGAGCGCACCCAGAACGATGAGGGCGGCTGGCGGTACAACCCCGTGCCCTACGACGCGGACGTCTCGGTCACCATCTGCCAGATCATGGCCCTCCGCAGCGCCCGCAACGCGGGGATCGAGGTCTCGAAGCAAGTCATCGACGACGCGGTCGAATACGTCCGCCTGTGCCAGAACCCGGACGGTGGGTTCAAGTATCAGATCGAGACGGGCGTGAGCGCCTGGCCCCGGTCCGCCGCGGGCGTGGCGAGCCTGTTCTACGCGGGCATCTACGAGGACGAGGCGATCGACAAGGGCCTTGAGTATCTCGAAGAGGCCGCCATGCCCGGGCGGGCGCGCCCGAGCCGGGCGCACTACTTCTACGGGCACTACTACGCCGTGCAGGCGATGTACCTCGCGGGCGAAGACCACTGGGCGCAATGGTGGCCGGCGGTCCGAGAAGAACTGCTCGCATCGCAGCGCCCGGACGGTTCGTGGGACGACGCGTCCGTCGGGCCGTCGTACGGCACCGCGATGGCGCTGATCGTGCTTCAGATGCCCAAGCGCTATTTACCGATCTTCCAGAAGTGATCCGACCGAGGGAGCACCCGTGACGTTCGCCGCTCCAGCCTGGGCCCTTCGATCCGCGTGCGCGGTGCTCGCGCTCGCGGCGGGGCTCTCGCAAGCGGCCCCGATCCGGCGGGTGCTCATCGACCACACGCTCGTGCCCCGTGAGGTGACGATCGCGGCGATCAGCACGGACCGCATCGAACTCGCCCACCCGGACGGCTCGACCGAGCCGGTCCCGCTGGCGGACGTCGCGGCGATCCTCCCGATCGGGGGGGACGCGTCGGACCCGATGGCGTGGCTCGAGGAGCCGGGGCGGACGCGCGTGCCCGTGATCGCGACGCTCGTGGACGGGCAACGCGTGCTCGGGCACCTGCCCGTCGCGGGGGTGGACCTCGTCTCGCCCGAGCCCGTCGAGGACGCGGCGTTCGTCGAACTCCCGGGCGCGAACGCCGTGGGCGTGCCGCTCGATCGGCTCGCGCACCTGCTGCTGATGCGGTCGGAGACCGAACCCGCGCCCGCGGCGGGCGACGACACGGCGCTCTTGCGGAACGGTGATCTGGTCGCGGGGTACGTCCTCGCCGTACAGCCGCGCCTGGAGATGGAGACCGACGCGGGGATCGTGCGGCTCGCGCTCGCCGATGTCGCGCACGTCGCGCTCGCGAACCCGCCCGAGCGCCCGCGGACGACGCTGGTCGCCCTCGAGCACGGCGCGGTGCTGGGCGTCTCAGAGATGAGCACGGCCCTCAACCAGACCGTGCGCCTCACGCTCGCGCTCGGTTCGAGCGGCGTCCCGGCGGATTCGGAGTCATCAAGCGATCGCGCGACGGTCCAGACGCCGCTCGAGTCGATCCTGAGCATCACGCCCGCGTCGGGCGGGGCGCGCCCGCTCGCGTCGCTGAGCCTGCCGTTGTACGCGCCGACGGGCGACCGCCGATGGTCGCCCGCGCCCGAGACGATCGGGCACCCGTCCCACGCGTTCTCGTCGGTCGTCTTCCCGGGCCCGCTGCGCGCGACGTGGGCGCTGCCCGAGGGGACGTCGCGGTTCGCCGCCCGCGCCACGCTCGGCGACGTGCCCGGCGTCTTCGCGGACTGCGAGGTCGTCATCACCGCCGACACCAGCGGTGGGCCGGTCGAGCTCCACCGCACGCGGCTGACCGCGTCGGACGCGTCGCGCGAGCTGCTTGTGCAGGTGCCGGAAGATTCGGACGCGATCACGCTCGCCGTCCTGCCCGGCGAGAACGGGCCCGTCCACGACCGGGTGACCTTCGAGCGTCCGATAATCCTTGTGGATTGAGCAGTGAGCAGTGAGCAGATGTTCCTGACTGCTCGATGCTGATTGCTGATTGCTCACCTACCGCAGCTTCAGCGTCGCGAGCCCGACGATCGCGAGCAGCACCGTCACGATCCACATCCGCACGACGACCTGGTTCTCCGTCCACCCGCCCAGGTGGAGATGGTGGTGATAGGGCGCGACGCGGAAGACGCGCCGGCCCGTGCCGGTCGTGATGCGGGTGTATTTGAACCACCCGACCTGGATGACGACCGACGCGATCTCGATCAGAAACACCGCGCCCATGAGCAGGACGATGAACTCCTGCCGGATGACCAGCGCGATGTACGCCATGAGACCGCCCAGCGCGAGGCTGCCGGTATCGCCCATGAAGACCTGCGCCGGCGCGCAGTTCCACCACAGGAACCCGAGGCACGCGCCCCCCATCGCGCCCGCCATCACCGCGAGCTCGTCGCTCACCGGGATCGAGGGCACCAGGAGCGGCACCGCGATGCGCTCGTTGCCCGCGATCAACGCGAGCAGCGCGATCGCGATCGCGACGATCCCCGACGTGCCCGCCGCCAGCCCGTCCATGCCGTCCGTGATGTTCACGGCGTTGGACATCCCCGCGACCATCAGCACCGCGACCATGATGAACGCCCATCGCCCCAGGAACAACAGCCCGTCGGCGAGGCTCGGCTCGCCGGGCACGTAGGTCCGCTGGCCCGGGATGTTCAGCACGTGCTGATCGGTCCGGTGATTGAGGACGCTGATCTCGCTGCCCGTCGCGGGGTCGATGCCGGGCACGACGTCGATGCCGTGCCGATACAGGAAGAACCCGACGAGCAGCCCGATGCCGAGCTGGAAGACGAGCTTCTCCCAGGCGTAGAGCCCCTGCCGCCCCTGCCCGCGCCGGCTCGCGGTGAGCTTCAGGTAGTCGTCCGCCCCGCCCAGCACCGTCAGCCAGACGAGCACGAGCAGGCCGAGCTGCACGTAGAACTGACCGAGATCGGCGAGCAGGACGGTCGCGACGAAGATCGCGCCGCAGATGAGCACGCCGCCCATCGTGGGCACGTTCGCCTTGCTCGCGGCGTGCGCCCGCAGCGCCTCCGCGTCCGTCTCGCCCGAGTCGCCCATCTTCAGGCGCGTCAGGTACCGGATCGTCCGCTTGCCCAGCAGGACCACCGTCGCGAACGCGAGCCCCGCCGCCGCGAGCGTGCGGAATTCGACCTGATCGAGCACGCCCACGAGCCCGCCGAGCATCGTGCCCTCGAGCCAGGAACGCATCGCTTGGAACAGGAGATACAGGATCGGGCGGCCTCCGCGGTCGAGCGAGAGTCTATCGGCGAGCGCCGAACCGCCGGTCCAACGCCTCGGCGACCCGCTCGAGCCGCACCCCGCGCGACGCCTTGATCAGCACCACGTCGCCCGGCTCGATCAACGCCGCGATCCGGTCGGCGTCGGCGTCGGACGCCAGCTCGCCCGGCGTTGCTTTCCCCCCCGCGTCGCCCGCGACGCCGCGCATCGCGTCCCCCACCAGCACCGCAGCGTGCACGCCACGAGCCCCCGCGATCGCCCGGGCGACCTCGGCGTGCGCCGATTCGCGGTCATCGCCCAGCTCGAGCATGTCGCCCAGGATCGCGACGCGACGCCCGCCCTTGCCCGGCTTCAGCTCGCACAGCGTGCCGATCGCGGCGAGCATCGAGTCCGGGTTCGCGTTGTACGCGTCGTTGAGCACCCGCACCTGCGAACCACGCGGCCCGAGTGTCACGCGCTCCAGCCGCCCGGGCACGGGCTCGGCCAGCGCGAGCCCCGTGCGGATCTCGTCATCATCCAGCCCGAACCGCCGACCCACCGCGACGGCGACCGCGGCGTTGTGGGCGTTGTGCGCGCCCAGCAGCGGCACCTCGAACGCCGCCCGCCCGTTGAGCTCGAACACCACGCCCCGCGCACCGGTCTTGACGCTCGTCACGCGCACGTCCGCCGCGTCGTCTGTCCCGACGCGCACGAGCCGGGGGGACCCGATCCGTTCGATCGCGCGTTCGAGCACCTCGACGCCCGCGGGGATGATGCCCACGCCCCCGCCACGCACGTGCTCAAGGAGGGACGCCTTCTCGCGCGCAATCGCGTCGATCGAACCGAGCCCCTCGAGGTGCGCCCGCCCGATGGACGTGATGACACCCACGTCCGGCTGGGCGATGCGACCGAGCGCCGCGATCTCGCCGGGCGTGCTCATCCCCATCTCGCAGACGACGTACTGATCGCTCGGCCCGGCGTTGAGGATCGTCAACGGCAACCCGAGCGCGTTGTTGTAGCTTTTCTGCGATGCCGACCCGCGCCGCGAGACGCCGAGCACGGCGTGGATGAGGCGCGTCGTCGTGGTCTTGCCGTTCGAGCCGGTCACGCCGACGACGCGCAGGTTGGGCGACGCCGCCCGGTACGCGCGGGCGAGCCGGGTGAGCGCGTCGCGTCCGTCGGGCACCACAACGATCGGGAGCCCATCGGGCACCGAAACACCGTCGCGTTCGACCAATGCCATTGAAGCGCCCGCTTCGCGCGCCTGCTCGAGGTAGCCGTGCCCGTCCACGCGCTCGCCCGCGAGGGCAAGAAAGACCTGCCCGCGCGCCAGCGTCCGGGTATCGATGGAGACGCCCGACGGGTGGTTCTCGATGCGCTCGGGCGGCGGCGCGAGCCATCTCCCGCCGGCCGCGGCCCGGACGGATTCGTGCGTCCAGAACGTCACGCCGGGCTCCCCGCACGGAGGCGGCGCTCGCGGAGCGCGGCGCGTGCTTCGTGCACGTCGTCGAAGGGCAGGCGCATGACGCCGCCGTCGATCGCGGCGACCTCCTGCTCGCGCTCGTGCCCCTTGCCCGCGATGATGATCACATCGCGCTCGCCCGCCTGAGCGATCGCCGCCACGATCGCGGCCTTCCGGTCCGCGTGCACGAGCGCCCGCTTGCGCGCCTCGGGCGCCATCCCGGCGAGCACCTGATCGATGATCTTGTTCGGCGGCTCGGTCCGCGGGTTGTCGCTCGTCACGACGACCCGGTCGGCCAGCGCCTCGGCGACGGCGCCCATCCGCGGGCGTTTGGAGGTGTCCTTCACGCCGCCGCACCCGAAGACGACCCAAAGGGCGCCCCCCTCGGGCACGATCCGCCGGGCGGACTCGAGCGCCGCGCGGAGCGCGTCGTCCGTGTGCGCAAAGTCCACGAACACGTGCGGGCCCGAATCGCTCGGCGCGACCCGCTCGAGCCGGCCCGTCGGCGCGTGCAGCGTGGGCAACGCCGCGGCGATCTCGCGTTCCCGCTGACCCGCATCCAACCCCGCTCGTTCGAGCACGGCGTCCGCCGCGGCGATCGCCTCGACGGCGTTCATCGCGTTGTGCGCGCCGATCAGACGTGTCCGCCCGCGCACCGCGTACGCCGGCGTGCGGACTTCGAGCGTCAGCCCGTCGAGCGACGCGTCCGTCACGCGGACGCTCCAATCACCCTCGCCCGGCGCGCACCAGCGGCGGTTCGCGCCCGCACGCATCGCCGAGGCCATCGGAGCGCTCGCCGGGTCCGCCGAGTTGAAGACGCCCACCCCGTCGTCTGGGATCATCTCGAACAACCGGCGCTTCGCGGCGGCGTAGGCGTCCATCGTCCGGTGGTAGTCCTGGTGATCGCCCGTCAGGTTCGTGAAGACACCGACATCGATCGCGAGCCCGTCGCACCGGCGCTGGTCGAGGGCATGGCTCGACGCCTCGATCGCGCACGCGCGGCAGCCCGCGTCCACCATCGTCGCGAGGGTTCGGCTCATTTCCGTCGCGGGGGGCGTTGTCATGCTCGCGGCCGCGACCTCGCGCCCGTCGTCGATCTCGACGGTCCCCACGAGCCCGCACCGCACGCCCGCGTGGTTCAGGATCTGATGCACCAGGTGCGCGACGCTCGTCTTGCCGTTGGTCCCGGTGACGGCAACGAGCGCGAGTTTCGAGGAAGGCTCGCCGTAGAAGTGCTCGGCGGTGCGCGCCCCGGCGAGCGCCACGTCGTCGGCCAGCAAGACGCACGGGTCCGCACCGGGGGACCGGCCCAGCTCGATCTGGGGGTCGTCGGTCAGCACGGCGACGGCGCCGCACTCGACCGCCGCCGCGGCGTGGGCGCGCCCGTCGTGCGTCAGCCCGCGCCGGGCGATGAAGAGGCTCCCGGGCACGGCGGTCCGCGAGTCCTCGGTGATGTCGCAGACGCGGACGCGGGCGGGGTCGCCGCGCACGCACCGGGCCTTCGCCGCCGAGATCAACTCCCCGAGATCCATCGCCGCCTCCCGGCATCCATCATCGGCACGCCCGATCCGTCGGGCGCACCGGCGGAGGGCACCCCAGACTAGCCCGGAGCGCGGGCGGCGGGATCGGAAAGGGCACGAATCTGGCCCGTCGCTGACGCTCGGGGCTCCGTGCGAAGGGTCGCGTGCGATCAGGGGAGGATCAGCATCGCGTCGCCGAAGGAGAAGAAGCGGTAGCGTTCGCGGACCGCCTCGGCGTAGATGGCGTGGACGCGGTCCATCCCGCCGTCGAACATCGCCGCGACGAGCGCGAGAAGCGTGGACCGGGGCAGGTGGAAGTTGGTCATCAGGCCATCGACGGCCAGCCAGTCGTGCCCGGGCGCGATGAGCAGGTCGGTCTCCATCCACGCGGGCAGGTCGTCACCCGGTTGATCGGCCCGCCAGGCGGCGAACGCTTCGAGGGTCCGAACCGAGGTCGTCCCCACCGCGATCCGCCTCCCCGGCGCGGGATCAAGCACGCCGGGGCCCGCGTCCGCCAGTGAGCACCACTCCGCGTGCATCTCGTGGTCCGCCAGGTTCTCGGCTTCGACGGGTCTGAACGTCCCGGGCCCGACCGAGAGCAGGACCTCGGCGCGCGACACACCCACCGCGTCGATCCGCGCGAGCAGCCCGGGCGTGAAGTGCAGCCCGGCGGTCGGGGCGGCGACGGACGCCGAGGCCTCCTGCCGCGCGAACACCGTCTGGTACCGGGCCCGATCGTCGGGATCCGCGATCTCGGCGCCCGCGTCCTTCCGGGCGCTCAGGATGTAGGGCGGCAGCGGCGTGAGCCCGGCTCGCTCGAGGATCTCGGGCGAGCTCGCCCCCCCGGCGCCCTCGACGGCGACAACCCACGCGCCCGGTTCGGTTTCGCAGCGCTCGATCAGTTCGAGCTCGACGCCGGTGTGCCCGCCCGCGGCGTCGTTGAGCCCGACGCGCCGGCCCGCGCGGAATCGGCGTGCCTTGAGCATCGCGACCCAGCGTGGGCGCCCGTCCGCGCCGGCCTCGGTGTCTCGCAGGTAGAGCCCCTCAACGTACCCGCCCGTGTCGAGGTTCCGTCCCCGGAACCGCGCGGGGAGCACGCGGGTCGCGTTGAAGACCATCCGGTCGCCGGCGGTGAGATACTCGGGGAGATCGCGGACGGTGCGGTGTTCGAGCCGCGTCGGGTCCGAGCGTGAGACCACCATGAGGCGTGCGCTATCGCGCGGCGACGCGGGCTCGGTCGCGATCAGGTCCGTGGGGAGGTCGTATTCGAGGTCGCTCGTCCGCACGGGCGGATGGTACGGGCAGCGCCCGCGTTGACTCCGCTCAACGGGCTCGCACAGACGGACCCGACCGATCGCGATTCTCACGATCCGATTCGGGGATTCTCGGACGCGGGCGAATGGCAGGTGATGTGCCAACAGGTTGGTTGGTGTCGATCGTGCCCCTTCATCGCGTGCCCCCGCCCCCACCGCCGCCGGCGGTGCCCCATGTGGTGCGCGGGCCCGACCCGTTCGACGCGGCTCCGGGGTCGGTGCCGTTCCACGACTTCCTGCGCGCGGTGAACGAGGTGCACCGGTCGGCCCCGCACCGCAAGCCCGATCGGACGGACACGTTTGAGCGCGCGGCGCCGGCGGACCCGTGGGCGCGAAACCCCGATTTGGGCGCTCCGACGATGGGCGAGGTGCCGCCGGCGACCAGCGCGCCGGCGTGCGATTGCGAGCGGACCGACGTGCGGACGACGCACCGGGTCATGTCGCCGATCGGCGCGATGATTGATCTGACCGTCTGACGCGCGGGCACGCAATCTCAGATCGGGTGATCGACGAGCCGCGACCGGGAGGGAGCGGTCTTGGCGTGTCCGTTCGAGCGTCCCGCTCCCTCCCGGTCGCGGCTCGTGGGTGCGGGCGCCTATCGGTACGACCGGCGGAGCTCAGCGCCCGGGTAGAAGTGCAGCGCGATGTCGCGGTATGGGCGTCCCTGTCGCGCGAACTCGGCGCAGGAGTACTGGCACATGCCGACGCCGTGCCCGAACCCGCGGCCGGTGATGGTCGTGACGTCGCCGGCCACGGTGACGGTCATGTCGCCCGATCGGACGCGTTGCTTGGCGGTGATGTCGGGCACCCCGGGCACGGGCCAGTTGCAGGCGACGCGGAGGTCTTCTGCTTTGAGGGTGAAGGTGCGGCCTGTGTGGTCGGTGAGGCGGTAGGCCTTGGGGCGGCCGACGGCGTTGGTCTCGCTGGCCGCGATGGAGACGAGGGTGCCGATGTTCTTGACGGGCTTGCCCTGTTCTTCGCCGTAGCGGCGGAGGCGCAGGCTCAGGCGCGCGGTGCGGCGCTGGCGCTCCCAGCGGTAGGCTGGGCTCTTGTCGTCGGCGTATTCGCGCTGGACGGCCTGCAGCGGGGGCAGCAGGTTGAACTCGTAGCCGGGGCCGGTGGGCCAGGTGTCCGCGGCGGAGGCGGCGCGACCGCCCGAGGTGGAGGAGTAGTACGCGCGGAGGACCTCGCCGCGGTAGGTGAGGACCTGCCCGCGGGTGGACTCGACGGCGTCGTGGGCGACGGCGAGGTCGGTCGCGCCGCCGAACGCCTGGTCCTGCGTGGTGGACTCGACGTCGAAGTGACGCCCGGTGCCGCGCGCGCGGGCACGCTCGTGCAGCGCGTAGCTGCGGGCGCAAACAGCCTGAGCCTGGAACGCCGCGAGGGGCCAGGTGGGGTAGAGCTCTTTGGCGACGACGCCGGGCAGGTATGTCTCGACGCCCATGGTCGCGATGATGTCGAAGACGCCTGTGCCCGAGGCGTCGGAGGATCCGGGGTGGATGGTGAACGCGCCGGGGATGGCGGCACCGTCGATCGCGAGGTGGCCCTCGGTGGGCTCGGCGATGGTGAGCTCTTTGCCGGGCGTGTGGGTGAAGGTCTCGCCGGTGGTCGCGCGGACGACGACGGATCCGCCGACAACGGTGATCTCGACGGGTGAGGCGATGGCGTCCGCGCCGCCGCGGGCACCCTCGTCCCATCGGAGCCCGAGCAGGCCGCCGGCGGGCGCGTCGTCGTGCCCGATCGTCGCGAGCGTCGCGCCGCGGACGACGCGGACGCGGATATCAGGCTCGGCGCTCGGCGGGGTGGCGCGCGTCGTGCCGGTGGGGATCGGGTTGCTGATCGAGCAGCTGACCACGCCGACGAGGATGAAGACGACGGCGGTGAGGGCGCCCACGATCAGGGTCGAGCGCGGGATGCTGCGGATGGTCACGGCGTGGCCCTTGTCTGGAACGGGTGCGAACCGACCCGACCCCGAACGTCCGGGGTGCGTGCGTTGTACCATAGATGGAGATTCTCGTTCTGAGGGGCATCGGCATGATCCAGTCGTCGAAGGCAGCGAAGGCATTGGTCGCGATCGCCGGGCTCGGCGTGCTCGGGGGGTGCTCCCTGTTCGGGTCCGACGAGCCGGTGATCGCCGTGGACCGGACGTTCCGAGGGCCCCCGATGGGGCTGACGGCGACGGACCACGTGCACGTCGTCACGGCACAGGCGCCCAACCCGGGGTGGCGTCTCGAGTTCGACCGGGCCGAGGAAGCGCCGGGGCCGACGCGGGCGCTGATGACGCTGCGCCGGCCGGACCCGAGGCTGATCTACACGCAGCAGGTGGCGGACCTGTCGGCGGCGACTTCGATCGATATCGAGGAGCCGATCGAGGTCTTCGCGCGGATCGCCGAGCACGACGACCGGTCGCCGGACGGCGCGTACGAGCGTGTGCTGATCGGGATCGGGCCCGAGTGATGGGCCGCCCGGTGGCGAGCGACGCGGCGCGGGACCTGCTGCGCCTGACGCTCATCAAGGGGCTGGGGCCCGTGCGGATCGCGCGGCTGGTCGAGGCGTTCGGGAGTGCGCGGGGGGTACTCAGCGCGAGCCCGCGGGATCTGGCGACGGTGCGCGGTATCGGGGACGTGATGGCACGCCGGGCGGCGGAGGGCATGCGTTCGGCGGATGCGGCGGTCGATGACGAGCTGCGGAAGATCGCCGACGCGGGCGCGCACGTCGTGTCGATCGAGGACGAGGGATACCCGGAGTTGCTGGGGCAGGTCCCGGGCGCGCCGCCCGTGCTGATGGTGCGTGGTGCGCTGCGCTCGAGCACGGACGACCGGCACCCCGTTGCGATGGTGGGTTCGCGGTCGTGCACGGCGTACGGGGTCGAGCAGGCCGAGCGGTTCGCGGGGGTGCTCGCGCGGTCGGGGCTGACGGTCGTGTCGGGCGGGGCGCGCGGGATCGATGCCGCGGCGCACCGGGCGGCGATGCGCTCGGGCGGGCGCACGATCGCGGTGCTCGGTTGCGGGCTCGCGCGGTGCTACCCGCCGGAGCACGCCGAGCTGTACGACGCGATCGCGGACGGGCGCGGCGCGGTGATCAGCGAGCTGCCCATGGACACGCCGCCGGACGCGCAGAACTTCCCGGCGCGCAACCGGATCATCTCGGCGCTCGCGCTGGGGGTGCTGGTGATCGAGGCGGGCGAAGGATCGGGCGCGCTGATCACGGCGCGGCACGCGGTGGAGGACCACGGGCGCGAGGTGATGGCGTTGCCCGGGCGTGCGGACTCGAACGCGAGCAAGGGATCGCTCGAACTCATCCGGGAGGGTGCGGCGGCGTTGGTGACGGAGCCGGCGCACGTGATCGAGCAGCTCGAGCGGGCGGCCCGCCACCAGTTCCAGGGGACGCACGGCGCGATGACGGCCGATCCGTCCAGGCCCGTGCCGCCCACATCGGGGGAGCCGACAGGGAGCAAGGCGGGATCGACCGCCGGCTTGAGCGGGGTTCAGGCGGCGATCGTGCACGTGCTTGGCGAGCCTCGGACGCTCGATCAGATCGTGCGCGGCACGGGGATCGACGCGGGGGCCGTGCGGGCCGAGCTGACGATGCTCGAGGTTCTCGGACGCGTGCGCCGATCCGGGGCAACCTTCGAGCGTGCATGAGCAGGCATTCTGGGGCGTTATGAGCGGTTTTTGATCGGATTAACGTCCGGAATGAATATCCGTTCACATCCCAAACGGATAACCGCCGATTGTGGTTCTCATGCCTATGATGCCGAAAGTGCGAGCGCAACGAAACTCAGAGACGAGTCACATTTCCACAGAATCCACCGGTTCTGGGGTTCGGAATCACCCACAATTGGGTGCGCCTGAATCAGCGCGATTGACAACCGCCCTCAGAGTCGATAGGATTTCGTTCGGATCACGTACCATCAATTGGTTCCGAGGGATTGTGAGATTCCAACCAAGCATGACATCACGATTCGACACGAGCCGGCTGGGAGAGAAGCCGGCGGCGCTCGTCCGGTTGGGGCCGGGCGGGTCGTACGTGGACGAATTCGACGGTGCCTCGGGCATCGGGTTGGTGTCGTGGCGTGGTACGGGCGCTGTTCTGGTTGGCAGCGAGCCGGAAGAAGACGCATCTCAACCCGCGTCGTGCCCCGAAGTGTTGGCGGCGCATGCGGGGCTGGTGTTCGCGGCGGAGCGGGCGCTGGCGGGACAAGGGACAGACCTGAAGATCGCGATGACGCTTGCCCGAGCCTTGGGCGCGGCCGTCGCGGCGGGCGGCATTGGTGCCGACCGCGATCCGATCACCAGCACCGGGCGGGCGATGCCCGGGCGTGGGAAGGAGGCGCGTCATGAATCTGACGCCCAAGCAACTTCGCATTCTGCAGCTGATCCGCGACTCGCGGGTTCGGCGTGGCTATTCCCCGACGATGCAGGAGCTCGCCGACGAAATCGGCGTCAGCAAGGTCACGGTGTTCGAGCACGTCGAGGCGCTCATCAAGAAAGGCGCGCTGGTTCGCGAGGCGAACAAGGCACGCTCTTTGTCGATCGCTGAGGGGATCGCGGTCCCCGACGAGGCGCGTCCGTTGCGGTACCCGCTGGTCGGGAAGATCGCTGCGGGGTACCCGATCGAGAAAGTCGAGGACACGGACGAGATCGATCTCGCGGAGATCCTCGGCGCGACCGACCCGGCGCAGTCGCTCTTCGCGTTGCAGGTCGAGGGGGAGTCGATGCGCGACGAGGGCATCCTCGACGGCGACATCATCCTGCTCGAGCGGGCCCAGGTGGCGAGCAACGGCGACCGGGTCGTCGCGCTGCTTGAGGACGGCTCGACGACGCTCAAGACCTTCTACAAGGAAGCGGACCACATCCGCCTGCAGCCGGCGAACCCGGACTTTGACGCGATCCGCGTGAAGTTCTGCCAGGTGCAGGGCATCGTGAAGGGTGTCGTTCGGCGGTACCGCTGAGCCGGGTCATCCTCGATCCGGGTTGCGCTCGATCCGGGCTGCGCTCGATCCGGGTTGCACCTGATTCGGGGTGACTCGCGCGTCGCACGCCGTGCGGGGGCGGCAACCGGCGTGGCCCGCCCTCGGTAGCGTTGTGCACCGGCCCGGTCGGTCGGCGGAACGCGAGGTGGGCCATGCGGACGGGGCGGATCTGGGCGATCGCAACGGGGATCGCGGCGTTCGGGGCATCGCACGCGGCCGCCGACGGGACGCTGGTTGTCCTGAACAAGTCGGTCGCTTCGGCGACGCTCTTCGACGCTGACTCAGGCGAGCAGATCGTGACGCTGCCGACCGGGGAGGGCCCGCACGAGGCGGCGGTCTCGCCCGACGGGACCACGGCGGTCGTCGCGAACTACGGCGCGCAGACGCCGGGCAACACGCTCACGGTGATCGACCTGCCCTCGCGGGCGGTGACGGGCACGATCGACCTGGGCGAGCACCGGCGGCCGCACGGCATCGAGTATTTCGACGACGGGCGTCGGGTCGCGGTCACGACCGAGCAGAACAACACGCTCGTGATCGTGGACGTGATTCAGCGCGCGGTCGTGACCGTGCTTGAGCACGACCAGAGCGTCGGGCACATGGTGGTGCTGACGCCGGACGAGTCGCGGGCGTTCGTGTCGAATATCGGGTCGGGCACGGTGGTGGCGTTCGACGTCGCCGCCGGTGCCGGGCTGGGCACGATCTACACCGGCGGCGGGGCGGAGGGGATCGACGTCTCTCCTGATGGGCGTGAGGTGTGGGTGACGAACCGGGCGGCGGACACGGTGAGCGTGATCGATGTCGAGACGCTGAAGGTCGTGAAGACGCTGGCGTGCGGGCTGTTCCCGATCCGGGCGAAGTTCACACCCGACGGCGGGCGGGTGCTCGTGTCGTGCGCGAACTCGGGCGAGGTCGCCGTGTTCGACGCGAAGGCGAAGCGCGAGATCGGGCGTGTGCCGATGACGGCGCGGGCGTCGGACGATCAGGACGGGCGGATGTTCACGGTCGGCGGGCCGGTGCCGATCGGGATCCTGATTCCGCCCAAGGGCGACGTGGCGTACGTCGCGAACACGAACGCGGACATCGTGACGGTGATCGATCTTCAGAAGCTCGAGATCAGGACGCGGTTCGAAACGCTCAAGGCGCCCGATGGGATGGCGTGGAGTTCGCTCGATCTGGGCGACGGCGGCGCGTCGCCGTAAGCCCGAGCGTGGCGAGCGTGGCCGTCGAAGCCGGCGCGGGGACGAGGACCGACTCGGCGAGCGCGACGGCGAACGCGCGGTCCTCATCCGTGAGGTCCAGGTTCGTCCCGACGCTCGCGAGATCGATATCCGCGAGGGTTGGGTCTTCGTAGATGGTGCCGTAGAGGACGAGGGAGATGAGCAGCGCGCCGGTGTCGGATGCGTGGTAGAGATCGCCGCTGTAGAGGGAGCGGTCGAAGTCGCCCGCTTCGAACGCGTCGCCGACGGGTGCGACGGTTGACGTGCCCTGGTCGTTGAGCAGGGCGTTCGCTTGGTCATAGGACATGCGGACCTCGGCCTGCATGTCCGACGCACTCGGCCAGATGGTCGGGTAGACGGCGTTGTCGGGTTGGCGGGCCCATGTCTCGAAGAGGACGGCGCGGGCGTCGGGGCTGTGGTCTTGGACGGCTTGGTAGAGCCCCTGGGCGGCGGCGAAGAAGGCGGGGATGTTGCCGTCCATCGGGTGCGAGGTCGTGCGGGTGCTGTGCTCTTGCATGACGACGGCGTCCCAGTGCTCGCCGTCGGGGATCTGCGAGGTAATCCAGCCCGTGCCGGTGATGAGGTGGTACTCGAGTGTTTGTCCGCCGACGACGCGGGCGTAGATGTGTGGGGTCTCGTGGCCCGCGGCGGTCGCGATGTCGCGCACGAGGTGCTGGACACCCCCGCCGCTGCCGGTGAAGCTGTTGCCGTAGAAAATGATGTTCATCGGGGCGGCGCCGGCGGCGGGCGCGAGCAGCGTCATACCGATTGCGGTGACGATCGATCTGTGCATCGGGCACGCTCCTCACGCGGCAGGGCTGTTGCCCCGCGAGAAACGGTACAACACGGCGCGGGCGTGGCCAGTGGGATTGACATTCGGGGTGCGCGGTGCTCGGGATTCTTCAGAACCGCTTGTGCGTCGCGCGCTCGGCGGGGCCCTTGAGGTTCAGCATCGCGCGGAGGGCGCGCAGATCGGCGGGTGTCGTGATCTTCATCGCGCGGACGTCGCCTTCGATGACGAGGACGGGTTCGCCCAGGCGTTCGACGAGGGCGGCGTCGTCCGTGCTGGCGAGGTCGGATTGCTGATAGGCGCGTGTGATGAGATCACGGCTGAAGATCTGGGGTGTCTGGGCGGCGACGAGGTCGGCGCGATCGACGGTCTCGCTGACTTTGCGCGCATCGGGGGTGCTCGCGGCGGCGTCGCCCAGGATGGACGCGAGGGGGTCGGCGGGCGGGTTGAGCTCGGGGGCGGGTGCGGTGCGTTTGATCGTGTCGGCGATCGGCAGCGCCGGGATCACGGCGGGCTGGTGGGCGGCGGCGTCGAAGAGGCGGTCGAGCATCGGATGGGGTACGCCGGGGCGGGCGGCGTCGTGCACGGCGACGTGCGTGCAGGAGTCGGGGACGTGCGTGAGGGCGGCTCCCACCGATTGGTATCGATGGGCTTGTCCGCCCGGGACGATCGTGACGCCCAGGATGGAGAGTTTGTCGGCGTGGCGCGCGCGAAAGGCGTCCATCTCATCATCGTCGGCGGGGCCGGCGACGATGATGGTCTGGACGTCGTCGCGGTTGGTGAAGAGTTCGACGGTGCGGTGGAGGACGGGGCGGCCGCCGAGGTCCTCGTCGAGCTTGGAGCGCGCGGACTCGTTGCCCTCGGCGCGGGCGGCGGCGACGTAGCGCTCGGAGGAGCCGGCGGCGGGGATGATGACGGCGACGTTCATGGCGGGTCACTCACGCTGGGGGCAGGATGAGGTCGGTCGCGAAGAAGGCGATGAGGGTCACGAGGACGATACCCGCGAGGTTGAAGGCGAGCCCGGCGCGGGCCATGTCGGCGATTTTGACGCGGCCGGACCCGAAGACGATGGCGTTCGGGGGCGTCGCCACGGGGAGCATGAAGGCGAGGCTGGCGCCGACGGCGGCGGGGATGAGCAGACGCTCGGGCTCGACGCCGATGGCGGGGGCGGCGGCGGCGAGGACGGGCATGGCGGCTGTGGCCATCGCGGTGTTGCTCGTGAGCTCGGTGAGGAAGACGACGCCGGTGGTGACGACGAGGATCGCGACGAGCGGGTGAACGCCATGCAGGCCGGACATGGATTGCCCGATCGCGGCGTCGAGCCCGGTGGCGGAGATGGCGGCGGCGAGGGAGAGCCCGCCGCCGAAGAGGATGAGGATGCCCCACGGCACGCGTTCTGCGGTGGTCCAGTCCATCGCGAAGGTGCGCGTGCGGGCGTGCGTCGGGATCACGAACAGCGCGAGCGCCGCGATGACCGCGATGGTCGGGTCGGTGAGTGACGTGAGCGGTGGCCAGGCGAGGTTGTCGCCGAGCGTGTTGATGAGGGGTCGCGTGACCCAGCACAGCGCGGTGATGCTGAAGACGGCGAAGACGGTCCATTCGGCGCGGGACATGGGGCCGAGGGCGCGGAGGCGGTCGCGGACGAGGTCCGCGGCGCCGGGGATGCGCGCGACCTTGATCGGGAAGATGAACCGCGTGAGCCCGAGCCAGATGAGCGGGAGGAAGACCGCGGCGAGCGGGACCATCACGAGCATCCAGCGGGCCATGGAGAGGTCGGTGTCGAGCTGGTCGTGGAGGTAGGCAGCGAGGACGAGGTTCGGGGGTGTGCCGACGAGGGTGGCGACGCCCCCCACCGATGCGGCGTAGGCGATGCCGAGCATGAGGCAGCGGGCGAAGTTCTCGCCGGTTTGTTGGTCGGGCGCGTCGTCGGCGAGTTGGTTGAGCACCGACACGGCGATGGGGAGCATGAGCAGCGCGGTCGCGGTGTTGGAGACCCACATGCTCATGACGGCTGTCGCGAGCATGAACCCGGCGACGAGGCGCGGGGGCGAGGTGCCGACGAGTGAGAGCGTGATCAGCGCGATGCGTCGGTGGAGGTTGCAGCGCTCCATCGCGAGCCCGAGGATGAACCCGCCGAGGAAGAGGAGGATGAGCGGGTTGGCGTAGGGGGCGGCGGCGGCGCGGATGGACTCGACACCGGCCAACGGGAGGAACGCGAGGGGGAGCAGTGCCGTCGCGCTGAGGGGGATGGCTTCGGTGAGCCACCAGGTGGCCATCCAGGCGGCGAGGGCTGCGGCGGCGCGGGCGGGGTGGTCGAGCCCGGGGAGGGCGAGGTAGGCGCATGCCGCGAGGACCGGGCCGAAGATGAGCCCGATCCACGCGACGGTGTGAGAGATTGATGGGCCCGCGCGCGTCATGCGCGCGATGGTACCGCAAGAGTCGGTGGCGACGCCCTCGCGGGGATCAGCGGCGGCGGCGTGCGCCCACGGCGAGCGCGAGCATGCCGGCGGGGATGGCAGTGCCGGGCGCGGGTGTGTAGACAACATTGTCGAGGGTTGCCTGGCCCACGGTGGTCGCGGTGGCGGACTCGCCGTCGAACATGGTGATGGCGTCGAACATGCCGCGAGCGGGGTCCCACGAGGTGTGGGTGATGGTGCGCTCGTTGAGCACGTCACCGGTTGCGGCGTCGGCGACTGTGGCTTCGAACACGCCGAGCTCGGTATCGGCGGTGATCGTGAACCGGTACCAGACGCCGATCTGGTACTGCGGGCCGCCGAGCATGACGTTTACGGCGGGCCTGTCCTGCCCCTGTGAGATGAAGAACCACCAGCGCCGGTTGTTCCAGCCGTAGATGAGTGCCTGGGGGTTCGCGTTCACGTCGCCCGATCCGACGCCGGAGTCCTGGATGAAACCGACGGCCATGGGCCAGCCCTGGTTCGGGGCGGGGGCTCGGTCGATGCGGACGTCCATCGAGACGGTGTGTTTGTTGGCGTGCTCGATGGGGACGAAGGCGCCGTTGGTGCCACTGGTCTGGGACGACTGGATGGCGCGTGTCGCGTTGCCGTGGGCGTCGGTGGTCTCGATGATGGTCATGGTGGGTGCGGGCACGGGTCGGTCCACGGCGCGTTCGAAGATGTCGTGCCAGGGATCGCCGGGGAACGAGCCGACGGGTGCGGACTCGAAGTCGTCCTGAAAGATGTCCGCCGAGGCGGCGGGCGTGAGCGCAGCGATCGCGGCGAGCGCGAGGGCTCGTGAGGCATTGGGGTGCATGGGACTCTCCTGGTGTGCGGGGCCTTCTTATTCGTGTCTTTTTAACCGATTTGCCAATTTATACGACGAGTATGCTCCACGGATGCGAAAATTGCCACCAAAGGCGCGAACCATTACGCGGGCGGACCAGGTGCGGGCGCTGGCCTCGCCCACCCGGCACGCGGTGCACCAGGTCATCCTGAACCAGGGCGAGGCGTCGGTGCGGGAGATCGCGGCCCAGCTCGGGCGGCACCCGGCGTCGCTGTACAAGCACATCGATCACCTCGAGCAGGTTGGCTTGATCGAGGAGGTCGGGACGAAGGCGACGGGGAAACGCGACGCCCGGGTCTTCGCGTCCGTGCGGTGGTGGATTAAGTACGACAGGAACGACCCGGAGCTGATCGACGCGCTGAACGCGTACGTGCAGGCGCAGCTGCGCGACGCGGGACGGAAGATCGCCGACTCGTTCGAGCGGGGTGCGATCACGAAGGGTGTGGGGCGCGACACGCACTTTGGGTCGGTGTTCGGGTGGCTTACGAAGGACGAGCTGACAGAGTTGAACGATCTGCTCGACGCGATCTCGGCGTTGATGACCGACAAGCCGCGGCGACCCGGGACGAGGCTGATGGCGACGATGCCGGTGGTCTTCCCGCTGCCGATGGGCTCGCGGGCGATCGAGCCGGACCCGGAATAAGGCGGGCCCTATGATGGTTCGTGGGTCGGCGGGCGGTTGCCCGCCGGCGTTCGACACATTGGGGCCGATACGGCAGTCGACCGGACGGGAGAAAGCTCGGCGTGGCGCGTCGAGGGGCGTGCTGGCCTCGTAAAAAGCACGCAACCACAATAACTGCCGAACCGCAGTTCGCTCTCGCGGCTTAATACAGCCGTGGATCCTCCGCCCGACGCCCGATGAGGCGGGGGATCATGATCATCGGGCTGGTCCGTGTGTGGCGCAACCTGGCGCACGGGCGAGGAGGTTCCAGGGTGCTGGACGCGAAGCCAGGGTGTCGCTGCCCGGGCGAGCGTCGAGATTAAATCAGCGACTACACGCGTAGAGGCGCCGTGCTGACCGTTCCGGGACGGGGGTTCGATTCCCCCCGGCTCCATTCTGACTGAACGACTGATCGATCTCCGCGTGGTGCAAGCCGTCCGCGGATCATCGTCGTCGGATTGGGCGGGTTGACCGCTCGTGGCCGTGCTTTGCCTCGTGTTCAAGCCGGCGGCGGGCGATGGTGAGGCCCCAAGTGCCGACCAAGGCCAAGGCTGCGACTCCGATTCCAACGGCGAGTTCCACGGTATCGTTTCCGGACTGGTCAGCACACACGGACGGTCTTCCACATACGACCGCCGGACCGGACCGCGGGACCATTCTCAACGTTCCGGCCGTTCCCTTTCACGCACGGATCCCGAGCGGGCCGTGATGCGGAAATCCCCGCGCCCCCCTTTCGGGGTGCGCGGGAGGGCTGATGGGGAGTTGATGGATCATGCACGCGCATCGCGCATGTCGCGGATGGTGTCGTGGTCGTGTTTGACGGAGGCATACTGCCGGTGCAGCGTCTCGTTCAGCGGGCTGCCGGCCGTTTCCTTGAGGACCTCCTCATATCGGTGCTTGATGGCGTCCTCGCCGCGTTCGGCCTCGGCGAGGATGGCGTGCTCGTCGCCGCTCTGCACGGTCCCGCGGACGCCGAGCCACCAGCGATGCACCGCACCCTTGACGGTGCCGGAGGTTTCGGGCTTCTCACCGTTCGCACCGACGACGCGTTGCAGCTCACCCGCGAAGGTCGAGCGGCGTTCGCCGCATCGACGGAAGTAGTTCGCGATGTCGGTGTTCTCGATGTTCTCGGCGGCCTGCTTGAAGCCCTTGCCGCTGTCGATGTTGATCTCGATCAGGTCTTGGAGACCCGCGATCGTTTCGTCCTTGAGTGTGGTGATGGTTTCCATCGGTTGCCTCCTTTGAGGTTCGGTCGTGTGGAGTCGTGCGAGGTGCGGCGTGAGCATCGGGATGCGCGGATCAGGGGTCATCGGTCGCGTCTTCGATCGCGTCACCGACGTCGTCGGCCGCGTCCTCGATCCCGTCAGAGGCGTCATCGACGGCGTCCTCGACGTTGTCCACGGCTTCGTCCACGGGGTCTTCTTCCTCGCAGCCCGCGATCATCGACCCGGCGCCGAGCAGGGCCGTCGCGGACACCGCGAGGAGCGTTGTGTTCCAGGCTTTGCGTTTCATGGGTTGCTCCTTGAGTTGGTGTGATGGGCGGCCCTGCACGACGCCGGGCCGAGCCGGGCGGATCGGTGCGTCATGCGGCGGCCTTGCCCCGACGGGCCAGGCCCGACAGGAGCGAGAGCAGGAAGAGCACGATGAACAGGAAGAACAAGACCTGTGCGATCGTGGCGGCACCGCCGGCGATCCCGCCGAAGCCAAAGACCGCGGCGATGATGGCGATGATAAAGAACGCGAGTGCCATGCCCAACATGACGTTTCCTTTCTGGTGCCGGGTTCGTTGATGGACGGGTCGGTCGGCATGCCCGTGCCCGCCTCGTGTTTCCAGTGGTTACTTTCGTTCGTGCGTCTGAGAACCGCATGTCCTCAGCATGAATCGGTGCTCATAGTGACGCTCGGGGGTCAGTCGTTCGCGTCGCGGGCGGTGTCGGAGATCGCGTCCCCGGCGGCCTCGATATCGTCACCGGCACCCTCGACGGTGTTGCACCCGCTGACGACGGCGCCCGACAGCGCCGCGAGTGTGGCGGCGACGATGATGAACCCGGTGCGTCGGGGGGTTTCGTGTGTCGTTTCTGATTGCATGGCTTCCCTTTCTGTGCGGCGGGGAGGTCCGCCCCCCGCCTGGCGATGGGAGAAGTATGGGGAGCCAGCATGGACGCCCGGTGATGGCTGGATGAAAACACCCTTAAGCGGGCGCCGTGTGGCCCCGAATCCGCGGCCGCGGCGGAATCTGAGGGGTGCGGGCGGGTTCGAGCCGTAATAATGCTGGGCGAATGATCGATCGCTCGCGCCGATGCCCGGCGCGATGACCGGAGCACGCATGCGCATTCTCGTGATCGAAGACAATCCGAAGATGGCGGCGGGGATCGAGCGGGGCCTGCGTGAGAACGGGTACGCCGTGGATGTCTCGCATACCGGGTTCGAGGGCGAGGACCTCGCCGCGGGGGGGCAGTACGACGCGATCGTGCTCGACCTGATGCTGCCGGACCGCGACGGCGTGGAGGTCTGCCGGAATCTGCGTCGGCGGTCCGTTGACGTGAAGGTGTTGATGCTGACCGCCCTCTCGAGCACCGAAGACAAGGTGAGCGGGCTGGACGCCGGCGCGGACGACTATCTCACGAAGCCGTTCGAGTTCGAGGAGTTGCTCGCGCGTCTGCGAGCGTTGCTTCGGCGGGGCGAGGCGAGCGAGGGGCGCGTCATCAAGTGCGACGATCTCGAACTCGACCTCTACACGCGCGTCGCGACCCGCGGCGAGACGAGCGAGGAGCTCTCCAACAAGGAGTACGCCCTGCTCGAGTATCTCATGCGGAACCAGAACCGCGTGCTGAGCCGGGCCCAGATCGGCGAGAAGGTCTGGGACATGAACTTCGACCCCGGCAGCAACGTGATCGACGTGTACATCTCGGCGCTGCGGAAGAAAATCGACCGCGGGTTCGAGCGTGAGCTCATCCACACGGTGAAAGGCGCCGGCTACCGCTTCGGGATCATGGAGTAGCGATGGCACGTCCCGCGAACGACAGGGGCCGGTGGCGGATCTCGCTGCGTGCGCGCCTGACGCTGTGGGTTGTCGCGATCTTCACGCTCATCCTGTTCGTGACGGGGTTTGCGTTCTGGTGGTACCAGCGCGCGGTGACCATGCAGGCATTCCACGAGCGGCTCCTCACACGCACCGCCCTGATCGAGGCCAAGCTGGACAACGAGTGGCGGCCGATCACGCCGGACACGCTCGATCACATCGCGCGGATCGAGCTCGACGTGCTGTCGTTGGAGCGGATCGCGATCGACGTCGTCACGAGCGAGGGCGAGAGCAGGGTGTTCGACATCCCCCGCTGGCCGCGGCTCGTTGAGAGCCTGATCGCTCAGTCGGACCTGCGGACCGAGAGCGTGATGCGGCCGGGACCCGAGGCAGCCAAGATCCTCGGCGTGGATCCGGACATGCCCACGTACCTGGTCGCGGTGCCCACCGAGGAGGATGGTGTCGCGGTCGTCGTGCTCGTGGCGAGCACGTGGGTCGATCAGCAGATCGGGCTTGTCGTGCGGGTGCTGATGTTCGCGGGGGCCCTGGGCGTGATCGCGAGCCTCGTGAGCGGCTGGCTGATCGCGGGGATCGCGGTCGAACCGTTCAAGCGTCTGTCGGGTCTGGCGACGAGCCTCCTCCCCGAGCAGCTTGACCGGCTGAACGACCCCGACGAGAACGGGCTCGCCGATGCGGGCCCCGAAGTCCAGCGGTTGGCGGCCCAGCTCGAGGACGCGCGGTCGCAGCTGAGCCGCGCGTTCGCGTCGCAGGCTCGGTTCCTCTCGAATGTGTCGCACGAGATCAAGACGCCGATCGCGACGCTGCTGCTCGAAGCGCAGACCATCGACCGGGGCTCACTCTCCGAGGAGGCGGAGGAGTTCGTCGAGTCCGCTGAGGAGGAGATGCGCAAGCTCGGGCGGCTCGTCGAGAGCTTCCTCACGCTGGCTCGGGTCCGCGACGGGGGCAACCCGAGGGCGCCCAAGCGGTGCGGCGCGAACGAGCTGGTCATGGACGCGGTGGAGGACTGCCTGGCCGCGGCGGAACAGCACGCGGTTCGGCTCGACCCGGTGCTCGCGGCGGACGAAGCCGGGCTGGACGCCCAGCTCGAGGGGGACCCCGATCTGCTGCGCACGATGGTCAACAACCTGATCCGAAACGCGATCCGGTTTTCGCCCGAGGAGGAGTCTGTCCGGATCGTCGCGTCGGTGCAGGGGGAGCGGTTCACGGTGGACGTCCAGGACCATGGCCCCGGCCTGCCGCCCGAGCTGATCAACAAGATCTTCGACCGGTTCGTGCAGGGCACGGATGAGGTCCGCCGTGAGCGGGGGCACGGGCTCGGGTTGGCGATCGCGCAGGGCATCGCCGAGCTGCACGGCGGGACGATCCGGGTGCGGAACCTCGACCCACGTGGGGCGGAGTTCAGCGTGGACCTGCCCGTGTTCTGAGGTTTGACCGCCCGACGCTCGCACGCCCTACACTTCACCAGTCCTGCCGACGCCGCCGGGACCCACAATCCAGTTCGCCGACCCGGATCGGTGAGCCCTGAGGGTCACACGAATGCGGCGGGAACCCCCCGGTGAACTAATCGATCGTCTGAGCTTCCACGATATCGCGCGCCACGTCTCTCATGGGCCGGCGGTCGTTCTGCGCTTCGGTTCGCAGCCGCGCGAACGCGTCCGATTCGCTCAGCCCTTCCCGCGCCATCAGCACGCCCTTGGCCTGCTCGATGAGCTTCCGCGCGGCGAGGGCCTCACGCAGATCCCCCACCTCCCGCTCGAGCGCCTCGAGCTGCTGGAACCGGGACCACGCGACGATCAGGGCGGCTTCGAGGTCTTCCTTGGTCACGGGCTCGATGAGGTACGCCATCACGTGGTCCTCCATCGCCTTCGTGACGAGTTCCATCGATCGCCGCGCGGTCACGATCACCGCGGGCATGGGACGCTCGAGCCCGATCTCGATGCAGGCGTCGATGCCGTCGCCGTCGGGATACACCACACCGGAGATGATGAGATCCGGGCGGTCGGTTCGGGCGGCGGACCTCAGCTCGGCGGCCGTGTTGCACGCCGTGACGAGCGAGCACCACGCCGGGAGCGACTCTTCAACCGACCGCAGCGTCCCGTAGTCGCCGTGCGCGATCGTGACGCGGAGTTGTTCGTCCATCGTAAACCCCCTGAGCGACCTGTCACGCGGCACGGCGTGCCTCGGTTCGGCGGCGAGTGTAGTGCGGCGCAGGCGGCCCGGGCCGTCGGGCGGCATACGGGCCCGCTCACGCCTCGGACCCCGCGGAGCGCCCGGAGTTTCACCCAATGACCTTTATCCAAAAGCTCTTCGATACGTCGGACTACCCGTCGAGATGGCACTGCGGGAACTGGGGCTTGTTCGAGGGTTGGCTCCACATCGTGTCGGATCTCGCGATCTTCGTCGCGTACGTCTCGATCCCGGCGTCGCTCGCGATCGTCCTGTTGTATCAGCGTAAGACACGGCTGCCGCGTGTCGGCTGGATGTTCGTCGCGTTTATCCTCGCGTGCGGGATCACCCACGCGATCGACGCGGCGATCTTCTGGTGGCCCGCGTACCGCGTGAGCGGCGTGATGAAGGCAGTCACCGCCGCGGTCTCGCTCACCACCGCGGTGCTCGTCATCAGGATGCTGCCGGGTGCCCTGCGGCTGCCCGAGATGCACACGCAGTACAACACGCTCGAGCGGACCGTCGAGGAGCAGGGGAGATCGGCCAAGATCGCCGACGCCGAGCGACAGAGCATGGAGACCAGGCTGGCGGAACTGACCGTCCGTGACCGACGCCTCCGTCAGTCGATCACGGCGGCGAAGGCGTGCGCGGTCCGTTGGGAGGTCGCGAGCGGCACCATCGTGTGGTCGCACGGGTTCCAGGAGGCCTTCCGATCGGCGGGGCTGGGTCGCGTCCAAGACTTCGGGTCCTGGACTGATCTGGTCGGCGCCGACGCGGCGCGGGCGCTGTCCGCGAGCGCACAGACTCGGGCGGCGCGCGGCGAGTTGCTCCACGCCTGCTATTCGTTGAGCGGGCTCGAATCGCAATGGCACGTCCGCCTCACGGCGACCCCCGACCCGGAGGTCAAGGGTGAGCCACGCACCATGATCGGCTTGTTCGGGCTTGTCCCCGCGGCCGATTCCAGCGTCGCGGCGCACGGGCCCGCCGCGCCGAGCCCCGTCTAGCACGCGAAGCGCACGAAGGAGCCCGAGGGCCGGGCTCTCTTGAGTGCCCGACCCCCGGGCATGGGGGCATCGAGGTTGTCTCGCACGCGTCGGATTCTCGACCGTCAGGCCGAACCCACCATCGGTCCGCGGACGAACACCCGCGCGACAACCACCCCCGCCGGAACGGAACCCGGTGTGAGGACGAGCCCCACACCGGGTTCACACACGGGGCGTGTGGTTACCCGCCCTTGTGCATGCTTGCCTTCCACGCCGGGCGCTCATCGCTCCAGAGCGTGCACGACGTGCCGTCGGCACTTTCGACCGACGATGCGATCAGCACGAACCGGTCACCGACCCGGGCCCGCTTCGCGTGCACGGTGATCTCATCACCAGAGCCGAGATCGAGGCCGCGCTGATCGACGAACCACTCGGGGCCGAGCACGATTTCCCGCTCGCCGCGGTCGGTTGAGAGGGTGACCCACCGCATGTCGCGCTCCGTGCTGCCGAGCGGGCCGCTCGACACGGCACGGACCTTACCCGTGACGGTCTGCTTCTCGCCCGCCTGATACGCCCGGACGATCTCGTCGCGGTCCGACCAGTTCAGGACCTGCTTGCGGGCCGTGTTCTCGGAGCGATCGAGCGGCTTGAACTCGGCGACATCGACCCGGAACGCGCTGTAGATCGAGCCCAGCTCGGTCGGGGTGGACAACATCCGGGTTTGCTCGGGCATGGGCCTGCTGGCGAGCAGCATGTCGCGGTCCGCGTCCACACCGACGCTCTCGTCCCCCACCGCCGCGATGGTCCAGGGGAGACACTTCGATTCGTCGGCGATGCCGAGGATATTTTCGTCGGGGTCGAGCTCGAGCATCGCGACACGACCGGACGAGAGCTCCAGGATCGCGCCGATGATCTCCCCGCCGTCCTCACCGCGAGCGTTGACGTCCTTGCCGATCAGGTCCGTGATGCGCAGCATGGGCGTCATCGCGTCATCGCCGTAGGCCGAGGACGTGTGGTCGCCGGTGTACCACATCGCGTTGCCCTTGTTGTCGCGCAACGGGAGCTTGGCGCCGTTCACCTCGACGGACTTCGCGACGAGCCGGCCCTTCGCGTCACGAGGCAGCTCGTAGGCGGTCACGCTGATCTTCGCGGTGCGCATGGGCGCCGCGGGGTTGCTCATGACGTGCCAGGACGGGCCGAGCACGACGGTGCGCGTGGCGTCGTCCTCGGTGCGGATGTCGATCTCGACGTTCTCGTCGCCGCCCATGGTCTGCACGCGGCGGACAGCGGTGATATGGCCGGAGAACTCGGCGGTGTCGGCATCCTTAACGCCCCGCGCGAAGGGGTCACGCGCGTCGGCGTCGATCCCGCGGACGGTTTCCTGGTACGACTCGCGCAGCTCGTCGGTCCAATCGGCGGAATCGAGCTCGATCCAATTCTCCGCTCGGAACTCGGGGGCCTGCTCGAGGTGCTCGGGCGTCACATCCAGCACGAGCTCGGCGGGCGTGCTGTTGAACTCGAACGCCCTGTAGGGGACGGCGACCAGCTTGCCGCCGAGGCCGAGGAGCCCGCCGTCGCGGATCACGACGGACATGATCCGGCCGGTGCCGCGGTCGATAATCAGATCGTTCACCGTCGCCAGCGATGTGCCGTTGCGGTTGACGACCTCGGTGCCGACGAGCTCGCTCCATTCGGCGAACGCGAGTGTGCGGCGATGTTCAGCGGCCTGGTCCAGCGATCGTTCCACGTACGAACGCTGAGGTTCGCCCTTCGATGAGCGCGCGTTCGATTCCGGACCCGCAAGAACGGGCATCGCGGAGACGGCCAGCCCAGCAACGAGTGTCAGGGTACGAGTCGTGTATTGACGGCGATTCATGTCGTGTCCTTCCGATGAGGCCGACGTTGATCCGCAGCGGTGCGGCTCATGCCGGCGGGCCTCCGCGCCGGTCAACAGAACAATCGGGCCGCGGCTTGAACACGGCATGAGCACGCGATGAATCGTGTTTCATACTGCCTGTGGACGGCGACGGCTCGCGGTCGCGAGGCACCCAACTGCCTGGTATCGCCCCGGCTGCGCGCGTTTCGCACGAGCCGGGCACCACCGCCCCCGTACGGTGATCGGGCGCGTCTCCGGCGTGAGCGGTACGGCCGAACGACCGAATCTATTCCGAAGCATGGGCTTGCGGCGCACGACAGGGGGTTGGTGTACGTCCCTGTCTCGCTCATCCGCCGTGCGCGCACACAGCCACGCCCGAAACGGGCGAGGCCTGCGCGCACACGGCTTGGAAGCATCGCCGGGCGCTCGGCGGGCTGCCGACGCCGCTCCTGGGGAGCGCCCAGCTGGGATCGCGAGCCCGAACGCGGTCAGACGCGGCCGAGCTCAGAGCCCGCCCGCGCGACCGAGCGGGACCGGGGAAGCCGACGCGACCCCCGGCTCGATCAGGGGCATCCCGCGAGGAACGCGGCGATGAACGCGTCGATGTCGTCGATGTTCAGCGTGCCGTTGCCGTCGAAGTCAACCGAGAGGTCGCCCCCGAGGAAGGCCGCGACGAACGCGTCGATGTCATCGATATTCAGCGTGCAGTTGCCGTCCACATCGGCGGCGCACTCCGGCGTGACCGTCACAACCCACGCGACCCACCGCGTCGTCCCGATCGCGAACCCGACGAACGCACGCCCGTCCGCGGTGATGGCGGTCGGGACGATCAGGTCATCGGTCCCGTGGTCGGGCACCCAATCGTTGAGGAGAAGCAGATCGCCCTGCCCCTGCGGCTGGATCCAAGCACGCCGGTTTCCGAACAAGTGGTCGAACCCGATGACGGTGCCGTCGTCGGCGATGTCTTGGGCGCGGCCCGCCCACCCGTCGAGCAGTGAGCCCGTCCCGATCACCTCGAGCCCGTCGGCGGGCGTCCACCTGACGGCGTCGTAGACAGCGTCGGGGGCACCCATGTAGGCGGTACCGAGGATGATCGATCCGTCGTCGTTCATCCCGGTCAGCTCACCCTGGAGATCCGCCGACGGATCGATCAACTCGCCCAAAAGCGTGTTGCCGTCCCAAATCGCCGGGGTTCGGGCGAAGGTGCCCTGGGCGAACCCAGCGACGACGGAGCCGTCCGCCGAGACCACCGAAGCGCGGTTCCCGCCGAAGCCGAGCGCCTGGAGCTCCTGCATGCCCGCGGCCTCGTTCCAGACAAACCCGCGCCCGCTGCACCCGTCCCAGCTGAGCCCGACGACGACGGACCCGTCGGCGCTGAGGTCGTAGGAATTGCTGCGGCTCGGGCATTCGCTCGCGTTCGGGAGATACCCGAGGCTCTGCCACGTGCCCACGCGGGACGACGGCGTGCCCGGCTCCCACATCGCGGCCACGATCCCCAGTTCCGGGTCCGGGTCGGCGGGGTCGGGCATGTCCCCCACGATCGTCTGCCCGTCATCGGAGACCGCGACCGCGTTGAGCCCTTCACTCGGCAGGACGAGGAACTCGCCCGTCACGCGGTCCCACCGGTACGTGCCGTCGGCGAGATTGTCGCCGTCCTGATCGACGGCTCCGACGACGAAGCGGCCGTCGGGCGAGATGTCGAGGGCGCTCATCGCCGGCGAAGGCACACGTTCGTACGTCACGGTCGGGCCCGCCTGAGCGAAGCCCGCCGCC
>JAUHXM010000051.1 GCA_030426605.1 Phycisphaerae bacterium | reverse complement strand
GCGGATCGGGGCGCTCGACGTCTTCCGCGGCGTCGCGGTGCTCGCGATCCTGCTCATGAACATGAACGGGTTCGCGCTGCCCGTGGATGCGACCGAGTACCAGCTCAGCGTCGGTGTCTCGGGCTGGCTCGACGCGTGGACCTACGGCGTGCTCACGTTCGCCTTCGAGGGGACTGCCCGCGGTGCGTTCGGGCTCCTCTTCGGTGCGAGTGTCGTCCTGCTCACGGCGCGCCTCGAAGCCAAGGGCGAGCCCTCGGCGGACATCCACCTCCGGCGCAACATGTGGCTCATCGCGTTCGGGCTCGTCCACGCGTACGGGCTGCTCTGGAGCTGGGACATCCTGTACTTCTACGGCGTGATCGGATTGCTGCTGTACGTCTTCCGCAAGCTGCCGCCTTGGGCGCTGCTCGCCTGCGCGGGCGTCGCGTGGCTGCCGCTCGTGGGCGGGAACACCGCCCAGATGATCCAAGACTACGGGCTCGAGAAGCAGGCGATCGTGCTGCACGAGCGCGTCGATCAGGGCGAGACGCTCACCGAGGAGGAGCAGGAGACCCTCGACACGTGGCTCGAATGGAAGCGGTACGACACCGACCCGGAGAAGCTCGCCGAGCAGATGAAGCGGTACCAGGGCGGGTACGGGACGATCTGGCTCGGGCAGCGCAAGGGCATCATCGAGGGGCACACCAAGGGCCTGTACTACTGGGGCCTGTGGGACGGCGCGATGTTCATGCTCACGGGGATGGCGCTGTTCAAGCTCGGCATCATCACCGGGGCGCGCTCAGCGCGGTTCTACCTCGTCATGGCGGGCGTCTGCTACGCCGTGGCGTTCCCGCTGCGCGGGTACACCCTCTGGCTCGACGTGACGAAGTTCGAGCACCCGGGGATCGAGGCGTGGGGCTGGGTCCTCTACGACGGCGCGCGGATGGCGATGACGCTCGGGCACACCGCGGTCGTGATGCTCTTCACCCTCTTCTTGGCCCGGTCCGTCCTCGCGTACATGCTCGGCGCGTGCGGGCGGATGGCGCTGACGAACTACATCGCCCAGACCGTCATCTGCGGCTGGTTCTTCTGGGGGGTCGGGCTGGGCCTCTACGGCACGTTCTCACGCTTCGAACTCCTCGCGGTGATCCTGACCGTCTGGACCGCCCAGCTGGTGTGGAGTCCGCTCTGGCTCATGGTCTTCCGGTTCGGCCCGCTCGAGTGGGCCTGGCGGTCGCTGACCTACTGGCAGGTGCAGCCGATCCTGCGCGAACGCGCAGACCATGCCGACCCGCCGCCCTCCGAAGCCCCGAACTGATTGGCACGCCGATCGCTCTCTCCCGCGCGTGAGCTACGGCATCGACATCTCGACTTCGGGCGTCCTGACGGCCCTCCACCGCCAGGACGTCCTCACGAGCAACCTCGCGAACCTCAACACCGCGGGGTACAAGCCGCTCATCCCCGACGTCAAGCAGCGCGACCCCGTCCGCACGGAGGACGGCGTCTACCACCTGCCCTCCGATCGATTGCTCGAACGCCTCGGCGCGGGCGTCATCCCCGCGGCCTCCCGCATCGGCTTCGCCCAAGGCCCGATCGACCAGACCGGCAACGACCTCGACCTCGCGATCCAGGGCGACGGGTTCTTCGCCGTCGCCGACGGCGACGGCACCAGCCTCACCCGCGACGGCCGGCTCACCCGCAACTCTGACGGGCACCTCGCCCTCGCGTCCTCCGGGCACCTCGTCCTCGGCTCGGGCAACGGCCCGATCGCGATCCCCGACGGCGCCCGCGTCTCCATCGCCCGCGACGGCACGATCGCCGCCAACGACGTTCCCATCGACACCCTCCGGCTCGTGGACGTCCCCGACCGCCAGCAGCTCGTGAAGAAGGGCGACGGGCTCTTCGACACGAGCGCCATCGCCGCGACGGGGTTCGTCCCCGCCTCCGGCACAATCGTGCAGGGGGCCGTCGAGGGCAGCGCGGTCTCCGAGATCGACACGATGATGCAGGTGCAGGCCGCGGCCAAGGCCGTGGGCGCGAACATCGGCATCATTTCCTACCACGACCGGATGCTCGAGCGCGCGATCAACACGTTCGGCCGCACCGGCTGACGCCAGGGAACCGAGCGTTCGTCGACCCGGATAGAGCACCATGATCCGCACCGAGGCCATCGTGGGCGGGCTGGTGGTTGCGCTGATTGCGCTCGTGGGGATCGCGGCGATATCGGGTACATCCGAGCGAAGCGAGTTCGACCGGATCAACTGCCGGTATCGCGAGACATACTCCGCTGCGTGGATCCCGTTATCCACGTCCGTACAAGACACTTGGGTCACGTCCCATCTTGCCTCGCCCGCGCCGCCGGATTGGATCACCGCGGGTGAGACGAAGTCGGGGCTGCTGAGCCGATCCATCGCGTGCGGCAGCTGGGGCAGCGTGCTGGCATCCGTCCGGACGCTCGACATGGTGCTCGACAACCTCGATGCGCCGGACGACGTCCGCCGGCAAGTCGCGCTCTGGATCCACGACGAAACCGGCGCGAGCACCGTCGGCTGGGAGGTCGATGCCCGGCTGCAGTCACTCTCGATGACACTCGCGGAGCTCGATCCGGACACGACGCTCGACACGACGATGGTGGAGCATCTGCTCAACGCTGTCCCCAGCATCGAGGCACTCCGCGAAACCGGCGAGCCGTGAAATACAGCCATCTCTCGCGCACGTGATCAGGGTTGGCATTCGGGTTGCTCTTGGCTCGTGGGGCATCGCGCCCCCTGACCCAAGGGACCACCGCATGGCCATTCTCTCACTGAACTCCGCCGCGTCCGGGCTCAAGGCGCTCAACACGCAGCTCGACGTGATCTCGAACAACCTGGCGAACATCAACACCGCCGGGTTCAAGTCATCGCGGGTCAACTTCCAGGACCTGATGTACATCGAGAAGCAGCAGCCGGGCGTCGAGTCCGCCAACGGCGACCAGCGGCCCACCGGGCTCTACGTCGGGCTCGGCGTCCGCGTCTCGGGCACCCAGCAGACCTTCCAGCAGGGCTCGCCCGAGCCCACGGGAAACGAGCTCGACTTCATGATCGACGGACGCGGGTTCTTTCAGGTCGCCGTCGAGAACGATCTCACCGGATCGGGCATCGCCTACACGCGGGCGGGGAATTTCACGCTCAACGCGAACGGCGACCTCGTGCTCGCCAACTCCGTTGGCCGCCTGATCGAGCCGAACATCAACATCCCGCCCAGCGCGACGAGCGTGGACGTGACCGCCGACGGGCGCGTGAACGTGCTGCTGCCGGGCGAGACCGAGCCGCAGGAGGTCGGGCAGATCATCCTGGCGGACTTCGTGAACCCCGCGGGCCTGCGTCAGATCGGCGAGAACCTGTGGGCCGAGTCCGCCGCGTCGGGCCCCCCGATCGAGGGCGAGCCGGCGACGGAGGGGCGCGGGCGGACCACGAACAACATGCTCGAGCGGTCCAACGTGGACCCGACGCGCGAGCTGATCGGGCTGATCCTGACGCAACGCGCCTTCGAGATGAACTCGCAATCGATCCGGGCCGCCGACGAAGCGCTCCAGACGATCTCGCAGCTCCGCCGGTAAAGGGAGGGCACGACGCATGACACGGATGATCGCCCGGCTCGTCTCCACGCTGGTGCTCGTCGCGATGGGCATCGGGGCCTCGTCGCCCGCGCTGGGCGGGCCCGACGACCACGCGGACGCGTTCACGACCGTCCGCCTCCTCACCGGCGCCCGCGTGACGCCGGGTGTCCCGATCACGCTCGCGGACATCGCCCGCGTCTCGGGCCCGCAGTCCGAGCTCGTTTCGGGCCTCCGCCTCGCCGACCCAATGGACGCGGACGACGAGGCGATCGCCGTGCGGGTGGACGCGGTGCTCGACGCCGTCAAGGACGTCCGGGGGGTCAAGCACGGGCGTCTGTCCGTGACCGGCACGTCGTGCACGATCATCCCGAAGCGTGCCCACGCGGCGCCCCGGTCGGCCGCGAAGACGTACGAGCCCCCCGCCCCCACCGCGGGCACGTCACTCCGCCTGCGCATCCTGGAGCACCTGCGGGCGCTGTTCGACGTGGACGCGAGCGAGATCCGGGCCGAGTTCGACGAGCGCGACGACGAGCTGCTCGACACGGACGTCTCCCGGCTCACCGTCGAGATCCGCACGCTGGGCGGCTCGGAGCGCCTGCCCCTGGCGATCTCCCTCTACGACGGCGACCGGCTCGCCCGCTCCGCGACGATCCGCGTGATGGTGCAGACGCGCCGCGAGGTCGCGGTCGTCACGCAGCGGTTGGAACGCCGCGACACGGTGCTGCCCGCGCACATCTCGACCGAGACCCGCTGGATCGCCGCGGGCAGCAGCTCCGTGGACGCCGACGCCGCGATCGGGCGTGTCGTGCAGAGCACGCTCGAGCCGGGCAGCGTCATCGGCGACAAGGACATCGCCCGCCCCGTCCACGTCAAGCGTGGCGACATCACGTCGATCCGCTCGGTCGTGGGGACCGCGGTCGTCCGCACCAAGGCCCGCGCCCGCGCCGACGGGTGCGAGGGCGACATCATCGAGTTCGAGGCCCTCGACCGCTCGGTCCGGTTCCTCGCCCGCGTCGTGGGCGACGGGCGGGCCGTGATCGCGCCGCAGACCGCGGCGCCGAGCGCGGGGATGCCCAGGACCACCATCGGAGAGTGGACACCGTGAGACTCCTCGCACCCGCCATCACGATCGCGTTGCTCGCGGGCGTCTGCCACGCGCAGGGCCTCTACGCCCCGGACGCCGAGCCAACGACGCCGGGCCAGGCCCAGCCGCTGCAGCTCGCCGAGGTGAGCCAGCTGTTCATCACGCCGCCCGAGCCGCACGAGTTCCAGAAGCACGACCTCGTGACGATCATCATCGACGAGTCGAGCACCGCGTCGAGCTCCCAGGAGCTCGAGACGACCAAGGAATACGAGACGGACGCGACGATCAATTCGATCGTGGACCCGTGGCACCTGCTCGAGCTCCGCCTGCGCCAGGGCGACCTCTCGAACGTCGATCTCATCGAGGCGGGCATGGAGCGCGAGTTCAGCGGCGAGGGCGACTACGCCCGCCGCGACCGCTTCAGCGCCCGCATCACCGCGACGGTGATCGAGGTTAAGCCCAACGGCACCCTCCTCATCGAGGCCCGCAAGCACATCGAGAAGGACGAGGAGATCCAGCACCTCGTCCTCTCGGGCTACTGCCGACAGGAAGACGTCACGCGCCAGAACACCGTCCTGTCCAGCCAGATCGCGGACCTGCGCATCGGGCTGCAGAACGAGGGCGAGGTGCGTGAGTCGGCCAAGAAGGGCCTGCTGTCGCAGATCCTGGACACGATCTTCGCGTTCTGACCAAACACGCCGGGTCGCCGACGGAGTGGCACCCGGTTCGCTTCGCGATGGTTCAGGGGCGGAGCCCCGGGAAGGACCACGCCGATGACGCGGCACTTGAACCGTTGGTTCGGCATCCTGGCTTGCCTGTGCGTGCTGGCGATGGTTGCGCCGAACGCGCACGCCGTGCGCACACTGCGCGAGATCGCGCGCCTGCACGGCGAGAACGAGTACGAGATCCAGGGCATCGGGCTCGTCGTGGGCCTGCCCGGCACGGGCGACACGGGCAAGGACCTTGTCGTCGCCCGCCCCCTCGCCCAGGTGCTCCGGCGTATGGGCAACGAGATCGCGAGCCTCGACGAGCTGGGCAACTCCCGGTCCGCCGCGCTCGTCATGGTCACCGCGACCGTGCCCCGAACGGGCGCGCGCGTGGGCGACAAGCTGGACGTGCGGATCTCGGCGCTCCACGCCGCGAGCTCGCTCGAGGGCGGGACGCTGATCCTCTCGCCGCTGAGCTCCGCCGTGCGCACGGCCGAGGTCTACGCCTTCGCCTCCGGGCAGCTGTTGATCGAGGACCCGAACACCCCCACCGTCGGTGTGATCGCGGGCGGGGCGGCCATCGTCGCCGGTGCGAAAGACCGGCCGTCTCGTCGTCGTCGAGGAGACGCCGCGGACCGGCGGCTGGGGGGCGGACATCGTCGCCGATGTCGATACCACGCCCACGGTCCGGGGCGCGTTCGACCTCATCCTCGACGGCCCGTACCGCGGGTGGGGTGTCGCGGCGGACATCGCCGCGGAGATCAATCAGCAGTACCTGCTCACCGCCGCCCGCGTCGCCGAGCCCCTCGCCTACGCCAAGGACCCGAACACCGTCCGCGTCATCGTCCCCGAGACCGAGCGCGAGCACCCCGTCGTCTTCGTCGGCGAGATCCTCGCGACCGACGTCACCGGTGCCCTCCGCCACCTGCCCGCCCAGGTGCTGTGCAACACGCGTTCGGGGATCATCCTCGTCACGGGCGACGTGCGCGTGAGCCCGGCCGCGATCACGCACGGCGACCTCACCATCACCACCACCGTCCCCCCCATCGAACCAACGCAGGCCAACCCGATCCGACGCGACAGCCGGTGGGTCGGGCTCAACACGGACGCCGACGAGCCGCAAGCCGCGAGGCTCGAGGACCTCCTCGCGGCATTCGAGCAGCTCGACGTCCCCCCCAAGGAACAGATCCAGATCCTCCAGATGCTGCACAAGGCGGGCAAGCTGCACGCCAAGCTCATCATCGACGACATGTGATGAACGTCCCGGCCTTCGACATCAAGGACGTCATGGGCGTAGTGAACGAGCTGAGCTCGCCCGCCGCCCTCCGCGGCGACGACACCCAACGCTCCTTCCGCGACGTGCTGGGCATCGCCCGCACCGCGGGCAACACCGAGGCGGACGCCCGCGACGCCGCGGAGCAGTTCGTCGCCAAGACCTTCCTCGAGCCGCTCATGAAGTCGGTGCGTGAGAGCAACCAGGCGGCCCCGCCCTTCGCGCCCACGCAGGCGGAGAAGCAGTTCCGCGCCTTCGCCGACGCCCAGCTCGCCGTCGAGATCGTCAAGCGGTCGGACATGCCGATCGTCGATCGGTTGGCACGCGATCTGCTTGCGTAGTCCGAGCCGCCCGCGCAGCGCGTTCAGGAGGTGCGCATGTCCCGCCCAGCGATGAATCCCGCCGACCTCGCCCGCCAGCAGCTCTTCGCAGGGCTCGAGGGCGTGCTGACCGAGCTCGTCCGCGAGCACGAGCAGCTCGAAGCGCTCACGCGCGAGCACCGCGACGCGATCAAGCGCCTCGACCAGGCACGCCTCAAGAAGGTCATCACGACGACCGCCGAGTCGATCCAGCGGATCGCGCGGCTCGAAGAGCGCCGGTGCCAGCTGCTCAAGATCCAGCCCGTCCAGCCCGGCGGCAAGATCGAGGGCCAGCCGACCGTCGCCGAGGTCGCCGAGCTCATGGACGACGAGCGCCGAGGGCGCGTGATGGACCTCGCCGCCCGGTTGCGCGAGCTCCTCGAAGCGATCCGCCGGCGGCACGCCGCGATCCGGCGCGCCAGCGAGACGCTCAGCGCCCACATGCAGGGTCTGATCCACCAGGTCGCCGCCGAGCTCTCGGGCACAGGGACGTACGCCCGCAACGGGCGGATCGAGACCGCGACACGCCCCGCCGTGTCCGGCGTGGACCTGCGGAGCTGACCCATGAGTCTCACCGGCGCCATCAACACCGCCCGCAGCGCCCTCAACGCGGCCCAGGTCGCGATCCAGGTCACGGGCAACAACCTCGCGAACGCCGCGACGCCGGGCTACTCGCGCCAGGTCGCGAACCTCGTCCCCATCCCCGGGCCCAGGTCCGACCCGTTCCACGTCGGGCGTGGTGTCGGTGTCGGGTCCGTCGAACGCAAGCTCGACGAGGCCCTCCGGGCCCGCCTGCGCGACGGCATCTCCAACGAGTTCAGCTCCGCCAAGCGTGTCGCGCTGATGAGCCAGCTCGAAGGCATCATGAACGAGCTGACCGACTTCGACCTCTCGACCGAGTTGTCGCAGTTCTTCAACACCTGGTCGGAGATCGCGTCGGTCGAGGACACCGGCTCGGTCGTCATCCAGGCCGGCGCGCAGCTCTCGAACTTCGTCCGCGTGCTCCGCGAGGACCTGCACGGCCTGCGGACCCAGATCGAAGGCGAGCTCCAGGGCGCCGTCACCCGAACCAACGACCTGCTGGGCGACATCGCCGAGATGAACAAGCTCATCGCCCGAACCGAGGTCGGGCCCAGCGAAGCCAACACCCTCCGCGACCAGCGCGACCGGCTCATCGACGAGCTCGCGACCTACGTGGACGTCACGACCGTCGAGGACGGGCAGGGCAACCTCGACATCCTCGTCGGGTCCGCGCCGGTCGTGCTCGCGGGCGGGTCGCGCGGCGTCGATCTCGTCTTCGAGGAGGTCAACGGCGTCCGCACGCCCTTCGTCGTCGTCGCCGCCGACGAGGAACGCCTGCCCGTCACATCGGGCACGATCGGCGGGCTCATCGAGGCCCGCGACGGCACCATCGACCGCGCCATCGAGGACCTCGACACCCTCAGCGCTCAGATCATCTTCGAGGTCAACAAGCTCCACGCGACGGGCACAAACGCCGAGGGCTTCCGCAACACGAGCACGGACCTGCAGATCCCGCTGGCCGACCGCGACCTGTCGTTCAACAACCCGAACAACGAGACGTTCGCCTCGCTCCCGTTCGCGGCGGAGAACGGCGGGTTCTATGTCAACATCGCCAACGACGACACGGGCTCGACCGACCAGATCTGGATCGACGTGGACCTGGACGGCCTGACGAACGCCGGGCTCGCGGGGTTCGGCGACGACACGACGCCCAACGACATCCTCGCCGCGCTCGACGCGATCGACGGCATCAACGCGAGCTTCAGCGCCGACGGACGCCTCGCGGTGACCGCCGACCCCGGGTTTAACTTCAGCTTCTCCGACGACTCGTCGGGTGTGCTGGGCGTGATGGGGATGAACTCCTTCTTCGTGGGGACGGACGCGAAGACGATCGCGGTCCGCCAGACGCTCGCCGACGACCCGCAGCTGCTCGCCGCGGGGCGCATCGTGGACGGGCAGCTCGTCGAGAACGCCACGGCGATCAAGGTCGCCCGGTTGCAGGAGACATCCCTCGAAGCGCTCGGGGCGCGCACGCCCGAGGACTTCTGGCTCGACCGCGTGCAGGCGGTCTCGACCTCGGCGAGCACCGCGCAGTCCGACGCGGACGCGGCGCAGATCGTCCGCGAATCGCTCGAGGCGCAGAACGCCGCGGTCTCGGGCGTCTCGATCGACGAAGAGTCGATCAACCTGCTCACGTATCAGCGTCAGTTCCAGGGCGCCGCCCAGCTGATCACCGTCGCCGATGAGATGTACCAGACCCTGCTGGGTCTGCTGTAAGGAGGGGGCACATGACAAGCTTCCCCACCGGGTACGGCCGCGCTCCACAGCTTCTCTTCACGAGCACGAACCTCTCCAACCTCGCGCGCACGAACAACCAGATCTTCGACGTCACCCAGCAGCTCTCGACCGGGCTATCACTCCTGAAGCCCTCGGACGACGTCGTCCGCGCCGCGACCGTCTCCACCCTCGACTCACGCATCGAACGCTCCGACCAGATCATCCGCAACCTCGGGTTCGCCTCCAGCAGCCTCGACACCCTCGACCAGTCGCTCGGCGACGCCTTCGACCTCATCAACGAGGGCATCGGCATCGCGCTCACCCAGGTGCAGTCCACCGCGACCGCCGAGGAGCGCGACGGGCAGGCGGTCGTTGTCGATTCGCTCGTCGATTCCCTCTTCCGCATCGCGTCGCGCGAATCCGTCGCGGGCTACATCTTCGGCGGCACCCAGCCGGGCCGCCCCCCCGTCACGGACCTCATCGGCGCGTTCCGCTTCGAGGGCGGGCGCGGCGGACTGACCACCGACCTGGGCACGGGGCTCAACATCCCCGTCACCATCGGCGCGAACAACGCCGTCGGCGCGGTGTCCAACCGCATCGAGTCCGCCGTCGATCTCGACCCGGCCCTCCAACTCGACACCCGCATCGAGGACCTCAACGGCGCGCGCGACCTGGGCGTCTCGCTCGGCGTCGTCCAGGCGTCGTTCAACTCGGACGCTCCGTTCTCGATCGACCTCTCGGGCGCGCGCACCGTGGGCGACGCGCTGGACACCATCGCCGCCGCCATCCAGACCTACGAGATCAACTCGGGCAACACCGTGCTCGACGCGGGCGGCGTCTCGATCTCCGGCGGCGCGATCACCCTCGACATCGTCGCCGGCGGGTCGCTCGAGTTCCTCGACCTCGACGGCGGCACCACCGGCGCCGACCTCGGCATCGTGTTCGACCCCTCCACCCCCTTCGACGAATCCACCACCACCGCCGGCGCCGAGCTGGACGCGAAGATCACCTGGACGACCGAGATCGGGTCCCTCCGCGGGCTCGCGGGCCCGCTGGGCCAGGTCCGCCTGAACAACAACGGGCAGGCGTTCACCATCGACCTCTCGGGCGCCACCACCCTCGCCGACCTCCGCAGCGCCTTCGAGCAGGGCGGCACCCAGGTCTCCGTCGAGATCAACAGCGACGGAACCGGCATCAACATCGTCACCCGCATCGCCGGCACGAACGACCGCTCGCTCTCGATCGCCGAGATCGACGACGGCGTCGGGCGGACCGCCGAGGCATTGGGCATCCGCTCGTTCGCCCGCGAGACCGAGCTCTCGGTCTTCAACGACGGGCGGGGAGTGAATGTCGTCTCGGGCCGCGTGGACCCCGACGGCAACCTGGACCCCGAGTTGAACACCGACTTCACGATCGTCCTGGGGGACGGCTTCGAGATCGACATAGACCTGTCGCCCGACGATCTGACGACGCTGGGCGCGGTGATCGACGAGATCAACGCGCAGGCGGATGCCGCCCTGACCGCCGCCGGGCGGACACCGGGCGAGTTCACCGCCTCGCTCTCGGATGCCGAGAACGGGGTGCTGCTCACCCAGACCGTCGCGGGTGGGCCGATCCAGGTGGAGCGCAAAAACAACTCGACCGCCGCGGACGACCTGGGGCTGCTGGACCTGACCACCCTCCCGGGCGACCTTCAGGCCCGCGGGGAGGACCGCGCCAAGGTCCGGGTGGACAACATCTTCACCGGATTGATGGATTTAGCGGAGGCACTCCGCAACGACGACACGAATGGCATCCGGTTTGCTTCCGATCGGCTGCAAGATCAGGTGAAGCGTCTGACCGAGCAGCGTGCGCTCGTGGGCGGGTTCGCCAGACAGGTAGACGACGAGACCCGTCGTGAGGAAGACCGCAACGTGCTGGACCAGACGACACGGAGCAAGCTACGGGACGTGGACTTCGCCGACGCGTCCACGCGCTTCAGCCTGCTGCAGACGCAGCTGCAGGCCAGCCTGTACGTGACGTCGCAGGCGCAGTCGCTGTCGCTGCTGGACTTCATCGGCTGACGCCGGTGGGTTCGGGTTGGATCGATGCTCACCCCCGCGCGGCCGCGGGGGTTGGGCGCAGGCAGGATGTCGACCGGCGAGGGACGCCGGGAGTCGATCCGAGATTTGGACGGCCGCCATATCGGAGCGCACCATGGAAGTGCGGACGACACGCTTTGGGGTGATCGACATCGCGGAGGACCGCGTGATCACCTTCGACAAGGGAATCCTGGGCTTCCCGGACAACCGCAGGTTCTGCCTGCTCGAGCCCGGCGAGGACGCGTTGTTCTTTTGGCTGCAAAGCCTGGACGACCCGAACCTCGCGTTCGTGGTGACGGACCCGACGTTCTTCGTCGAGGAGTACGCCGTCCCCATCCGGGCGGAGCAGATGACGGAGTTGGGCTTGGAGAAGCTCGACGACGCCCAGGTCTTCGTCATCGTGAACAAGGTGGATCAGCAGCTCACGGGCAACCTTCAGGGCCCGCTGATCGTGAACACCTTGTCCAAGGCGGGCGAGCAGATGGTGCTCGCCGACAAGCGTTGGACAACCCGGCACCCGCTGGTCAAGGTCGGCGCTCAGGCGCAGACCCAGACCGCGTAGCGGGATCGGGCAGCGGTGTTCGGGCGGTGACCCTCGTGCGCGATCGGTGCGCGTGACCCGCCCGGGCAGGAAGCAGGACGAAGCGAAGATCAGCGACGCAACGACAGACCGACCCTCCTGCAAGAGCAGGGCTCCCGGGCACGGACGCGATAAAGGAGCTCACGCATGCTGGTGCTCTCACGGCAGCGCGACGAGACAATCATGATCGGCGATGAGATCGAGATCTCCGTCGTCGATATCCGGGGAGACAAGGTGCGCCTTGGCATCACGGCGCCCACCCGGATCGCCGTACACCGCAAGGAGGTGTACGAAGCCATCAAGCGCGAAAACACGGAAGCCTCGAGGATCGCCGACGACGCGATCTCCGCGGCCGACATCCAGCCAGGACCCGCCAAGACCGGACGCCGCCCCGCAAGCAAGGCGTCCGGGCTCGCCGCCCGAGCTGGCTCACCAACCGACAACGGCACCTCCCCCCCCGGCGCGACCCGGGTGACGCCACCGGCGCCACCGATCTCGCCAGAGAAGGAAACCGCCTGACCTCGTAACACACCGGATCATCACACCCCGTAGAACCACGGGGTCTCGCGCAAGCAGCAATCACGGAGGATTGCCATGGCTCGCATCAACACGAATGTCCCGAGCGTCATCGCCCAGACGAACCTGGCGCGGAACAACTCAGAGCTCGAACAGCGGCTCGAACGCCTGTCGACCGGCCTGCGCATCAACCGCGGCAAGGACGACCCCGCCGGGCTCATCATCTCGGAGCGCATCGCCACCGATCTCAACGGCATCGAGCGTGCGATCAGCAACACCGACCGCGCCAGCTCCATGATCGCCACCACCGAGGCCGCCCTCGCCGAGATCAACGAGCTCCTCAACTCGATCAAGGGCCTCATGGTCGAGAGCGCCAACACGGGTGCCAACTCGCCCGAGGAACGCGCCGCCAATCAGCTCCAGATCGACTCGGCCATCCAGTCCATCACACGCATCTCGAACACCGCCACCTTCGGCGGGCTCAAGCTGCTCGACGGCTCGCTCGACTTCAACCTGTCGGGCCTGACCAGCTCCACGATCGTCAAGGCGCAGGTCTTCAGCGCCAGCTTCGTCGGCTCCAGCTCGCTCCAGGTGGACGTGGACGTCGTCGAATCCGCCCAGAAGGGCTCGCTCTTCTTCAACGGCAACTCGAACATCTCGACCGCCGGCACGCTCAACTCGGCCCTGACCATCCGTGTCCAGGGCTCCGAGGGCGTCCGAGAGCTCTCCTTCACTTCCGGGCAGTCGTTCAGCCAGATCATCTCGGGCATCAACCAGCTCACCGCGCTCACCGGCGTCGAGGCCTCACTGATCGACGCGACCGACTCGTCGGTCGGGCTCGTGATCCGCTCGTCGAACTACGGGGCCGACGAGTTCGTCTCCGTCGATCGTGTGGACGGACCGTCCGACCCCGCCGACGACGGCTTCTCCCTCTTCAAGTTCGATAACGACGCGGACTTCCCCGCACTCGACGGCACGTTCTCGTTCGCCGCGACCGGGCTGGTCAGCGCCTCACGCGATACCGGCCGGGACATCTCCGCCCTGATCAACGGTTCGCTCTCGACCGGGCGTGGGCTCGAGATCTCGATCAACTCGCCATCGCTCGCACTCGAGCTCCAGGTCAACGAGGCCTACGCGATCGACCCGACGCTCTCGACGGATACCTTCTATATCACCGGCGGCGGGTCCACCTTCCAGATCGGGCCCGATATCACCGCGCAGCAGCAGGTCAGCTTCGGCATCCAGTCCGTCGCGGCCTCCCTGCTCGGCGGCACGCTCGTCAACGGCACCATCCAGACCCTCTCCAGCCTCGCCAAGGGCAAGGACAACTCAATCGAGGAGTCCGTCCGACGCGGCGACTTCACCGACGCCCAGGCGATCCTCGACACCGCGATCGATGAGATCTCCATCCTCCGGGGCCGCATGGGCGCGTTCGAACGCAACGTGCTCGCGACCACCCAGCGAAGCCTGCAGACGCAGTTCGAGAACCTGACCTCGAGCCGCAGCCGCATCCGCGACGCCGACTTCGCCGCCGAGACCAGCCAGCTCACGCGGGCCCAGATCCTGCAGAGCTCGGGCACCTCGGTGTTGGGGCTGGCGAACCAGCAGGCCCAGTCGGTGCTGCAGCTGCTGGGGTAAGGTCCAAATAAACGACAATCCGGCTGAAACCGCCACGCCCGCGAGGATTCCTCGCGGGCGTTTTTTCGTGCAGGCCGCGCAGACGGGGGGCTGGCATGAAAAAGCACCGAATTCGATGACCCTCGCCTTAACCGGCGAGTCGTCGGCGCCGATCACGAAGGTGCGTGCTCGGAACTGCACGCATGCGGCACCGGTCGAACGGATTCGAGCGGGCCACCCAAGCCCCGGAGGGGCGACAGCCGAGCCAGCGTGGGCGGTTCGGTGACGCACATCAAGCTGCGGGCTTTGGGCCGCACTCTTACGTTGTTCGAGAAGGATCTCCCCCATGAGTCGCATTAACACGAACATCTCTTCGCTGACCGCACAGCGGGTGCTTGGGCAGAACAACTTCAGCCTCGGCACCGCGCTGGAACGCCTCTCGACTGGTCTGCAGATCAGCCGAGGCAAGGACGACCCCGCCGGCCTGATCGCCAGTGAGAACCTCCGCTCGGAGCTCGCTGCGATCAACTCGGCGATCGACAACTCCGAGCGCGCCGACCAGGTGATCAACATCGCCGAGGGCGGCCTGCAGGAAATCTCCTCCATGCTCACCGAGCTCCAGGGCCTGCTGACGCAGTCGGCCAACGGCGCCGGCCTGTCGGACGAGGAGAAGGAAGCGAACCAGCTCCAGGTCGATTCGATCCTCCAGACCATCGACCGCCTGAGCAACTCCACGTCCTTCCAGGGCAAGCAGCTGCTCAACGGCACCTTCGATTACCAGACCACCAACGTCGCCTCGACGGTCACCGACTTCCAGATCAACGGTGCCAAGTTCGAGTCGGCCAACCAGTCGGTTGACGCCACCGTCACCCAGTCGGCGCAGAAGGCCGGTCTGTTCCTGAACCTCGGGGCCAGCGCCTCGGGCGGCACGGGCACGATCAACCTCGCCACCGGTTCGGCGTTCACCGTCGAGATCGTCGGCACCAAGGGCTCACGTGAGTTGAGCTTCGCCTCGACCCAGACCCTGAGCCAGATCGCCGCCGCCATCAACGCCTTCTCCGAAGACACCGGCGTCGAAGCCTCCGTCTCGGGCTACGGCGTCAAGCTCAGCTCGTCCTCCTTCGGCTCCTCCGAGTTCGTCTCGGTCAAGGTCACCGAGGGCACGCTGACCGACGGTTCGGGCGGTGCCGCCGGCACCCTCGGCGTCTACCAGCTCGAGTCCGACGACTTCAACGATGCCGTCTCGTCGGGCACCAGCTTCGCCAACGCGGTCAACACGATCCGTGACGACGGCCAGGACATCGACGGCACCATCAACGGCGTCCAGGCGACCGGCAATGGCAAGGAGCTGTCGATCAACACCGACTTCCTCGCCGTCCAGTTCACCCTGGATGACTCCACCAGCCAGACGCTGGGCCAGGTCGCCGCCTTCACCATCACCGGTGGCGGTGCCGACTTCCAGCTCTCGCCGGACGTCACCATCGGCGGCAAGGTCGCCATCGGGCTCCAGGACGTCGCGACCCGCAAGCTGGGCCGCTCCGACCTCGGATTCCTCGATGAGCTCGGCAACGGCAAGACCTACTCGATCACCGCCTCCGACCCCGACCTCACGTCGGCCCAGAAGATCGTTGACCAGGCGATCTCCCAGGTCTCGACCATGCGTGGGCGCCTCGGCTCGTTCCAGAAGAACGTGATCGGGTCGACCACCCGGGCCCTCGGCGTCACCGTCGAGAACACGGCCGCCGCCGAGTCCGCCATCCGTGACACGGACTTCGCCTCCGAGACCGCGAACCTGACCCGGAACCAGATCCTGGTCCAGGCTTCGACCAACGTGCTCTCGCTGGCGAACCAGCAGCCGCAGCAGGTCCTCGCCCTCCTCGGGTAAGACCTCTGAGACTCAACGGGAACCTTCAGGCCCCCGGCTCCCACGGCCGGGGGCTTCTTCTTTTTTGACCCCCCGCCCCCACGCCCGATCAACACCACGTGAGCGCCCAACGACGCAAGCCCGAACCCGCCGAGCTCCCCGAGCCGTTCTCGGACGTCCTCGGCGATTTCCTCGGGTACCTCCGCGTCGAATGCGGCTTGCGTCCCGCAAGCGTGGAGGCGTACCAACGCGACACCCGCGATCTCTTCGAGCACCTCGCCGAGTCGGGCGTGGCATCGCCGAAATCGATCGAGCCCGCCGATCTGATCCGGCACGTCCAGCATCTCTCGCGCGAACGCGGGCTCGCATCGTCGTCCATCGCGCGCCACATCGCGACCATCAAGGTGCTCTCACGCTGGATGTACGCCACCGGGCGCGCCGAGGCGGACCCCGCCTCGCACCTCGACCAGCCAGCCCGCTGGAAGCGCCTGCCTGACGTCCTCAACAAGCAGCAGATGCGAGCGCTGATCGAAGCGCCCATGCCGACCCCGGGCGGCAAGCCCGGCGTCGCGCCGCTCTGGTTGCGAGACCGCGCGATCCTCGAGCTGATGTACGCGTCGGGCCTGCGCGCGAGCGAGGTCGGGCGTGTCGCGCTCGCCGACGTTGATCTCGACGCGCGCGAGCTGCGTGTGGAAGGAAAGGGGGGTCGCGTGCGCGTCGTGCCCCTGGGCGTGCCCGCCGCGGACGCGATCGACCGGTACGCACGCGAGTGCCGCCAGGTGCTGATCACGGCCGAACGCGCCGCCGAGCGCCGCGACAAGGGACGCCTGTTCCTCACACGCACCGGCAAGCCGATCGACCGCGTCCGCGTCTGGCAGCTCGTCAAAAAGCACGCGCAGTCAGCCGGTCTGCGCGACGTCCACCCGCACACCCTTCGGCACTCGTTCGCGACGCACCTGCTGGCGGGGGGGGCTGACCTGCGCATCGTCCAGGACCTGCTCGGGCACGCCGACCTCTCGACCACGCAGATCTACACCCACGTGGACCGCCAGCGACTCCGCGACACCGTCCGCAATCTCCACCCGCGCGGGTAGGGGGCCTAGCCGCGTCGCTCGATCGCGGCGACCATGCGCCCCACCGCGTCTGCCGAGTATGGGAAGAACAACGACGGCTCGATCAGCTCCAACTCACTCAGCACAAGCGACCCGTCATCGAGCTCCATCACGTCCACGCGCGCGTACGTCAGGTCAAAGTCCGCCGTGCCCAGCACGCGCTCCGCGAGCGCCCGCTCCTCATCGCTGATCGAGTCGCACGCCCGGACCGACTCGTCGCCGTCGTGAAACCGCGGGGCCTTCTCGATCGCGTGCGTGAGCCCGCCGTCGATCCATACGAGCGCCCGCTCGCCCCCCTGCTCGACGCGCTTCAGGAAGGGCTGGATCAGCATGTCGCGCCGCGCGATCCACTCGCGCCAGTGCGCTTCACCAGCAGCGATGTCGCCCGCACGCACGCGCATCGCGCCGGCGCTGCCCGCACCGATGGCGGGCTTGATCACCGCGTCCGACCACCCGCTGCGTGTCAACAGATCCGCGAGCCCCCGCCCATCGCCGCGCTCGACGAGCGCCGTTGGCACGATCGGCACACCCGCCCGCTCGAGCTCGAGCAGGTACCCCTTGTGCGCGTTCCACCGCACGATCTCCGGCGGGTGGACGAGGCGCGTCACCCCCGCCGCCCGCTCGCACCAGGCAAGGAACTCGTCCAGACGCTCGTGGTAATCCCACGTCGCCCGCAGCACCGCGACGTCGTACCCCGACGCGTCCGAACCCGGCGCGTTCCACGCGAGGCACTCGGCGTCGTGCCCCGCCTCCCGCAGGGCCCCGAGCAGGGGGGCTTCGTCCATGTCGTGCTCGGTGAGGGGGTCGCAGTTAACCAGCGCGATCCGCATATGGGGCCTCCTCCGGGGCTGGGACCGGTCATCATTCGCCGTCTCGGGGTCGGAATCTGGGACGGCGGGCGCGCCGGACGCTATACTTGTTTCAGAGACAATTGAAATCTCAACGCCCGGATTCGACGAACGGACTCGAGATGACGACGATCTATCAGCCACCCGCCGAGCACCCCGCCCACGCCACAACCGACCCGGGCCTGCTCGCCGCCGTCGCCCGGGGCGAGGCCCGCCTGACGCCCGAGCAAGGGCTCGAGCTCCTCAACCGCGCACCCACCTTCGAACTCGGCCGCTGGGCCGACGCCCGTTGCCGCCAGGTGCACGGCGACCGCTTCCGCACCTACGTCATCGACCGCAACATCAACTACACGAACGTCTGCACCGCCAAGTGCACGTTCTGCGCCTTCCGGCGTGACGCGACGGACCACGACTCGTACACCCTCGAGTACGAAGCGCTGTACGAGAAGATCGCCGAACTCCGCGACATCGGGGGCACCCAGATCCTCATGCAGGGCGGCATGAACCCCGAGCTCGGGCTCGACTGGTACATCAACCTCCTCCATGGCATCAAGGAACGCTTCCCGGGCATGCACGTGCACGGGTTCAGCCCGCCCGAGTTCATCGAGTTCGTGGACTTCTTCAACCCGCCCGGCGCGAACCTCGAAGAGAAGCTCCGCTGGGTGATGACGCGCCTGCAGGAAGCCGGGCTCGATTCGTTGCCCGGCGGGGGCGGCGAGATCTTCGCGCCCGCCGTGCGCCGCAAGATCGGGCTCGGCAAGTGCGACGCCGACGCGTGGCTCACCACGATGTACGTCGCCCACTCGCTGGGTATGTTCACCAGCGCCACGATGATGTTCGGGCACATCGAGGGACACGCCGACCGCATCCACCACATGCGCCTCGTCCGCGACTGGCAGGACCGCGCGCTCCGCGACTTCGGCCCACGCGAAACGCCCGGTGGGCACTACGTGAGCTTCATCTCCTGGCCCTTCCAGCCGGACCACACCCCCCTCGGCCGCTGCCGCGAGTGGCCCGCGGGCGATGACGTGGAGAAGTTTGGTCCGGAGTTCCCCGGCGACGTCGTCGCCAAGCTCGACGGCTCGGGCACGAAGGATCTCCACCCCGAGTTCGGCCGCCGCCTGCGCATGGCGGGCGCGACGAGCTACCTCCTCACCCAAGCCACCAGCCGCCTCTTCCTCGACAACATCTACTCGATCGGGTCGAGCTGGGTGACCATGGGCCCGCACATCGGGCAGGTCGCGCTCATGTTCGGCGCGAACGACATGGGCAGCGTGATGATGGAGGAAAACGTTGTCTCCGCCGCGGGCACAACGTACTGCCTCGACGAGGCGCTGCTCTGCCGCCTGATCCGCGAGAGCGGGTTCACCCCCGCCCAACGGGACAACACCTACGACATCCTGCGCGTCCAGGAGGGGGCGGACGCCCCGGACGTGCGGGTCACGGACTGGTCCAAGCACCGCACGAAGCGTCTGCACAAGCAAGCCGACGCCGAGCACGAAGCGGAGCTGACCGTGAGCGCGGGCAGCTGACCGGAGCCCGCGTGGGGTATGCTCTGCCCCGATGTCTCTCCGTCTCGTCCAGGTCGTCCTGCCGCGTTCCAAGCGCGATGAGCTCGCCGAGGCCCTCGACGAGATCGACGCCGACCGGGCGTGGACGGTCGAGGTCCGCGAGAACTTCCAGGTCACAAACGTCCTGACCCGCGCCGACCAGTGCGAGGGGCTGATCGACGCGCTCTCCGAGCGGTTCGACGGCGCCGAGCGGTTCCGCGTCACGCTCCTCCCCGCCGAGGCGACCTACCCCAAGCTCCCCGAGCCGAAGGAGCCCGCCAAGGAATCGCCGGAGGTCGAGCCCAACGACGACCCCAAGAAACTCAAGCCTCTGATCGGGCGCGTCTCGCGCGACGAGCTCGAGGAGGACCTCGTCCACCACGGCATGGTCAACCGCCTGTTCATCACGATGACCGCGCTGTCGACCGTCGTCGCGTGCATCGGGCTGATGAAGGACTCGCCCGCGATCATCATCGGCGCGATGGTCATCGCCCCCCTGCTGGGCCCGAACATGGCGCTCGCGCTCGGGTCAACCCTTGGTGACATCAAGCTCATCAAGCGCGCCCTGATCGCGAACGGCGTGGGCGTCGGCGTGGCACTGGCGATGTCCGCCGTCGTCGGGCTTATCGCAACGTTCAACGCGGAGAGCACCGAGTTCGCTTCCCGAGCGGGCGTGGGCTACACGGACATCCCGCTCGCGATCGCCGCGGGCGCCGCGGGCTCGCTCGCCGCGACGACGGGCGCGTCTTCGACGCTCGTGGGCGTCATGGTCGCCGTGGCGTTGCTCCCCCCCACCGCCGCGTGCGGCATGTTCGCGGGGTCGGGCGATTGGCGCGAAGCCTTCGGCGCGCTGCTCATGGTGATGATCAACGTCGTGGGCATCAACCTCGCCGCGACGGGCGTCTTCCTGCTTCAGGGCATCCGCCCGAGCACCTGGTGGGGCGCCGAGCGGGCCCGCAGCGCGAGCACCCGCGCGCTCGTCGTATGGGCGGTCCTTCTCGTCGTCCTCGCGGTGTTGCTCTACCTCACCTGAGAAGGCGGGAGCCCGACCCCGTGCCGATGGCTCAGCCGCCCGCCAGCTCGTCGTACACCGCCCCCAGCGCCCGCTTGACGACACCGGGCGATCCGAGCTCGGTCATGAAGGGGAGCGACGCCCCCACCACCTCGTCGCGCGGCACCCCGCGCTCGAGCATCCCGCGCACCGCCCCCTCCAGCTTCTGCATGTACTCGATCTGCCAGCCAACGATCTCGCGCCCGCCAACCGCGCCGTGCCCAGGCACAACCACCGTCTCTGAATCACAGAGTGCGAGGAGCTTGTCCAGACTCGCAACCCATCCGCGGAGCGTTGCGCCGCCCGAAGGGAAGAAGTACGGGTTGCGCTTGTTGAAGACGAGATCGCCCGCGTGCACCACGTTGCGTTGCGTGTCGTGAATGACCAGGTCGTTGTCCGTATGCCCCGCGCCGAAGTGCCTGACCTCGACCGCCCCGTCCCCCACGCGCAGCACCGTCTCTTGACCGAGTTGCCGGTCGGGCACCCAGTCCTCGATGCCCAGCGCGTCCGCCCGGTCGGCGAGCTCGCGCGCGACGGGGCCAACCCGGCCCTTCAGGTGCTCGACGCGTTCAACCATCGATGGCCCGTTCGTCACGTCGCGTATGTAGACGTCGTACGACCCTCGGATGTGATCCGTCGCGTTTCGGTGCGCGATCACCGGCACCCCGCGCGCCTTGAAGGCGACGTTCCCGCCCGTGTGGTCGCCGTGGTGGTGCGTATTGATGAGTTCGACGCCCTCGATCGATCCGAAGACCGACTCGGTGTCCCTCAGGATCGCCTCGCCGTAGAACGGGAACTTCGCGTCGGAGACCAGCGCCCCGCCCTTCGCACCGAACAGCACCGTGTTCCCGCCAGTCCAGCGATCCACGCACGCGTGCACGCCCTCGGCGATCTCGGTCCAATCCAGAAGCGTCACTCCGCGGCGCACGACCGCGCCCGCCCGACTGACCCGCGGCCCGAGCACCGCGAGCCCCGCCAGCGCGGACGCCTGGAGAATGAACGACCGCCGATCCCGATCCATGCCGTGCCTCCGTCCGAATGAGAGCACGGCCGAACCGGTAGAACCGACCCGCTATTGCGTGATTTCGCGGGCGCGCACGAATCCGGAAGTCACCCGGCGCTCGTCGCCAACTCGTCGTACACCGCGTCGATCGCCCGGGCGCTGAAGTTCGAGAAGCCCAGCCCACGCATGAAGTCGAACTGCTTCACCCGCGCGTCCTCCTTCGAGACGCCCGCGTCGATCTCGCCCTGCACGGCTTCGAGCAGCTTCTCCATGAACTCGATCTGGCTGACCACGATCTGCCGGTCGCCCACGCGCCCGTGCCCGGGGACGACGATCGTCTGGTCGTCGCACAACCGCTCGATCGCGCGCAGGCTCCGCACCCACCCGCGGGCCGTCACGCCCGCGTCGGCGTCGAAGAACGGCACGAAGCTGTTGAACACCAGGTCGCCGGTGTGCACCAGGTTCGCCTCGGGGATGTGCACCACGAGGTCGTTGTCCGTGTGACCCGCGCCGTGGTGCGCAATCTGCGCCGTCATCCCGCCCAGGTTCAGGCGTTCCTCTCGCCCCGCGGCCCGCTCGGGCAGCCAGCTCTTCGCCGTGAGATCGTCCGCCTTCTCCGCGAGTTTCTCTGCCCGCGCCAGCACCTCGTCGTTGCCCGGCGCTCGCTGCTTTGCCTGCATCACCGCCGTGGGGATCCACGTCATGTACGTGTCGTACTGCTCCTCGATCCGCGGCAGCGCGTTCTCATGCGCCATCGTCTCGCCCCGTCCGACGAACCCGATGTTGCCGCCCGTGTGGTCGCCGTGGTGGTGCGTGTTGACCATCAGGAGGTCGTTGCCGGGCTCGCCGACCGACGCCGCGTCCGCCCGGATCGCGTCGGCGAGGAACGGGAACTTCGTATCGACCACGAGCGTCCGGCCCCGACCGACCACCGCGAGCACGTTGCCGCCGGTGTTTGTGTCCACATTGGCGAACACACCCGGCGCGAACTCCCGCCACTCGAGCAGCGTGCCCGCCCGCCCGGCCCGCGCCCACGCGGGCACCGCCGCGACGCCCGCGGCGACCGCCGCCCACGCCAGGAACACCCGGCGGGAGACACCCGCCGCCGGCACATGGTTCTCGGTCGTCATCTGATCCAGCATCCTCGATCCTCCTCGCTTGCCCAGCGGTCCCCTGACACGGGCTACCATCGCTCCCCCCGCGCGGTTGACCCCCACGGGCAGGATACCCGACACGAGCGAGGAACCCCAATGAAGGCCAACGAACTCAAGCCCGGCGTCGCCGTCAGCATGAACGGCAAGCTCTACGTCTGCGTCAAGACCGAGCACGTCAAGCCCGGCAAGGGCCCCGCCTACATCCAGGGCAAGCTCCGCGCCATCGACGGCTCGGGCATGACCGAGAAACGCTTCAACTCCTCGGACAACATCGACGGCGCCACACTCGACCGCCGCACCATGGAGTTCCTCTACGCCGACGGCGAAGGCGGCGGCACCTTCATGGACACCGACGACTACGACCAGATGGATCTCAACGCCGACATCCTCGGCGACGCCCTCCTCTACCTCGCACCCAACGCCCAGTGCACCGTCCTCGTCCACGAGGGCCGACCGGTCGTCGTCGAACTGCCCGCGTCCGTCGAGGTCACCATCGCCGAGACCACGCCCGGCATCAAGGGCGCCACCGCGACGAACCAGTTGAAGGAAGCCACCTGCGACACCGGCCTCAAAACCCGCG
>JAUHXM010000148.1 GCA_030426605.1 Phycisphaerae bacterium | reverse complement strand
TCGCGTGGGTGACCGGCCAGGGCCCCGTTGGCGGCGGGCTCGGGGATAACGACGTTGACGGCGGCACCACCTCGCTGGTGAGCAACCAGATCGACCTGACCGGCACCGAGTCCGCGACGATCTCCTACGCCCGATGGTACTCCAACAACACCGGTGCCGCGCCGGGCGCGGACGTGTTCGAGGTGTTCGTGTCGGACAACGACGGCGCGAGTTACGTGCCCGTCGAGACGGTCGGCCCCGCGGGCGCCGGCACGTCGGGCGGCTGGATCGTGACGGGATTCAATGTCGGTGACTTCGTTGCGTTGACCTCGACGGTCCGCGTCAAGTTCGTCGCGAGCGATCTCGGTTCCGGCTCGGTGGTCGAGGCGGCCATCGATGACGTCCGCGTTCTCGGAGTCTCATGTTCGGCGGCCTGCCTCGCCGACCTCGACGGCAACGGCGCCCTCAACGTTGACGATATCGACGTCTTTGTGACCGCGTTCCTGGGCGGCGACCTCCTTGTGGACTTCGACGGGAACGGAACGCTCAACGTGGACGACATCGATATCTTCGTCGGTGCGTTCTTGAGCGGCTGCGGCTGACACGAGCGCACGCGCCGGAGACGGCACGACTTGCATCCAGCGAGGGCCGATCCGTGGGGATCGGCCCTTTTTTGTGCGCTGATGACCACCGGTCCGCGTACGCCTCAGGACGAGGCGCAGGCCGAGAGGAAGAATGCCACGAACGCATCGATATCATCGACGTTCAAGGTCCCGTTCCCGTCGATATCCGCGAGGAGGTTGCCCGTGAGGAATGCCGCGACGAACACGTCGATATCGTCCACGTTGAGCGTGCCGTTGCCGTCCAGGTCAGCCGGGCAGGTGCCGGGGCACGGGGCGAGGTTCGCGACGAACGCTCCTCGCCCGTGCGTGAAGGCCGCGAGCGTGTTGTCATCCTTGAAGTCGAGCGACTCGACGATCGTGTTGGCGAGCCCGGCGTTCGCGGGCTGCCACGTCGAGCCCCGGTCGTCGGACGCGAACACGCCCAGTTCGGTGCCGGCGTAAAGCTGATCGGGGTTGCACGGGCGGACCTCGATCCAGTGGACCGGGATATCCGGGATACCGGCGAGGGAGATCGAATCGATCGGGGCCCAACTCAGGCCACCGTCCTCAGTCGCGTAGATGTGGCTAACCCCGAAGTTCGAGTAGGTGCAGTAGGCGGTGTCGGGGTCGGCCGGATCGATGGCGACGCTGGAGACCCAGGCACCGATCGGGAGACCACCCGAGCGGATCGACCAGCCCGGGCTCGCGTCGAGCGCGTTGGTGGTGCGCGCGATGTACCCGTTGGAATAGCCGATGTACACGACGTCGCTGTCCGACGGGGCGATCGCGATGGCCGAGATATCGGCTGGGCCGGCGAGATCGGGCCCGCCCAGCTCCCAGAGTGCGGCGCCATTGGACGTGCGCCACGGGCGTCGGCCGCCCGTCCAGAGCACCTGCGGGTCGTTCTGGTCCATCGCGAAGGGGACGATGAAAACGCCGTCCGAGTCCGTGATCCCGGTGACCGCGTCAACAAACGACTCGCCACCATCGACCGACTTTCGGATTTCAGGGAAGAACTGGATCTCCACATAGATCGTGTCGTCGTCTGTCGGGTCGATGGCGACGTACCCGCCGTCGCCGCCGAAGATGAGATCCCAGTCGTCCGGCGAGTCGGAGGCCCCCATGTTCGTGCCGTTGTCCTGGGCACCCGCGACGAATCGGTCCGCGCCCTTGGCGACGTCGCCGTGGTAGAACTGCGTCACGCCGTAGGAGTTGTTCAGCGAAACCCATGCAACGTCGGGCGGGATGACAGGGTTCACCAGCGGGCAGTCGTCCTGCGTCGTCGCCGCGCGAGCGTTGTCTGTGCGGAAGATGCCGCCGTCGTTGCCGACGTACATCGTCTGGTTTGTCGCGCCGTCGTAGTCGGGGTGGAAGACGATCTCGTGGTGGTCGGCGTGGATGTAATCGGGCGGGATCGGGTCCTGTGTGTACCAGATCCACTGCCCTGCGAGCCCCCACGTCGCGCCCGCGTCGTCGGACCGGAGGATGTCCACACCGCCGACCCAGACGACGTCCGGGTCCACGGGATCCACCGCGATGATGTTGTCGTGCCATCCCTGGTGATAGACCGGGTACTCGATGCAGCCGTTCGCGGTCAGGTTGTTCGCGAACAACCAGGGACCGAATTTGGACCCGAAATCAACCGCGGACGTCCACGTGCCCCCGCCGTCGTCCGAACGGAAGACAGAGACGAGCGCCCCTGTGGCGGCACCCGAGCCGTTGTCGGCCATCGCGAGATACATCACGTCGTTGTCGCTCGGCGCGATCGCGAAGGACATGCGTCCCTGGTTCGCGGGAACGGTGTACTGGATCCAGGTCTGCCCGCCGTCATCGGATCTGTAGAGCCCGTCGGACTCGAAGCTGCCGAAGCAGGCGAAGAGCACGTCCGGGTCACGGTCGGCGCGGATGTCGAGGTCCAGGCATCCCACGCCGCACCCGGCGGTCGCCTGCGCGACGCCGCCGACGTACCGCGGGTTGCGCAACCTGAGATCCCACGTGACGCCACCGTCGAGCGAGCGCCAGACACCATGCTGCGTGCCCGCGTACACGCGGTTGGGGTTGTTCGGGCTCACCTGGATCTTGTTGACGAAGTAGAACCCGCTGTTGGCGGTCGAAGGGAGCTGAGCCCAGGTCGAGCCGGCGTCGGTTGATTTGAAAATACCCATCCCGCGCGGGCTCGAGGAGAACGCCCCCTCGCCCGTCCCCGCGTACAACACGCTCGGGTTCGTCGGATCCATGGCGATCGTCGAGACCGCGATGCTCGCGAGAAAGTCGTCCGTGGGGCTCCAGCTGGCGCCCGCGTTTGTGCTCTTCCACACACCGCCCGCGACGCCCGCGGCGTACATCACGTCCGGGTTCACGGGGTTGATCACGATGGCGCGTGTACGCCCCCCGATGTTGCCCGGCCCCGCGTTGGACCACGCGGTGATCCCCCCGGGTGTCATTCCGCGTTCTCTATGGAGCGCCATCTCGCGAGCGCGGACGCCCGCGAGCTCAGTCTGAAGGTGCGACATGGGATAGTCAGTCATCCCCGGGCCAAGGCGTTGCTCGAGGAAAAAGTCAGCCGCCGCCTGAGGCATGTCGGTTGGCTTGAACCCACGGGAACGCCACTTCGCGACCTTCTGGTCGGCGGCCTCCCGAGCAGCGGCGAGGCGCTGCTCGTCGGACGCTCCCGGCTGCCCGCGTTGATCGACGGCCGAACGAGGGGTCGAGCAACCCGTGCTGACGCCCAAGGCCGCAACCGCCACGAATGCGATGATGTTGTTCATGGTGCCTCCCAATCTACCTGTGGGAGACTTCCAAAGCCATCAGCTTCCGCGGAACGCTCATCCGGCAGCCCCGGGCCCCCGTCCACGCTCGGAGCCCGAGACGGCCGCGATCGTGTCAGGGGCAGCCCTCGAGGAACGCCGTGACGAATGCGTCGATGTCGTCGATATTGAGCGCCCCGTCGCCGTTCAGGTCCGCCGCCAGATCGCTTCCGAGGAACAGGGTGACGAACAGATCGATGTCGTCAATATTGCGCACACCGTCGGCGTTCATGTCGGCCTTGCCCGCCGGGTTGGGTGATCCTGGCGACGGCGCCGGGAGTGTCTCGATGCACTCGGAGCCGTCGGGCGAGCGGCCTTCGGAGACGTCCGTGGTCTGCGCACCGAATATCACCGCATCGATCTCGGCGAACTGGTTGTCGGCGCGGTCGAAGAGCCCCACCGCCTCACCCCCGGCGGACAGCTTGATGTCTGCGTGCAGCGGGCCTTGGGCGAGTTCCTCGTCGCACCAGAAGACCAGGTGCCCCTTGGCGGGGATCGTAACGCCCGCGGGGATCTGCCACTTGGTCGGGTCACTGAGGTCGTCTGTAAGGTAACGCCCGCCGAGGTCTACGGCGAAGTCTTCGTCGTTGTAGAGCTCGACCATGTCGTCGGCGTCGCCGAACTCGTCGAGAACAACGCCGTCGTTGCTCGCGAGCCACTCGTTGACGTAGACCGCGGGCGTCGGGTCGGGCTCGTTGAAGCAGGTGTTGTCCGGGTCGTTGGGCCCGGTGGGTGTGACTGCGCAGAACTCCTGCAGGTCATCGGAGCCGTCGGGGTAGCGTCCGAACGAGACGTCCGGCCCGAGCGTGGCGAACGTGAGCGAGTCGATGA
>JAUHXM010000147.1 GCA_030426605.1 Phycisphaerae bacterium | reverse complement strand
ACCTCTATCGCCTTCGCATGCAGCTTGAGCACCGATGCGCAGGACCGTCAGCGGTGCATGGAGTCTTCAACGATCTAACGCACCATCTCGATGCACTCGACTGTGAGCCGTCTGCTGAGACAGTGGCCGTGTATCGCCAGCTGACCGGGCAACGGACTGCGTCGTAGTCGCCGGATCCAGATCGGACCACGATCGAGCGGTGCGGGCTCACGCGTGCCGGCCGGCATTATCGCTCGGGTAGCCGAGCGCGGAAGTGCCTGATTGGGTTGGTGGTGCGCTGCGGCGGTGGGCTCTGTAAGTGCCTGCTGCCTTCACGGGTTGGCTTTGGTTCGAACTGCTGCCGGCTGGTGTTCCTTGGCCGGGGTGTGGCTCGAAAGAGGCGCGAACACGATCAGCCCGAATCAGGAATGCCCGCCTCGGCTTCTCACCGAGTGAAAGGCATTCATGATGACAACGATGATCGGGATCGACCCCCACAAGGGCTCCCACACTGCGGTCGCGATCGACTGCGACGAACACATCCTGGACGAGTTCCGGGTTCGGGCCTCCAGTGCGCAGACCGAGTGGCTGCGCGAGTGGGCGGCACCGTTCGCGGATCGGACCTGGGCGATCGAGTCCGCTCACGGGCTCGGCTATCTCCTCGCCCAGCAACTCATTGCGGTTGGCGAGACGGTGCTCGACGTGCCGCCGATGCGCGCCGCGAGGGTGCGGGTGCTGGGCTCTGGCCGCTCACTGAAGAACGATCCCAACGATGCTCGTTCGGTTGCAATCGCGGCGCTGCGAGCAGATGATCTCAGCGTCGTCGCGGTTGATGATCACGCCCGCGTGTTGCGGCTGTTGAGCAAGCGGCATCGGGATCTCGCCCGGTTGAAGAACAACGCGTGCAGTCGCCTGCACGCCCTGTTGGAGATGATCACCGGCGGTGCCGGGTTCCGGATGCACACCGCGAACCTCGTGAAGCCCCTGCTCAACCAGCTGACGCCGGTCGATGCGATGGGACGTCAACGCCTCGAGATCGCCAACGAGCTCGTGGTCGACATCGACCGCTACGACCAGCTGCTGAAAGCGTCCCGGGCACGAATCAACACCGCCGTCGCGGCGTCGGGGACCACGCTCACCGACATCGTCGGACTCGGTCCGATCACCGCAGCGATGATCACCGGCAACATCGACCGGTTCGCCACGCCCGCGCGCTACGCGAGCTACAACGCGACCGCGCCGGTCGAAGCATTGTTGGGCAATCGGGTCCGGCACCGGTTGAACCAGCGCGGCAACCGAAAGCTGAACTGGGCGATCCACGTCGTCGCGATTTCTCAGCTCCGCTACGACACACCCGGCCGCGTGTTCTACGACCGCAAGATCGCCGAAGGCAAGACCACCAAAGAAGCGATCCGCGCCCTCAAGCGTCGCCTCTCCGACGTCATCTACCGGCACCTCGTTGCCGACGCCCAGCGTCGAGCCTCGAACTGAACAGGTGGGCCCGGGATGACACCCAGGAACGACTCTGCATCCAGCGTGACCGGCTCGCATCCTGACAGCCGGCTCTTCGGACAAGTCACTTCCCGGACCCAGCAACCGACCCTACGACCGGCCCCCGCCGCCGGCAAGGGGTCCGACCAGCCGCGCCCGCAACCCGACGAAATCAACCCTTGACAACCAAAGAGGCTTCGATATCGGACGCCCGCAGTCTATGTGTGGCGTGACATTCTGTGTGGTGTCCAGGGTCCCCGACGTGCGATCGCCTCAGTTCGCGCAGGAGGCGCACGACCAGTCGGTCGCGGTCGCCTCCAGCAGTCATGAAGCTGACGATCAGACATTCATCGACGCTCTCAGCGATGGCGCGTGAAGCGCGGCGAGATCTGGGCGGCAGCAGCGGGCGGTGGTGATGTCGGCAAGCCGCGCCCGGTGGTGATCATCCAAGATGACCTGTTCGACGCGACCGCGTCGGTGACCGTCTGCGCGTTGACGGCCGATCAAACCGACGCTCCGTTGTTCCGGATCCCCGTTGACGCGGACGACACGACCGGGATTCGCCAGCCCAGCCGGCTGATGGTCGACAAGATCACGACCGTCCCCCGCTCGAAGCTCGGCGAGCGGGTGGGACGTCTGTCCGACGACGACGTGACGCGGCTCGCACGGTCCATCGCCGTGTTCCTCGGCCTTGCCTCGTCCTGAGCCGGCGTCGGTTACCGGACACCTCGAGCTCGAGAGCGCTCCGATGTAGGTGCCGAACGGAACGGATCAGCGACGTCGAACGATGAGCGATGTGGATGCCCTGATCGGACACAGGGCATCGATCACCGCGGCCCTTCGCCGGCGCAGAGCTGACGTCGCCGACGTGCTGGAACGCTCGGTCTGTGCGTTCCGTTCAGCGTTCGAGAGCAAGTTACGAGGTGATCGCTCTCGCGACGTCCGACCAACGTGCGAGTGCGGCGGGGTCGCGCGTCCAGTCGAGTCCTGCGAAGTAGTGCACCACTCTGGTCGCCAATCCGTCGTACCGGCTGATGATCGCGTCGCCGAGCTGTGACATCGGCGCGCTCACCACGAAGTGGTCGAGGATGCGGTCGGGCACCTGCTCGGCCATGCCGGCGAGGTCCCCGGCTCGCTGACGCTCACGGATGCGGTCGGTCGTCCCGGCGGCGTCGAGCTGCTCGAAGATGAAGGCGTAATTCGGTGTCGAGCCGTAGAAGGCGACCTGCATCCGGGCGAACTCGCGCCAGCGGGACTCGTCGTCGTCCTGCGGCACGATGAACGCGGGAACGATCACCTCGAGCTCGCCTACTGGGCGTCCCGAGCGTTCCGCGCCGATGGCGAGGTTCGGGATCACGGTCTCGGTGAGGTACGTCGGGTGGTTGAGGGGGTGCACGTGCACGCCGTCGGCGACCTCTCCCGCCATCTGCAGCATCCACGGGTTGACCGCTGCGATGTCGATCGGCGGATCGGGTACGCCGATCGGACCGGGCGACCACTGCTGTGGCAGGAGGTCGAGCGAGTAGTACTGGCCAGTGACGTCCAGCTGGGCGTCACCTCGGAACGCGGCGAAGATCGATCGCATCGCTTTCACGTACTCGCGCAGCCTCGGTCCGGGCGGCTCGAACTCGGATCCGTACCGGCGGGTGATGTGGGCCCGTACCTGGGTGCCGAGCCCGGCGCGGAATCGCCCGTTGGTCGCTTCCGCGAGCTCCCAGGCGATCGACGCGCTGACCATGGGGCTGCGTGGGAACGCGACGGCGATGCCCGTGAGCAGATCGATGTCGGCAGCGAGCGCTGCGACTCCGCACCCGAGATAGGCCGTACGGCCGGCCTCGGTCACGACGATCCCGCTGAACCCTGCGCGCTCAGCCTCTTGGGCGAAGTTGGCCATCGACCGCAGCGGAAGTCCGCCGACCATGACGTCGAGTTTCATCTCAGGTCCTCCTGGCAGCCGGCTCTGCTGGTTCGACGATCTGGGCAGTCTGTCACATCTCGTCGAGTCCGGCCCGTCTGGACCACGGCGCTGGGATGGGCCGCTTGCTCGTGGAGCGATGGGACACGAGGATCAATCTGTAGCATTCGGCTGATCCGCCCATCCCGCAAGGAGGACCACATGCCCGATCCCGACGTGCTGCCGCTCGATCGGATCGACCCTGCTGCGTCGCACAGCCGGATCGCGTGCGCCACCGCACTGCGGCAGCTCGGGCACGCGATCGTCGGGCACGCCGTCGACGACGCAGTGCTCGATCGGGTCCGCGGTTTCGTCGATGACGTCCTGCCGGCGTTCGACGGCGCGCCGCCACGCTCGCGCCCGGTCGACGACATGAAGCGGCGGCTGTTCGACGTCGCCCCGCAGGACGGCGAGAGTCTCGAGCATTATCCGGACTGCATCGTGTCGGGTCCGGCGAACCCGATGGGGATCGCTCTGTCGTGTCATCGCGCGGGCGACGATGCGGTGGCGTCCGTCAGGTTCGGAGCCGCCTTCGAGGGCGCACCCGGACGCGCTCACGGCGGCATCGTCGCGGCGGTGTTCGACGACGTGATGGGCTTCGTGTTGTCGATGCTCCGTACGCCGGCCTACACCGGCCGGCTGACGGTCAGCTACCTCGCACCGACCCCGCTGGGGGTCGATCTGGAGTTTCGTGCTCGTCTGCGCGAGCGGGACGGCCGCAAGCTGTGGATCGACGGTGAGGCGATCGCCGACGGTGTTCGCTTCGCGGAGGCGGACGGGCTCTTCATCGCCATCCCGCTCGAGCAGTTCGGTAGCGAGTGATGACCGATCTC
>JAUHXM010000146.1 GCA_030426605.1 Phycisphaerae bacterium | reverse complement strand
GAGCGCTGGCGAGACCAGCCGAAGCGGCGAGGGCCAGCAAAGCAGCTTGCTTCTGCATGTCAAACTCTCCTTCTCTCTAACCACACACCCGGCCCCTCACAAACAGGGCCGGACCCCCCGACGAGCGGGGATGGCGTCGGTGCGGATCCGCGGAATTGCCCGCACCGGCACCATCGCGGACGCCACACAACGCCCACGAGACACACGTTCCGAGTTGTCACGAGGGTCTCTCTTTCCTCTCGCGCAACCGTTTCGTGAAGGCACACCGTATCAGCGCTGTCAGGAATGAGTCAATTCTTTTTACTCGATTCGGTTGTCCAACCAGAGATTAGGCAAGTGTCCGGTGTTGGTTGGCTGGGTGCAAAAAAACGCCCGGCGTGTGCCGGGCGTTGGGGATCCGAATCGGTCGAGTTGGGATCAGGTCGAGGCGCTGCCCGCCGCGGCCTGCTCGTCGGACGGGGCGTCCGCCTCCTCCGCCTTCGGGGCGTCCAGCTCGGGCCGGTGCTCGGCGTTGAAGGTGAGGTTGTCCCCCTCGCCCTTGCCGATCTTGATGAAGTTCTTCCCGTGCAGGTCGCCCGAGAGCAGCATCTCGCTCAGCGGGTCCTCGATGTACGTCCCGATCGCTCGGCGGAGCGGGCGGGCACCGAAATCGGGGTTGTACCCCTTCTCGATCAGGAAGTCCTTCGCCGCCTGATCCAGCTCGGTGTGGAACCCCTGGTCCTTCAGGCGTTGCCCGACCTTGCCCGTCTCGAACTCGACGATCGAGACCAGGTCCTCCTTGGTCAGCGGTTGGAAGACGATGACGTCATCGAGGCGGTTGATGAATTCGGGGCGGAAGAACCGCTCGATCTCCTTCATCAGGATGCCCTTGATGTTGTCGTAGTCCACCTCGCTGGTCCGCTTCTGGAAGCCGAACCCGCCGCCACCCTTGATCAGGTCGGCGCCGATGTTGGAGGTCATGATCAGCACGGTGTTGCGGAAGTCCACGTGACGCCCGAACGAGTCGGTCAGGCGACCTTCTTCCATGATCTGGAGGAGCATGTTGAACACGTCCGGGTGCGCCTTCTCGACCTCGTCGAGGAGGACGACGGCGTACGGACGCCGGCGGATCTGCTCGGTGAGCTGCCCGCCCTCCTCGTAGCCGACGTAGCCGGGGGGCGCGCCGACCAGGCGCGACACGTTGTGCTTCTCCATGTACTCGGACATGTCCAGGTGGATGAGCGCGTCCTCGTCGCCGAACATGAAGTCCGCGAGGGCCTTGGACAGCAGCGTCTTGCCGACGCCCGAGGGACCGACGAAGATGAAGCTGCCCATCGGGCGCTTCGGGTCCTTCAGCCCGGCGCGAGCGCGCCGGATCGACTTCGACACGGCCTTGATCGCCTCGTCCTGGCTGATGACCTTCTTGTGCAGCTCCTTCTCGAGCTGGAGCAGTCGCTGCGCCTCTTCCTTCTCGAGACGCGTCAGCGGCACGCCCGTCATCTTCGAGACGACCTCCGCGATGACCTCCTCGTCGACGGTGCCCGACGCCTCCTGCTGCTGGGCGCGCCACTCGGCCTGCGTCTCTTCCTTGGACTTGCGCAGCTTCTCAGCCTTGTCGCGCAGCTCCGCGGCCTTCTCGTAGTCCGCGTTCTTGACCGCCTCGTCCTTCTCGACGGACAGGCGCTCGATCTGGCCCTCGATATCAGCCAGGTTCGGCGGCTTGCTCATGCTCTTGATGCGCACCCGCGCGCCCGCCTCGTCGATCACGTCGATCGACTTGTCGGGCTGCACGCGGCCGGTGATGTAACGCCCCGAGAGCTCGACCGCCGCGCGGATGGCCTCGTCCGTGATCGTGACGCGGTGGTGCTCTTCGTACTTGTCCTTGAGCCCCTTGAGGATCTCGATCGCCTGCTCGTTGGAGGGGGGATCGACGGGGATGGACTGGAAACGCCGCGCCAGCGCCGCGTCCTTCTCGATGTACTTGCGGTACTCGTCGAAGGTCGTGGCACCGATGCACTGGATCTCGCCGCGCGCCAGCGCCGGCTTGAGCACGTTGGACGCGTCGATCGCGCCCTCCGCGCCGCCCGCGCCCACGAGCGTGTGCAGCTCGTCGATGAACAGCACGACGTTCTTGGCCTTGCGGACCTCGTTCATGACCGCCTTGATGCGCTCCTCGAACTGCCCGCGGTACTTCGTGCCCGCGACCATCATCGCGAGATCGAGCACCACGAGGCGCTTCTCGTGGAGGATCTCGGGCACGTCGCCCGCGACGATCCGCTGGGCGAGCCCCTCGATGATCGCCGTCTTGCCCACGCCGGCTTCGCCGAGCAGGACCGGGTTGTTCTTCGTGCGCCGGCACAGGACCTGGGTCACGCGCTCGATCTCGTTCGTGCGACCGATGACGGGGTCGAGCCCGCCTTCCTTCGCCAGTTCGGTCAGGTCGCGCCCGAACGAGTCCAACGCCGGGGTGCGGCTCTTGGACTTGCCACGCGCCGATCCGCCCTCGCTGGGACCCCCTGCGACGGCGGCCTCGCCCTCGCTCTCGGTGCCCGCGCCGAGCAGGTTCAGGACCTCCTCGCGGACCTCCTCGAGCTTGAGCCCCAGGTTCATCAGCACCTGGGCGGCGACGCCGTCGTGCTCACGCAGCAGGCCGAGCAGCAGGTGCTCGGTGCCCACGTAGTTGTGGTTCAGGTTGCGCGCCTCTTCGATCGCGTACTCGATGACCTTCTTGGCCCGCGGCGTCTGGGGCAGCTTGCCCATCGTCACCATCTCGGGCCCGGCCTTCACGAGCTTCTCGACCTCGAGGCGCACCTTGCGCAGGTCCACCTCAAGGTTCTTCAGCACGTTCGCGCCGACGCCCGAACCTTCCTTGACGAGCCCGAGCAGGATGTGCTCGGTCCCGATGTACTCGTGGTTGAAACGCTGGGCCTCTTGATTGGCCAGCGCCATCACCTTGCGGGCTCGGTCTGTGAATCGCTCGAACATGCCGTTCCTCCCAACCGGGTCTCCATCCCCGCCCGGTATTCGGATCGTAGGGTCACGCTGTTTCGCAACCCCAACCGGAGAAGAACCCCGCACCTCGCGGAATCCTTCCCATCACGGTCTATCGGCAGCATCCGCCCTGCCAGTTGGCGAAACCGCCCTGATGCCGCAGGATCGACGTTGGTCCCGAATCACAAAGAGCTTGCGCGCTCGCCGACCATGAAAAAACCGCCACGAGCGGGCGGTTTGTCTGCCGAACTGGCAGTCGATGGGTGTCTTCCCGGATCGGGCTCAAGTCGCCCGAACGTTTATTGGTTGGGCGCGAACCCGCCCGTCGTGGGCACGATCGTGACCGGGATGATCGACGTCGCGACCGCCTGCTTGTTCTCGTCGCGCATCGTGACCTTCAGGTTGTACCGCCCGATCGTCAGGTTCTCGGGGAGGTACGTCTGGTTGATGAGGTAGTAGTCCCGGATCTTGTTCCGGCTCAGCGAGACGTCCGTCTCCGCGTCGCGCGCCATCACGAGCAGGTCGTCCGCGTCGTGGTAGATCTCGAGGGACTGGCTCAGCGCCACCTCCCAGCGCGCCAGCCCGTCGTCGCCCACCTTGGGCCTCCGACCGAACCGGTCCACCTCGACGTAGAGGATCACGGGCTGACGCCGACCCGCGACGAACCGGTACGACCCGTCCGCCGCCTTGGGGAACATGTCGTACTGCCCGTACCCCATGACGCGGGTGCAGAGCTCGGCTGCGGTGATCTTCAGGGGGGCGTGCTCGTCCAGGCGTTCCTTCACGTCGCCCAGCAGGTCGGAGACGCTCCCGGGGTCGGGCAGCCCGCCGCCGGCGCTCAGGCCGCTCAGGAACTCGTGGGCCGCGAGGAGGGTGCGGACCTCATCGGGCATCAGCACGCCCGATTCGGTCAGCTCGTAGAGCGCGCCCGGGCTCAGGGTCTCGAGCCCGGCGAGCGCCAGGCCCATCCGGTAGGGCTCGTCCGACGCGTGGGCGATCTCGCCCAGCACCGCGACGAGCTCGTCCACCAGCTCGTTCTTGCGCTGCTCGGGCGTCTTCAGGCTCGTGCGCGGCAGGGCCCCGTCGGCCGACGCGATCGGGCGGGTGTCCTCGACCGGGCGACCCTGCAGCGACCCGCCCGCGTCCGTCGCGGCGGGCTCGCGGGCCGGCGTGCGGTCCTGGGCGCTCACGATCGACGACAGCACCGGGTCGTCCGCGAGCTCGCGCTCGAGCGCGGCGTCGATCGAGTCCGCGTTCGTCACGGCCTGTGTGGGGACCTCGGGGCTGACCACCCGCGTCGCGGCGGGCGTGTTTGTCTGCGGCGTGCTGGGCTCGACGACCCGCGTC
>JAUHXM010000050.1 GCA_030426605.1 Phycisphaerae bacterium | reverse complement strand
GAGTACGCTGTTGAGATAGAAGATCCGCCCGAAGTCGTCCGTGTCCGGGAAGACGTCCTCCTGCAGCGGCAGGTAGACGCCCGCGGAGTCCACCAGATAGATCAGGGGCAGACGCGCCATCCGAGCGACGTGCTGGGCGCGGATGATCTTCTTGCACGTCATCGGGAAGAACGCCCCGGCCTTCACCGTCGCGTCGTTCGCGATGATCATGTGGTGACGCCCCTGCACGACGCCGACGCCCGTGACCACGCCCGCCGCGGGCGCCCCGCCGTGCTCGGCGTACATCCCGAAAGCGGCCCAGAGCCCGAGCTCCTGAAACGCCGAGCCCTGATCGATGAGCCGATCGACACGCTCCCGCGCCGTGAGGCGGTTCTTCTTGTGCTGGCGTTCGATCGCCTTGGGTCCGCCGCCGAGCCGGATCTGTGCTTCCTGGGTCAGGAACTCAGCGGTCGCCAGGCGGAGCGGTGAAGTCTCGGAATCGGGCATCGGGATCTCGCTCCGGATCGGGTAGGCTGCAAGGGTATCGCACCCGCGTGGCGCGGGCGTCGGTACCTCCAGAACGCGAAGGGGACGCGGCATGAGCGAGGTGCTCTACACCAAACGATTCGATGCGGCCCCGGACCGGGTCTACGCCGCGCTCACCGATATCGAACGCTGGCCCGAGATGATCTCGGGCATCACGGCCGTCGAGATGATCACCGAGGGGCCCGTGGGCGTCGGCACGCGCTTCCGCGAGACCCGCCGCATGATGGGCAAGGACCGCTCCGAAGAGATGGAGGTCACCGCGATCGACCCGGGCAAGGGATTCACGATCGGGTGCCAGTCGTGCGGGTGCGACATGCGCTTCGTGCACCGACTCAAGCCGGACGGATCGGGCACGAGATTTGAGCTCGAATCAAACACACGCGCGATCTCGTTGATGGCCAAGATCACCATGCCACTCATGAGCGCGATGATGAAGAAGTCCATGATCAAATGCATGGACAAGGACTATCAGGACATCGAGCGGTACCTCGCCGGCGACGGCGGGCCCGGGGCCGACACGGCGCCGGCCTGATCCGGCCCGCCGTTCGCACGCAATCGTAGTTTGTTCACGAGGGGTCTTTGATGGCAATCCGAATCCGTTCCGTGCTCACCGCCTGCACGCTGGCCGCGGCGATGATCGTCCCGATCGCATCGGCTTCCGATGTAACCACGGCGCCCGGGTACGTCCGCTACCCGGACGCCCCCGTCACGACGCGCCACAGCGTGACGATCGGCGGCGAACGCGTGGACTACATCGCCACCGCGGGCACCATCGCGATGGTCAACCGCGAATCGCCCGACGACCAGTCGGCGACCATGTTCTTCATCGCCTACCGCAAGATCACGGGCGTCGCCGACAACCTCGCCGCGATCGCAACGGTCGAGCTCGACGAGGACGCGCTCAACCTCGCGCAGAAGCGGATCGGCATCGGCGAACCCGAGCAGGACGTGTACGTCGATGCCCTCCTCGATGCCGGTGTGGACCCCGCAGACATCTTCGAAATGCCCGACCCGCGCGAGCGCCCGGTCTCGTTCAGCTTCAACGGCGGGCCGGGATCGAGCTCGGTCTGGCTGCACCTGGGCGTGTTCGGGCCCAAGCGCGTCGAGCACGCCGACGACTTCGGTAACCCCGGCGCCCCGCCGCACCGCGTGATCGACAACGAGTACTCACTGCTGGACGTTTCGGACTGGGTCTTCATCGACCCGGTCTCGACGGGCTTCAGCCGAAGCGAGGGCGACACGAGCGCCAAAGACTTTCACGGCGTGCGCGAAGATGTCCGCTCGGTCGCCGAGTTCATCCGGCGCTGGCTGGGCGACCACGGCCGGTGGGGCAGCCCGAAGTTCATCGCCGGCGAGAGCTACGGCACGACCCGGGCGGCGGCGTTGTCGCTCGAGCTCCAGAGCCGCCACGGCATTGCGCTCAACGGCGTTGTCCTCGTCAGCGCGGTCCTGAACTTCCAGACCATCCGGTTCAACATCGGCAACGACCTGCCGCACTGGTTGTTCCTGCCCACGTTCGCGGCGACCGCCCACTTCCACGGGCAGCTCGACGCCGCGGACCAGAACCGCCCGGTCGCGGAGTTTCTGAGCGAGGTCGAGCGGTTCGCCGAGACGGAGTACCTCCTCGCGCTGGCGCAGGGCGATGCGCTCCCCGACGCCGACAGGCGCGTGATCGCCCGGCGCGTCGCTCGCTACACCGGGCTCACGCCGCAGTACGTCGAGGACACGAACCTGCGCCTGACCATGCCTCGGTTTCCGAAGGAGCTCCGGCGCGACGAGGGCATCACGGTCGGGCGTCTCGACTCGCGGTTCGTCGCCGCGGACCGCGACGACGCGGGCGAGAGCTATGAGTTCGACCCGAGCTACGCCGCGATCCAGAGCATTTACACCGAGTCGTTCAACGACTACGTCCGCCGTGAGCTCGGCTTCGACTCCGACCTGAGCTACGAGATCCTCACGAGCGTCTGGCCCTGGTCGTACGCGGGCGTGGGCGACAACCGGTACACGAACGTCGCCGACGATCTCCGCGAGACGATGCAGCGTGTGCCATCCATGCGCGTCTTCGTCGCCAGCGGGTACTACGACCTCGCGACGCCCTACTTCGCGACCGACTACACCCTCGACCACCTGATGCTCCGCGAGGAACTGCGAGGCAACGTCGAGGTCGAGTACTACGAGGCGGGGCACATGATGTACGTCCACCTGCCCTCGCTCGCGGACCTCAGCGCGGACCTCAAGGGCTTCTACGGCCGCTCGTTGCAGGAGTGAGCCCACCCGGGCCGATCTGGATCAGATGCTGCCACCCTTCCCAGAATGGGACGCCGCCCACCCGTTGATCGTGCACTTCCCGATCGGGCTGTTGCTCGTGGCGCCGGTCTTCATGCTGATCGCGGTGTTCGTGCGCAAGCCCGCGTGGACGATCGCGACGATCCTGCTGCTGCTGATCGGGACGATCGGCGCGTGGGTCGCGTATTACTCGGGCGAAGCCGCCGAGGTCTATTGGCGCACCACCGGCGACCTCGCGCCCGACATCGACAAGCTCATGGCGGACCACCACGTCGCCGGCGGGCAGGCGCGCCTCTTTGCGACGCTCGTCACGCTCGCGTTCATCGTCTGGGCGGTGTTGTCCGTCAAACTCGCGAAGAAGCGCGGCGTGCTGATCGGGCTCGGGCTGGTGATCCTGCTCGGATTCCTCGGCGCAAACCTGCGGCTGGCGCAGGCGGGACACATGGGCGGCCAACTCGTCCACGAACACCGGATCACGGCCCCGTACTCATCGCCGTAACCGGCGTGTCCACAGCACGTTGTGACAATGTGCCGGCATGTGCCGAAAATCCCCACTCAGAACCCGCACGCGGTTGACGGCACGTTCGGGGTCTGGTACAGTCTCCGCGCCGGGCCCGCACGCGACGCTGCCCCCGGCCTCTGACCGATCCCGGATGGACCCGGGCCGGCGGAGATTCGCGTCGCTCCCCGTGCGCCCGCACGGCTGAGGGGATTCAGGGCGAGCCGCTCGCGGTCGTCGGCCCATCCCCAACAGCGCCCGAGGCCCCGCGCGGCAAACATGAAAGAGCCATCGCCATGGCCAAGAAGACCTCCGGGTCCAAGTCGTCCGACGCTGTCGTTGAGTCCAAGTCCGTCTCCCCCGACGACACCCGGTCCAAAGAAAAACAAGCCGCCCTCGGCCGAACCCTCGACCAGATCGACAAGGCGTTCGGCAAGGGCTCCATCATGCGCCTCGACGAGGACGCCTACCTCGCCATCCCTGGCATCTCCACCGGCGCGCTGAGCCTCGACCTCGCGCTCGGCGGCAAGGGCATCCCCCGCGGCCGAATCGTCGAGATCTTCGGCCCGGAATCCTCCGGTAAAACCACCCTCGCGCTCACCGTCGTCGCGAACGCCCAGAAGAACGGCGGCGTCGCCGCGTTCATCGACGCCGAGCACGCCCTCGACCCCTCATGGGCGCGCAAGATCGGTGTCAACATCGACGACCTCCTCGTCTCCCAGCCCGACACCGGGGAGCAGGCCCTCGAGATCTGCGAGCTGCTCGTGCGCTCAAACGCGGTCGATGTCATCGTCGTGGACTCGGTTGCCGCGCTCATCCCCCGGGCGGAAATCGAGGGCGACATGGGCGACGCCGTCGTCGGCTTGCAGGCGCGCCTGATGTCGCAGGCGATGCGCAAACTCACGGGCGTCATCGCCCGGAGCAACTGCACCGTCATCTTCATCAACCAGATCCGTGAGAAGATCGGTGTGATGTTCGGTTCGCCCGAGACCACCCCCGGCGGGCGCGCGCTCAAGTTCTACTCGTCCGTCCGCGTCGATATCCGCCGGACCGGGTCGATCAAGGACGCCGACGTCGCCGTGGGCAACCGCGTGCGGGCGCGCGTCGTGAAGAACAAGGTCGCCCCGCCCTTCCGCCAGGCAGAGTTCGACATCATGTTCAACGAGGGCATCTCGGTGACGGGCGACCTGATCGACATGGCCGTCGAGGACAAGGTCTGCCAGAAATCGGGCGCGTGGTACTCCTACGGCGAGCTCCGCCTGGGCCAGGGCCGCGAGCGGGCCAAGGAGTTCCTCGCCGAGAATCCCGACCTGTTCGCCGAGATCCGCGAGGCGATCCTCGACAAGCGCCTGCCCCAGCGTCAACAGGCGGGCAAGGCTGTTCAGGAAGCCCCGGCCGAGGAACTCGAGCCCGCGGGGGCCTGATCGCATCAAGCGCAGACGCTGCCTTGTCGATCCGCGGGGGGCGGGCGTACAGTCACCCTCGCCGCGGATGTGGCGGAATTGGCAGACGCGCTAGGTTCAGGTCCTAGTGGGGGTAAAACCCCGTGGAGGTTCGAGCCCTCTCATCCGCATTGCCCGACCCCACCAGAGGGTCGGGCTTTTTTATGCGCCAGGCGGGATTGCTGGCGGAGTTGAGATTCAGTCTCAACTGGTGTAGCGTACCCCGGCCCGGGGCTCTCCCGGGCGGGAGAATCCCATGACGACCGCCGCACCAGCTCAGACGAACGCCCAGGCCGGGGTCCCGCTGGCCTCGCTGCGCCGGGGGGAGACGGGCGTCGTGGTCGCGGTCCGAGCGGACGGCGAGGATGTTGTCATGCTCGAGTCGATGGGGCTGCGCCCGAACGCATCGGTCCGGGTCTGCCGAACGGGGCGGACGTGCGTCGTCGCGGCGGACGAGCCGGGTGGGTGCCCGTGCCGGCTGGGCATCGAGCGCCGGCTGGCCGAGCGCGTGTTCGTCTGCTCATCCGGCGTGTGAGTTCGCCGGGATGACCGCGATCGAGACGACGCCCGAGCCCCCGCACCGCGATCCGAGCCCCGCCGCGCGCCGGGTCGCGCTCATCGGCAACCCCAACACGGGCAAGACGAGCCTGTTCAACCGGGTCGCGGGCGCGCGGCACAAGACGTCGAACTTTCCGGGCACAACGCAGGAGTACCGCGTCGGCCGCGCCCAGGGCCAGCGCGATCGCGCCGTCGAGCTGATCGATCTGCCGGGTGTGTACACGCTGGCAACCGAGCAGTCCGAGGCGCGGGTGTGCCGGGAAGCGCTGGAGGGCGCCGCGCTGGGCGGGCGTCCGCCGGACGCGGTGTGTGTGGTTGTGGACGCGACGCGTGTGACACGCGGGCTCCGGTTGCTGGCGGAGATCGCGCGGTCGGGCGCGCCCGTCGTTGTGGCATTGAACATGCACGACGTGGCGCACAAGCGGGGCGTCGTGGTGCGGGCCGAGAAGATCGCGGAAGAACTCGGGTGCCCGGTCGTGCCCACGAGCGCGCGCACGGGCGAGGGCGTGCCCGCGTTGATCGCGGCGTTCGCCGACGCGGCGCCCGTGCACGCGGAGGGTGACGGGTGGGCCTGGGCGGAACGCGTCGGGTCCTCGGCGCGCGAGCCGGGCACGCCCGCGAGCGAACACGCGATCACGGATCGCCTCGACCGGGTGGTCATGCACCCCGTTTCGGGCACGCTGGTCTTCGCCCTCGTGATGGGGGCGATTTTCTGGACGATCTTCAAGCTCGCCGGCGTGCCGATGGACCTGATCGACACGGTGTTTGCGCGTCTGAGCGGGTGGGCATCGTCTGTCCTGCCGGCGGGCGCGGTGTCGGAGCTGATCTCGGAGGGGATCATCGGGGGCATCGGCGCGACGGTGATCTTCCTGCCGCAGATCGTGATCCTGTTCTTCCTCATCTCGCTGCTGGAAGGGACGGGGTATCTGGCGCGGGCGGCGCTGCTGATGGACCGGTTGTTCCGCCCGTTCGGGCTGCCCGGGCAGAGCTTCGTGCCGATGCTTAGCGCGCACGCGTGCGCGATCCCGGCGGTGATGTCGTGCCGGGGGGTGCCGGGCCGGCAGGAACGCCTCGCGACGATCCTGGTGGCGCCCTTTCTCTCGTGCAGCGCGCGGATTCCCGTGTATGTGCTGCTCACGGGGTTGCTCTTCGCGGACCGCCCGGGCTGGGCGGCGCTCGCGTTCGCGGGGTGCTACGTGCTCGGCGCCGCGGCGGCGTTGTTCACGGCGCTGCTCTTTCGGCGCACGATCCTTCGCGGGCCGGGTCGCCCGATGGCGATCGACCTGCCCGACTACCGGCGCCCCAGCTTCCGAACGGCGCTGCTGACGACGTACGACCGGGCGATGTCGTTCCTGAAGAAGGCGGGGACGGTGATCGTCGCGATGATGATCGTGCTGTGGTGGGCGGGTGAGTACCCGCACGCCGAGCCGCCGGCGCAGAGCGTTGCGTTGCGCGCCGAGGCGGCCTCGGTCCAGGGTGAGCAAGCGGAGATGCTGATCGCCGAGGCGGACGGGCTCGAGGCACGGCACGCCGGTCGATCGTCGTTCCTTGGGCGCGCGGGCCGGGCGATCCAGCCCGTGTTCGCGCCGCTCGGGTACGACTGGCAGGTGACGGTGGGTGTGCTCGGGAGCTTCGCGGCCCGTGAGGTGTTCGTCTCGACGCTCTCGGTCGTCGTCGCGGGCTCGGACGACGCTGAGGACGAGGGTGTGCTCGAGCGGTTGCGGACCGCGACGCGCGACGACGGCGGCGCGATGCTGTCGCCCGCGACGAGTTGGTCGCTGTTGGTCTTCTACGTGCTCGCGATGCAATGCCTGCCGACGCTCGCGGTGACGGCCCGCGAGGCGGGCGGGTGGAAGTGGGCGATGCTCCAGCTCGGGTGGATGAGCCTGCTGGCGTACGGGGCGGCGTTGGTCACGTACCAGGCGCTCACGGCGTCGGGGATGGCCTGATGCCCGTGGGCGACGTCCAGTTCTGGATCGTCACGGGGGCGGCGGCGGTCAGCCTGCTGTTCCTGCTCCGGGCTGTCGGGGTGCTCGGCGGAACACGCAAACGCGGGCGGAAGGTCGAGTTGACGGTCCGTGGGAAACGCCGGGGCTGACGGGCCGCGGATGCCCCGGTAGGCTCGGGGCGTGGGACTCGTGTATTGCGGAATGGACGAGGCGGGGTTCGGGCCGATGCTCGGCCCGCTGTGCGTTGGCATGACGGCGCTCCGCGTGCATGAGTGGGACCCCGAGTCAGGCGCGCCGGACGTGTGGTCGCTGCTCGCTCCCGAGGTGTGCCGAACGGCGAAGGACGCGAAAGGCGGCAGGCTCGCGGTCGCGGACTCGAAGGCGCTCAAGGGCTCGAACACCCTCAAGACGCGCCACCCGCTGCGGCATCTCGAACGCGCCGTGCTGGCGTTCGCCGGCACGATGGGGTGGGAGTTGGCGGACGACCATGCGCTGCGCGCGCAGACGGGGACGGCGCTCGAAGACTGCGCGTGGCAGCGGGGTGAGCCGATCGAGCTGCCGCTGGACTGGTCCCAGGGAGAGCGGTCGATCGCGGTGAACGTGATGCACAAGGCGTTTGAACGCGTGGGCATCGAGGTGCTCGATCTGCGGTGCCGGGCCATCGGGGTCGGGGAGTTCAACCGCGTGGTCGAGCGGTCGGGCTCGAAGGGGGCGGCGACGGAGCTCGCGCTCGTCGAGCACATGGCGCGCATCCGTGAGCGATGGGGCGGGGACGACCATGTCCGCGTCGTCTGCGACCGGCAGAGCGGGCGGCTCGATTACCGCGACCTGATGCGCCGGGTCTGGGGCTCGGGCGTCGAGGAGCTCGAGCGGTCGAACCGGGTCAGCCGGTACCGGGTCGGCGAGCGTGTGGGCGTGCAGTTCGTGCCCGAGGCGGAGGACGCGCACTTCCCCGTGGCGCTCGCGTCGATGCTCGCGAAACTCATGCGGGAGCTGGCGATGATCCGGTTCAACCGGTACTGGGCGGCGCGGGTGCCCGAGCTCAAGCCCACGGCGGGGTACGTGCAGGACGCGCGCCGATGGCTGGATGATGCGGGGGACGCGGTGTCGGCCGATGATCGGCGGGCGATGGTGCGGATCGCCTAGCGTCATCGGTGACGAACGCTGAGCACAAGCGATATCTGGATATGGCAGCGCGGGCGGCGTGGCGCGCGGTGGGGGACGTCGAGCCCAACCCGCTCGTCGGGGCGGTCTTGGTGCGCGACGGGCGGGTGCTGGCGATCGGGCATCACAAGAAGTTCGGCGGGCTGCACGCGGAGCGGGAGGTGATCGCGCGGTGTCGGGAGTTGGGCGAGGATCCGCGCGGGGCGACGCTGTACTGCACGCTCGAGCCGTGCTGTCATACGGGCAAGCAGCCGCCGTGCACGGAGGCGGTGATCGAGGCGGGGATCGCGCGGGTTGTGTGCGCGCGGCACGACCCCGCGGAGGTGTCGGGTGGCGGGTGCGCAATCCTCGAAGCCGCGGGGATCCCGTGCGAGGTCACGGACGCGAGCGGGAACGCGACGCGCATCAGCGACCCGTTTGTGCACCGGGTGAAAACCGGGCGGCCCTGGGTGATCGCGAAATGGGCGCAGATGCTGGACGGCTCGCTGGACGTCCGCGGCGAGGGTCGTCGGTGGATCTCGGGGGAATTGGCGCGCAAGCGTGTACACAAGATCCGTTCACGGGTGGACGCGATCGTGACGGGGATCGGGACCGTGCTGGCGGATGACCCGCTGCTGACGGTCCGCGGTGTGCGGCGGGTGCGGCGCACACCGGAGCGTGTGGTGCTCGACTCACGCGGGCGGATGCCAGCGGACGCCGCGATGCGGCACGATGGGGGCCCGGGCGTGCGGGTCATCTCCGAGGACACCCGCGATCTGGATCGCGTGCTTCGCCGGCTTGCGAGCGAGGGGGGGGTGTCGAGCGTGTTGCTCGAAGCGGGGCCGGCATTGCTCAAAGCCGCGTTTGATGCGTCGGTCGTCAACCAGGCGGTCGTGCACGTGCCGACGGCCGATGTCGAGGCGGCGGCGCGAGCGGCTGAGGCCTTTCAACCGGGGCTCGCGGCTTCGTACTACCGGTATCGAACCGCTCGGATCGGGGCCGACGTCGAGTTGGTGTACTCGACTCGAAGCGTGTGAGCTTCAACCGATCGGTCGGTGCCACTGGGCGAGATCTTGTTGGACCACGCCCGTTGCGCGCCCGTCGGGCGTCAGTGCTGACACCTTCGTGCCCGGCTCGAGCGCCGCTTGCTTGAGTGTCGCCAGCGCGATGGGCACGGCCCCGAGCATGGGCGAGAGCGTCGAGCTGGTGACGACGCCGACTGGGGTGTCGTCCTCGGCGTGCAGCTGGACGCCCGACGCAGGAACCTCGGTGCCCTCGAACCGGATCGCGGCAACGCGTTGTTTGAGCGCGCCGCGGGAGTCCATGCGGGCGACGATCTCCTGGCCGAGGTAGCAGCCCTTCTTGAAGTCCACGCGGTCGCGGAGGACGCCGGTCTCGCCGGGGAGCGAGTTCGTGCCGATGTCGATGTTGAAGAGCGGCACGCCCGCTTCGATGCGGGCGGTGTTGATCGCGAGCCACCCGGCGGGGCGGGCGCGGATCTCGGTTTGCGTCGGGGTCGGTTCGGCCATCGGCTGACCCGTCTCGGGGTTGATCGGCGGGTGGACGCCGACCTCGGCGAGGGCGTCCCAGACGGCGGCGGTTGTGTCGGAGGGGATGGTCAGCTCGAACCCGAGGTCGCCGACCAGATCGGTGCGCTCGACCACGACTTCCGCGCCGCCGATTCGGACGACGCAAGCGTGGTCGGGTTCGAGGCCCGTGGGTTTGGGACCCTCGGCGTGTTCCGATGCGAGCTCGAGCCATCGCGCACTCGTCGGGCCCATGAGCCACAGGCGGTGCAGGCTCGCCGTCGCGTCGGTCAGCTCGGCGTCCTCGGCGAACAGGTACTGATCGAGCGTCTTGAGGGTCTCATCGATCGCGAACGGGTCGATGTCGATCAGCATCCGGTTGGGCAGCTGCGTGAGGCGGAGGTCGGCGATGATCCGTCCCTTCCGGTCAAGCCAGAACGAGCGACGGGTCGTGAACGGCGCGAGGTCGCGGGTCTTCTGGGTGACCATCGCGTCGAGGAAGGTGAGGCGGTCGGTGCCCGTGACCTCGATCGTCGCTCGGTGGGGTGCGTCCACGATGACGCTGCCCTTGCGCAATGCGGCGTACTCCAGCTCGAGCGCGTCGAACGCGCCGGGGACGTGGATGGGCGACTCGGGCGGGCCGTAGGGCAACATCATCGCGTCGGCGGCGGTATGCCGGTCGAACAAGGGGGATGGGTGGGCCATGCGCAAGCGTATGGCCCGCCGGGTGGTCCCCTAGGCTTGTGGCCCAACACGAACCCGAGGGAGACGACCCGTGAACATCGACCTGCTCAAGCGACTCTGCGAGACCCCCGGCGTCCCCGGACGCGAGCACCGCGTCCGCGACCTGATCCTCGAAGAGATCGATGGGCTGTTCGACGACGTCGAGGTCGATCCGATGGGGTCGGTCATCTGCACGCGGTACCCGCGGGCGGCTCGCAAGGCGGGCTCAAAGTCGCGGGCGAAGGCAAAGCCCGTGGACGACGCGACCCGCGTCATGCAGCTGTGCCACATGGACGAGATCGGGTTCTTTGTCTACGCGATCGACGACAGCGGGTTCATCTGGATCAACCCTGCGGGCGGGTTCGACCCGCGGAACCTCTTCTCGCGGCGCGTGCTGGTGTGCACGGACAACGGCGACTTCAAGGGCGTGATGAACCCGGGCGGCCGCCCGGTGCATATCTCCAGCCCGGACGACCGGAAGAAGGTGCCCGAGGTCAAGGAATTCTTCGTGGACATCGGGCTGCCCGCGGCGCAGGTCAAGAGCAAGGTGAAGGTCGGCGATTTCATCGTGATGGACGAGCCGGCGATCGAGATGGGCAAGAAGGTGGTGTCCAAGGCGCTGGACAACCGCGTCGCGTGCTGGCTCGGGATCGAGTCCGTGCGCGAGCTCGAGAAGTCGGGCGCGGGGCACAAGGCGGAGATCGTCGTTGTCTTCACGGTGCAGGAGGAGGTCGGCTTGCGCGGTGCGAAGACGGCGAGCTACGCCGTGCAGCCCGACATCGGGCTCGGGATCGATGTCACGCTCGCGTGCGACACGCCGGGCGTTCCCGAGAACGAGCGGGTGACCACCCACGGCAAGGGCTTCGCGCTGCACATCAAGGACGGCAGCTTCATCGCGGACAAGGACTTGGTGGACGAGGTCGAGGCGTTGGCGAAGCGTCAGAAGATCCCGTACCAGCGGTCGATCCTGGCGGCCGGCGGGCAGGACGGCGCCGCGGCGCAGCAGGCCGCGGCGGGGGCTCGGGCGATCGGCATCACGGTCGGCACGCGGTACATCCACACCGTGACGGAGATGATCGACACGGGCGATCTGAAGGCCGCGCGGGACATCCTGACGGCGTACATGGCGAGCGTGAAGTAAGCATCGCGTGACATTCCGAGTTCCAGGAGGGGTGGGCTTCCAGCCCACCCTTCTTTGTGCGCGGGCGGGCTGGAAGCCCACCCCTCCTGCTCGGTTGGGAGGACGCGGATGGCGTGGGGAGTTCGCCGCGAGGATCACATGGTTGGATCGTCTCGCCTCGATTGCTCCAAAACGCAAAGAAGCCCGCGTCCGTGCGGGCCTCTTCGCGAGTCTGAGGCGATGCTTGGTGCCGGCGGGGTGCGTGCCCCGGGTCGGCGTGTGATTCTGTGACTGGCTCAGGCGGCCATGGCGGTGACGCTCTCGATGGCGTCCACGACCTGGCGGACCTGGAAGGGCTTCTTGAGGAACCCGTCGAAGCCGGACTGGCGGAGCGAGCCGGCCTGGCCGTCGGTCAGCTTGCCGGACATGGCGAGGATCTTGGACATCTGGAGCTGCCCGTTGGAGCGGATGAGCCCGACGAGGCTGCGGGCGTCGGTGTCGCCCAGGTGGACATCCATGAGGATGACGTGGGGGCGGAAGCGCTCGCACTCGAGCCCGGCCTGGAAGCCGGTGGTGGCGGTCTTGACCTCATAGGAAGTCTGCTCGGTGAGGACCTTCTCGAGGACCTCGACGACCTCGGCGTCCGAATCGACAACGAGGACTCGGGTGGAACCCGAGGTGATCCCGTCCATGGGGATCTGGTGGGCTTTCATGAATCGGTACAGCTCGGCGACCGGGATTCGGCGGTCCTTCGACCCCGGGATCCGGTAGCCCTTGAGCGAGCCCGAATCGAACCACTTGGAGACCGTGCGCGGGGCGACATTGCAAATCTTCGCCACTTCGCCGGTGGTCAGAACGTCCTTCTCGATAGGCATACGGCTCACCTCGACTCGATGCGGGCTCATTTGGGCCAGCTTGGCCTGTTCAGCAACGCCCTCACCATCGGAACGACCGGGGCGTCGCTTAAGGGCCGCTCAAAAGTGGCAGCACAAACCGGTTCCCGGACCGAGTGGGGGTCTGGGGGGGATCGGGCGCGCGGTTGAAGGGCTGATGAGGGGGGTGGGGGCGTTGACAGGGTTCGCGGGGGCCCGATAGAGTCGCCCCCTGACATCACCCGCCGGCATCCGGCGGGGGGTGGTCGGCGTATGGAATGACCACGGTGGACCCGCGGCGGGCGGCGGGTCCGGCCACCGATTCAAGCCCGCACCCCCTCAGTCGACCCTGCGAGGTCCAGACAGGAGATGCCCGTGCCCGGATGCAGAGCGATCGTTGCCCGAGTCTCGTGCTCCCTGTTGGCCCTGACGGCAGTCTCCGGGCTGGCGGTGCCCGTCACCAGCGCCGGCGCGCAGGACGCCCCGGCGTCCGCCGACCGGACGATGGAAGAAACGCTGCGGGACTTCATCCACTTCGTCCGCATCGCGCGGTACGACGCGGCCCACGCGCTCGGGCAGGAGCTGCTCGACGCGGGGATGTCGCCGATCGAGTTCGTGGACCTCGTCGAGCAGACGGGCGAGTTTGACCGGTTCGAGCGTTCGGTCGCCGAGGCGATGCGGGTGCAATCGCTCGAAGCGGTCGCGGCGGGGCTCGACCGGCTCTTCCGCGACGGCAAGCTCGCGCGGGCGCGTCACCCCGACGAGATCGCGCGGAACATCGCGTTGCTGACCGAGGGCCTGCGGGCGCGGTCGCTGGCGCGTGAACGGTTGGTTGCGGCGGGCGAGTACGCGATGCCGCAGCTGCTCGAGGCGTTCCTGCAGGGTACGGACCCGGGGCTGCGTGCCCAGGTCCAGCGCGTGATGGTGGATCTGGGGCGTCAGGCGATCATCCCGCTCGCGACGGCGCTCGAATCGGTTGACCCGACACGCCAGGAAGCGATCGCGAACGTGCTCGCGCTGATCGAGTACCGGACGAGCCTGCCCTACCTGACGGCGGTGCACCAGGGCACCCGCTCGGACGCGGTGCGACAGGCGACCGGGCGCGCGATCGGGCGGCTGCAGGGCGACCCCAACGCGTCTGTGGCGGAGCTGTTTGCGCTGCTCGGCGAGTCGTACTACGACGAGCGCGTCGAGCTCACGAGCTTCCTCGACGAGCCGTTCCAGCTGCTCTGGGACTACGACCCAGGGCTTGGGCTGAGCATGACGGCGATCCGGACCGAGGTCTTCCACGAGGCGATGGCGATGCGGACGGCCGAGCGTTCACTGCGCCTCGACCCGGCCGACCGTGACGTGATGGCCCTCTGGATCGCGGCGAACTACTCACGCGAGATTGATTCGAGGGAGGGGTACGTCAACCCGGTGTACGGCCCGGACCGCCGCAGCGCGGAGTATTTCGCGATCGGCGCCGGGGCGGACACGACCAACCGCGTCGTGGCGCGCGGGCTTGCGGACCGCGACACGCCGCTCGCGTTGCGGGCGATCGGGGCGGTGCAGAAGACCGCCGGCCCGCGGACGCTCTGGGGCGAGGGGACCGGCGTGGGCGGGCCGATGCTCGAGGCGCTGCGGTACCCGAACCGGCGTGTGCAGTATGAAGCGGCGCTCGCGATGGGGTTGGCCCAGCCGCGGGTGACGTTCACGGGCTCGCAGCGTGTGGTGCCGCTTCTCGCGGGTGCGGTGAAGGACGCCGCGGCGCGGCACGCGATCGTGCTCACCGGGCGTGACCGCGAAAGCTACGACCGACTGCGTTCGGTGCTCGAAGCAGACGGCTACCAGGTGCTCCCGCCGGCCGAGGGCGGGCTGGGCGATATCGACGCGGCGATCGCCGAGCGTCCGGGGATCGACCTGGTCGTGATGTCGCTGCCGCTCGAGACGTCGATCAACACGATCGGGCAGATCCGGTCCGACGAGGCGCTCGCGGTGAGCCCGGTGCTGGCCATGCTGACGCCGGTCGAGCTCGAGCCGATGCGTCGGCGGTTCGTGCGCGACCAGTCGGTCGCGATCCGGCGCTCGGGCGTGAGCGACTCGCAGCTGTCGGTGACCGTCTCCGAGCTCGTCGAGCGGGCGTCGGGCGGGCCGATCACGGACGATGAGGCGGCCCGGTTCGCCGACCGCGCCCTCGCCGTGCTGCGCGACCTCGCGGTGGCGCAGAACGGCGTGCTGGACGTCCGCGACGCGGCGGCCCCGCTGATCGAGGTGCTCGAGGAACGATCGGGCCGTGTCGCGCTCGATGTGGCCGAGGTGCTGGCGCACGTCGATGAGCCGCGGGCGCAGGGGTCGATCATGGAGCGTGTGCTGAGCGAGACCGATCTGGACCAGCGGGTGGCGTTGCTTGAGAAGGTTGCCGACTCGGGCAAGCGCTACGGCAATCTGCTGGAGGACCGCCTGGTCCGCCGGCTCGTGCGTTTGGCGCAGGACGAGGACGAGCGTCTGAGCACGCAGGCTGTCGCGACGGTGGGGGCCCTCGGGCTGCCCAACGACAATCTGCTGCCCATGATCCTGGGCGGCGGGGACCAGATCGGCGCGCGCATCGGCGGGCGCTGAGCGTCCCGATAATCAGCATTCGTCACGCTCGCGCGTGATCGCAAGGCCCGAGAGCACTCGGGCCTTTTTCGTGCGCGCTCGGGCAGGCGGCGCAGGCGGCACAGGCCACCCGGGTCGGGGAGATCGTGCGTCTCGGGCGCTCAACGCGGTGGATTCTAAATCCGATGCTCGGGATGCCGGGGCGCGGGTGCGTCCCGGGCCCGGTGATCGGTGAGCCGCGGAGGAGGGGCTCACGGGTGATCGGGATGACCGAACCACTGCCCGGCGGTCGCCGGGATGAGTTTCGCGCGAGTGGTATATCGCAGTGTTCAAGGAGTGCAGCATGCTGACGAACCGCAAGAACCGTGGCAAGGGGTTCACCCTTGTCGAAATCCTGATCGTGGTCGTGATCCTGGGGATCCTGGCCGCGATCGTCGTGCCGCAGTTCACCAACGCGGCCAACGAATCGCGGACGGGCAACGCCCAGAGCCAGACCTCGACCATCGAGACGCAGCTCGAGCTCTACGCCGCCCGCAACAACGGCGTTTACCCGACCGTCGCCCAGCTCAACGCCAACCCGACCTCGGGCGGCACCAACGGTTGGTCGGTCATGGTTGACGGCGACTACCTGAAGTCGGCGCCGATCAACCCGTTCACCGGCACGGCCGACGTCTCGGCGATGACCGCGACCGATCCGGAAGGCGCCGACGCCGAGGCCGATGGGTACACCCCGGCCACCGCGCCGGCCGCGTGGATTTACAACGCCACGAACGGTCTCATCCGCGCCGCGGCCGCCGACTACGACGGCGACGGCACCTGAGCCTGATCGCCTGAAGTCTGAACATCAGCGTCGGGCCCCGAGAGGGGCCCGGTGCCATTCAACAGCGGGAAACCCCCCGCCGGAGACCCGACCGTGACCCAGCGGCAACACCACAGGACGGACCGGGCGTTCACGCTCGTCGAGATCCTGGTCGTTGTCGTGATCCTGGGGATCCTGGCGGCGGTCGTCGCGCCGCGGTTCACGAATGCGATCAGCGACGCGACGGAGAACGCCGCGTACTCGGAGCTCCAGAAGATCCGCCGCGCGATCGACGTCTACATGGCGCGCAACAACGGGTTGCCTCCGGACGTCACGACCGGGTACGGCACCTGGGGCGGGATGATCGGGACGGGCGACTACCTCAAGCGGGCGCCGGTGAACCAATACCTGCCGGCGACGAACGAGGGGCGGATCTACGCCGCCGCGGACGCCGCGCCGGACACGGTGTTCCAGTCCGACTACGGGTGGCTGTTCAACACCGCGACGGGCGAGCTGTGGGCGGGCGGGTTCGATCTGAACGACGAGCCGCTTCCCAAACCGTGACGAGGGACGACCGGGGCGAAGGAATCAAACGCATGCGACGCAGCCCGACCATCCTGACCGCCCGGCGTGGGTACACGCTCGTGGAGATGCTGATCGTGATCGTGATCCTCGGGATCATGGGGACGATGGTGATCCCGTCGTTCGGGAGCACGAATGTGCTGCGCACGCAGGCGGCGGTGCGGACGATCGTCGCGGACATCACCTTCGCGCAGTCGGACGCGCTGTCGTTCCAGGAGCAGCGTGCGGTCGTGTTTGACGAGACCGAGAACATGTACACGCTCGTCGAGGTGACGGGCGGGACGATCGACGCGGACGCCGACGCGCTGTACGACCCGCAGGGGCCCGGACAGCGTTACCGCGTGGACCTGGACGACCTGGACTTCGGGGGCGCGTTCATCGAGAACATCTCGTTCAACGGTGGGGCCAGCCTGATCTTTGACGAGCTCGGCGGGCCCACGCCCGCGGCAAGCTCGACGGGACTGAGCACGGGCGGGTCGCTCGAGGTCGTGGGCCCGCAAGCGCGGTACCGCATCAACGTGGCGCCCTTCACCGGGCGGGTGACGGTCGATCGGATTGATTGACGCGAGCGAGGAAGCGATGAGCCAGCAGAAGATGCCGAATCTGTCCGGTCGCCGATCCAGGACGTCGCTGTGGGCCCTGGGGATGTTCGGGGCGATGGCGGGGATCCTGCTGTACTCGAAGCTGAAGCTGACGACGGCGATGCCGCGTTCGGCGTACGCGGTGCCCGAGGAAACCGAGGACGCGAAGTCCCCGGGCGTCGAGGGTTCCGAGTCGGTCACGCCGCGTGAAGACGAGTCTGATGACTCGGACTCCGGCGTGGGCGGATCGTCTGAGGGCTGATTTTCGGACGCGCGGCGGCCCGGATCCGGTGTCGCCAGTTCCTGTGAATCGGCCCAAAGTCCCCATCCGGGAATGTCGAAAGAGCTTGCGCAGGTGTGCCGAACCCGGAGGTTCGGTGATTTTCCTCGCCCCTTGGGATGAAACGGGCGGGGCTGGATCGCACCTGAACGGGCTGCAGGACCCGATTGAGGACGAACCATGCTGACGCTCGACACGACGTACCGCCGGACGGCAGGTCTGACTACTGGCCACATCGCCCGTCTGACGCTTTCCCTGACCCTGATCGCCGGCACGACGCAGGCGGTGGCCCAGAACACCGGGCTCGACGCGTTCTCGGACGAGCCCGAGATGATCGAGCCGGAGTTCGACACCGACTACGACAGCAACTACGAGGGTGAGACCGAGGCACGCCCCATCGGCGACCTCAACTTCGATGTGAGCGTCAGCGAGTACGACCTCGTTGACCTGCACGTAAACAACGAGGACCTCGGGCGCGTCCTCCAGCTGCTCTCGATCCAGAGCCAGCGGAACGTGGTTGCCTCGAACAACGTGGAGGCGTCGGTGACGGCGGACCTCTACGGCGTGACGTTCTACGAGGCGCTCGACGCGATCCTGCACGTCAACGGGTTCGGGTACATCGAGAAGGGCAACTTCATCTACGTCTACACCCGCGAGGAGCTGTCGGCGATCCAGGAAGCCGCCCGCACCCGCTCGCACCGGGTCTTCACGCTCAACCACCTCAACGCGGTGGACGCGGGCGAGTTCGCCAAGAGCCTCCTCTCCGAGGGCGGCTCGATCACGGCGAACGGTGAGACCGAGGACTTCCAGGCCGGCAGCAGCGGCCCGGTCGGCGGCGACGACTACGCCTCCAGCGCCACCCTCGTGGTGTACGACTACGACGAGAACCTCGAGGCGATCGCCGGGCTCCTCGCCGAGATCGACACCCGCCCGACCCAGGTCCTTGTTGAAGCGACGATCCTGCAGACGACGCTCAACGAAGCCAACGCGTTCGGCGTGGATTTCGCGATCATCAACGACATGGACTTCCTCGACTTCGTCGGCACGGGCGGTCCGCTGTCCGTCGCCAACGGGCTCATCACGGGCGCGGGCGAGGACGTCGCCGGCACGGCGCTCAACGCGACGGGCAACGACGCCAACGGCGCCGCGATCGGCTCGAACATCGGCAACGTCGAGGGCCCCTCGACCCTCAAGGCCGGCATCGTGAACGAGGACGTCGCCGTCTTCCTCCGCGTGCTCGACCAGGTCACCGACGTCACCGTCGTGTCGAACCCGAAGATCCTGACGCTCAACCGTCAGCCCGCCCGCGTGCTCGTGGGCACGAAGGTCGGGTACCTGAACACGACCACCACCGAGACCGCGACGACCCAGACCGTCGAGTTCCTCGACACGGGCACGCAGCTGGCCGTCCGCCCGTTCGTTTCTGACGACGGCGGCATCCGCCTCGAGCTCAAGCCGCAGGTCTCGAGCGCGCAGCTCCGCGAGGTCTCGGACAACAACAACAACAACGTCACCATCCCCGACGAGGACACGACCGAGCTGACGACGAACGTGCTGCTGCGTGACGGCCAGACGGCCGTGCTCGGCGGTCTGTTCACCGAGACGACCACCGCGACACGCCGCCAGGTGCCGCTCCTGGGCGACATCCCGCTCATCGGGTCGGCGTTCCGCGGGCACGATGACTCGACGCGCCGCAACGAGATCATCTTCCTCGTGACGCCCTCGATTGTGAACGATGCGCTGCTCGATTCCTCGGGCGAGCTCGCGACGAGCTACGTGCAGAACACCCGCGTCGGGGCCCGCGCCCAGACGCTCCCGTGGAGCCGCGACCGCCGCGTCGGTCGGCTGCTGATCGAGGCCCGCCGCCACGCGGACGAGGGCGAGCTGGACATGGCGATCTTCAAGGTGCAGAAGGCGATCGGGCTCGCCCCGGCGTCGCCCGACGCCCGGGTGCTCCTTGAGGACCTGACCAACAAGAAGCAGCGTCGCCCCAGCCGCAGCCTGATGGAAGGCATCTTCCACCGCGAGCTGCTCGAGCCGATGCCGGGCGTCGAGGCGGACGGGCGGTACTTCCGCAACCCGTTCATCCCGCGTCCGAACGCGAGCGGCGAATCGTCCGTCGCGCAGCAACGCGAGTGGGTCGCCCCGCCCGTGTCGCAAGCGACGCTGCCCAACGGCGAGTACGTGGACATCGTCGAGATCGTCCCCGACGAGCAGCCGGCGACGTACGAGATCTTTGATTACGTCGAAGCCGACACCCCCGACAACACCGAGACCGAAGCAGACGCCCAGACCGACGATTCGTGGATCGAGGTCGAGGACGCCGAGCAGGTCGCGGAGGTCGGGGGGGAGGAGCTGTCGTTCAACGACGGCACCTTTCCGGCTGCCGACGACTTCGAGTATGAGTGGACCTCTCCCGAGTACGACGCCGTCGCGAGCGTGAACGACGCGGACGATTCGTGGGAGTCCGACTGGACGACGCCCGCTCCCGTCGAGCCCGAGATCGATCTGCCCGAGACGGCGGTCGCGATCAAGGAGCCCGAGACCGCGTTCGTCGAGCCCCGCTCGTCGTTCGCCCCGGCCCCGTCGAACTCCGGCGTGATCTCGATCGAGTCGATCGACTCATCGGGCAACGTCGTGTCTCAGGACTGGAACTCGCCGAGCTTCAACGATGATCCCGAGTTCTCCGACGACGCCGTCGCGCTCGTCGAGCAGGCCGAGTCCACCGAGTTTGACGACTGGGACTGGTCCTCGCAGCCCGAGGATGCGCCGGTCCAGCTCGCCGACGCGGACGACTGGTCGTACGCCGGCCCGGAGACGTTCGACGATGAGCAGTTCTCCGAGTTCGCAGACGACCCGTACGGCGACGAGTACGCCGACCCGTTCGAGTCTCGCTTTGACGAGACGCTCGAGGGTGTCGAGATGGTCGAGGTCCCGGCGAACCCCGCCGCGACGACGACCGACCCCGCTTCGGGCGCGACCATCGTCATCGAGGACATCACCAACCCCGATGCACCGGTCGTCGTGCACGAGCAGTCCGGCGGGCGCGAGGCCGAGTTCGAGCTCTTCGGCGAGCCGGTCGTCACCGACGACCCGCTCACGATGACACCCGAGCAACTCGACGACGAGTTCGCGCTCGAGAACGAGGGCTTCGCGTTCGGGCAGTCCGAGGGCTTCAACGGCTCGTCGGACGACGTGCTCGACGTGATCGTCGATGAGACCCCGGCCGTGAAGGCCCCGGTCAGCGTCGCCACGCCCGAGGAGACCGTCGAGTACTCGTTCGAGCAGGCTGCCCCGACCCCCGCGCTGGCCCTGACCCCGGTCAAGGGTGTCGCCCCGGCGGCGACCGGCGCGTCGAGCGGGTACCTGGTCGTGCCGCTGCCCACGGGTGGCGTCGTCCAGATCCCATGGCCGATGCAGAGCACGACGGACTCGGACGGCGTCCGCTGGCGCGAGTTCACCTCCGTCCCGGTTCAGGGCGGGTACGACCGCTCGGACCGCTGATTCAGCACACACCCGCGTGCCCGCGAGGGCGGGTGCGCGGCCTTTCCCTTTCTGGAGAATGCAGATGAGCTTCAACGCCTCCCGCCATCCCCGCGTCCTGGCCCTTTCGGTTCTCGGACTCACGCTCGCCCTGGGCGGGTGCTCGGGGTCCGGGGCGTACACCCGCGAGGGCGCGTCGGTCGCCGAAGAGAAGATGTCGATCATCAAGGCGGGCACCGAGTGGCAGATGGGACACCAGGCCTACCTCGCCGGCGACCTCGAGAAGGCGCTGCGGAAGGTGGACGCCTCGCTCTCGCTCAACGACAACGTCGTGAAGAGCCACGTCCTCCGCGGGCGCATTTTGCTCGAGCAGGGGCACCTCGGTTCGGCGCTCGAGTCGCTGCTGACGGCGAACACAATCGACCCGATGGACACCGACGCCCACTACTACCTGGGCATCGTCTACGAGCGTCTGAACGAGCCGAGCAAGGCGGTCTCGCACTACGAGCAGGCGTGCGAGCTCGACGGGTACAACCCGGCGTACGCCGTCGCGGCGGCGGAGATGATGATCGATCTCGATCGCATCGACGACGCCCGGGTGTACCTCGAGTCCGACCCGATGTTCGAGCACGACCCGGGCGTCCGCCAGGCGCTGGGGCACATCGCGATGATCCAGGAGGACCCGCAGCGTGCCGTCAAGATGTTCGGCGAGGCCGCCATGCTGGCGCCCGAGGACGAGGTCATCCTCGAGGATCTCGTGCGGGCCCAGATGGCGACCGAGCAGTACGCCGACGCAGAGCGTCACCTCGCCCGACTCGTGCGGACCGAGGAGGGGCGCGAGCGGCGTGACCTCCAGCACATGCGTGCACGCTGCCTCGTCGCGATCGAGGAGCCGGTGAAGGCCCGCGGGATCTACAAGGACATGCTCGCGGCCGAGGGCGGCGAGTCGGACATCGACGCGTGGGTCGGGCTCGGGAATGTTGCGTACCTGATCGACGACCAGCGTTCGCTCCGCCAGTGCGCGGCGCGGATCGTGGCGCTGGCTCCGGAGCGTGCCGAGGGCTACTCGCTGTGGGCTCTGTACCACCGCGCAACGGACAACCTGCCCAAGGCGATCACCGCCGCGCGTGCCGCGATCGACGCGGACCCGTCCGACGCGGCGCTGCGTGCGTTCTACGGCGTGCTGCTGACCGACTCGGGCCGGCCCGACCAGGCGATCGACGCGTTCACGGACGCCGTCACGCTCGCGCCGGGCGACGAGGGCTACGCCATGATGCTCGAGCAGGCCGAGGCGGGCGTCTTCGCGTCCGTCCCGACCTTCAACGAGTGAGGACCGGCGCCCCCGCGGGCGCCGCGTCAATCAGCTCCGGCTCGACGTTCACGCGCCCGTTCCAGCGCGAGACGCGCGGCGAGATCACCGCGTCCAGGTCTGTCCCCGACGCGAACGACGCCGACCGCTCGGCCCAACGCCACCCGATGGCGCGCAAGACCGGTCCCGTGAGGGAGGCATCCCGCACGCGCATCGACAGGTGGTTGCCGGTCTTGCCGAACGTTTCGGGCGGGCTCGTCAGCCGGGCCCGAACACGCAGGCGCACGCTCGGGTTTCCCTGCCCGAAGGGGGCGAGGGCTTCGAGCTCCTCGACGACGCGTGGGGTCAGTTCGGCGATATCGGCTTCGCAGTCGTATGTTACGCGACCCACGAGGTCCTCGGGCGCGATCGCGTCGTTGACGCGGCTCGTGAACGCCTCGATGAACGCGTCGAGGTTGCCCGAGGCGAGCGAGAGCCCGGCGGCCATGTCGTGCCCGCCGAAGGTGTGGAGGTGCTCGCGGCAGGCGTCGATCGCGCCGTGCAGGTTGAACCCGGGCACGCTGCGCGCCGAGCCCGTGAGCTTGCCGCCCTGATCGCTCAGCAGGATCACGGGTCGATGGAACTGTTCGACCAAGCGCGAGCAGACGATGCCGATGACGCCCGGGTGCCATTCCGCGTGGGCGAGGACGATCGCGCGCCGGTCCGGGCCCGTCATGCCCGCGTCCTCCGCCATCGCGGCGGCCTGGTCCACGATCCGGCGCTCGGTCGCCCGACGCTCGTCGTTGAGATGGCAGAGCATCTCGGCGATCGAGGTCGCGCGCGAGCCCGTCGCGGTCGTGAAGAGCTCGACGGCGTCGCGGGCGTGCCCCATCCGCCCGCACGCGTTGAGGCGCGGCGCCAGCCGGAACCCGACCGCCATCGCGTCGATCTTGTCGTCCGCCAAGGAGGACGCCTCGACGAGCGCCCGCAGCCCCTCGATCGGCGACGCTTTCACCCGCGTCAGCCCGAACCGGGTGATCACCCGGTTCTCGTCCACGAGGGGCACGACGTCCGCGATGGATCCGAGCGCCGCGGGCGCGAGCAGGTCGACGAGCAGCTCGCGCAGCGCGGGCGAGACGCGTTCGGACCCGCACGCGAGCGTCGCGAGCCGCCACGCCAGTTTGTACGCCACGCCAGCGCCACAGAGGTCGCCGAATGGGTACGCGGACCCGGGGCGGCGCGGGTGCACGACGGCGAACGCGTCTGGGAGATCGTCGTCCGACTCGGGCGGGTTGTGGTGGTCCGTGATGATCAGATCGACGCCGAGGGCTTTGGCGCGGGCGGCGGGCGCGATCGCCGTCACGCCGCAGTCCACGGAGACGATGACGCGTGCGCCTTCGCCGGCGAGCCGAGCGATCGCGTCCTCGTTCAGCCCGTACCCCTCCTCGAGCCGGTGGGGGACGTACGTCCGGACGTCCGCGTCCGGCGCGAGGGTGCGGAGCATGTGGTAGAGGATGCAGGTGGCGGTGATGCCGTCCACGTCGTAGTCGCCGTAGATGACGATCGGCTCGCCCGCGCGGGCGGCGTCGAGCAGATGCTCTGCGGCGCGGTCCAGATCCGGGATCAGCGAGGGGTCGTGAAGACCGGCGAGGGTGGGGGCGCAAAACGCAGCGGCCTCGTCTCCCAATACCCCTCGTGCGGCGAGCACCCGCTGCACGAGCGGGAGCGAGCGGTCCGCATCGCCGCGAGGGGTCCAGACGGCTTTCAATCCTCGATCGCAGGGCATCCGTGCTCCGTCACGGGGTGGCGTGGTGTCTTACACTACCGGGCGAGGCATGGTCAAGCTTACGAAGATCTATACACGCTCCGGGGATGCCGGCAAGACCGGGCTCGGGGACGGCACGCGCGTCCTCAAGACCGACCTGCGGGTCGAGGCGTACGGCACGGTGGACGAGCTCAACG
>JAUHXM010000049.1 GCA_030426605.1 Phycisphaerae bacterium | reverse complement strand
CCGGCCCCGGGTGATGGTCACCCGGGGCCGGCTTCTTTTTCGTGCCACCCGACGCCCAGCCCGTTCTCGGACGCCGGCGAACACCCCGTATCCCGCCCGGCTATTCTTTGAATTCAGGCGCCCGTCAGGACCGACGCCCGGCGCTCCACGAAAAGGACGGACACCGCGTGTGGTTTGAATCCCTGCTCAAGCCGTTCAGCGTCGATATGGGCATCGATCTGGGCACGTGCAACACCCTCGTCGCCGTCAGCGGCCAGGGCATCGTGCTGAACGAGCCCTCCGTTGTCGCCGTGCGCAAGGGCACCAACAAGGTCTACCACAACGGGCAAGCCGTGGGTTGGGTCGCCAAGGAGATGCTCGGCAAGACCCCGGGCTCCATCACCGCCGTGCGTCCCCTGAAGGACGGCGTGATCTCCGACTTCGAGATCACCGAGGCGATGCTCAAGTACTTCATCCACAAGGTCACGGGCAACCGCCGGATCATCCGCCCGCGCGTGGTCATCTCGGTGCCCTCGGGCATCACCGCCGTGGAGAAGCGGGCGGTCTTTGACTCCGCCGCCCAAGCGGGCGCACGCCGGACGTACCTGATCGAGGAGCCCGTCGCCGCCGCCATCGGCGCGGGGCTCCCGTTCGCCGAGCCGACCGCCTCCATGATCGTGGACATCGGCGGCGGCACGACCGAGGTCGCCATCATGTCGCTCGCCGACATCGCGACGTGCGAGTCCGTCCGCACCGCCGGCGACGACATGGACGAAGCGATCATCAACCACATGAAGCGCACGTACAACCTGCTCGTGGGCGAGCAAACCGCCGAGCGCATCAAAATCGAGATCGGCTCCGCCGCCCCCGTGATGGACGACATCTCGATGGTCGTTCGCGGGCGCGACATCATCTCCGGCCTGCCGCGCAAGGCCGAGGTCGAGTCCGAAGAAATCCGCGAGGCGCTGCAGGAGCCCGTCGCGACGATCATCGAGACCGTCACGCGCACGCTCGAGCGCGCCGAGCCCGAGCTCGCCGCCGACCTCGTTGATAACGGCATCACGCTCGCCGGCGGCGGCGCCCTCCTCCGCGGCATGCCCGAGGTCATGCAGAAAGCCACGGGCCTCAAGATCCACGTCGCCGACGACCCCCTCACCTGCGTCGCCCGGGGAACCGCGATCTACCTCGAGAACCTCGAAGCGTGGAAGGACTCGCTCGAGAACGACCTCCATATGTGACGCCACCGCGACATGCGCGCCGCCTCCACACACAACATCCCACGCTCGTTCCTGGCGCGCCACGCGCTGGCGATCACGGTGGGCGTGCTGCTGATCACCGCGATGCTCCCCGCCTCGCTGCTCGGGTGGGCGTCGTGGTTGGGTTCGCTCGTGGACACCGCCGTCACGCCCATCGCCCACCCGGTCCGGATCACCTCGGGCGTCTTCACCCCCGACCCACGCGGGGCGGACCCCGAGCAGATCCGCGTCCTTCAGAACGAACTCGAACGAGAGCGCCTCGCCCGCCTGCAAGCCGAGCAGCGCGCCATCCGCATGTCGCACCAGATCGCGCAGCTGACGCAGGGCGCCGCCGTGAACCCGGACGTCCCCGTCGTCCAGGTCCCCGCGCCCGTCGTGGGCGACTCGGGCGGCCTGCTCCTGCTCCGCGCCGGCGCGGCGCAGGGCCTCACGCATGACGCCGTTGCCACCGTGGACGGCGTGCAGCTCCTCGGTCCCGCCCAGCGCATCGACCACCGGACCACCAGAGTCCGCCCGATCACGGACCGCGGCACCCCCACCATCCAGGCCGCGATCATGCTCGACGCCTCCGCCAGCGCCGGGCTCGCGTGCATCCTCGCGCCCACGGGCAACGGCACCCTGCGCGGGGACGTCATGTCCGACGACGACGCCACACCCGATATCGCCGAGGGCACGCCCGTCCGACTCCTCGACGACACCTGGCCCGAGCACGCGCAGATGCTCCTCATCGGCACCGTCGAACGCGTCGAGCCGCACGCGGATTCCCCGCTCCGCCGCGTCGTCACCGTCCGCCCGACCGTCCCCCTCTCGAGCGTCCGCGATGCGGTCTTCCGCGTCCCGTCGCGACCCACGCCGGAGGCCGCGTCGCCGTGAACTGGGCCGTCTTTGCCATCCTGAGCTGGTTCGCCATCGGGCTCGACGTCGGGCTCGCGCCGGCGATCTCGCCCGAGTCGTCGGACATCCGCCCCAGCTTCTTCGTGCCCCTGCTCGTATTCGTCGCGATGCGCGCCCCGCACCGGACGGCCCTGTGGGCCGGGCTCGTCGGCGGGCTCATGCTCGACCTCATCCACCCCCTCGCCCGCACCGGCGCGTCGCCCGTCATCATCACGGGCCCCAACGCCGTCGGCATGATGCTCGCCGCTCAGCTCGTCGTCGCGCTGCGCTCGATGGTGATGCACCGCAACCCGCTGACCACCGCGGTCCTCGCGTTCATCACCGTCGTTGTCGCCGGCGTCGCCGCGATCGCGATGCTCACCATCCGCACCCTCTTCGGCGACGGCATCGTCTTCTCGCCCACCCACGAGCTGCTCACCCTGCTCGGGTCCGCGCTCTACACGGGCGTTGTCGCGCTCGTTTTTGCGATCCCGCTGAGCTGGTTCGCCCCGGTCTTCAGCTTCGGCGGACACCACGCGAACCCGGGACGCTTCGCCTGGTCGCACGCCGACCGCGCCTAACGCCCGAGCAGATCCTCGACCGTGATCTCCCCGATCCGGTCGACCACATCACTCGCAGCGCTGAGACGCTCGTCCTGATACGTGTGCTTCACCGCGATCACGCGCAGCCCCGCCCCCACGCCCGACGCGATCCCGTGCTCGGTGTCCTCGATCGCGACGCAGTCACCCGGCTCGTGCCCCGCGACGGCGCACGCCGTGCGGTACGCCTCCGGGTCGGGCTTGGTCTTGCCCACATCGTCCGCCGCGACGACACCCACGAGCGCGTCGAGCACGCCGTGCTTCTCCAAGACCGGCAGCACCGTCGCCCGCCGCGACCCCGTGCACACGACGACCGGCACCCGCTCCGCCGCCGATCGAAGCAACTCAAACCCGCCCTCGTGCGGCGTCACCCGCCCGTCGTCCACCGCCTCCAGAAACCGCTCGAGCTTTCGCGCCACCAGCGTCGCGTGCAGGTCCTCGGTCATCGGCACCCCGTGCCGCTTGCCGAGCACGGTGAAGCAGTACCGGTCGGACGTCCCCACGAACTCCTGGAACATCGCCTCGGGATCCGCCGACCATCCCTCGGGCTCGATCGCCTGGAGGATGGACCACATGTGGGCGCGCTCGGAATCCACGAGCACGCCGTCGAAATCGAAGATCACCGCTTTCCGGACCATGGCGTCGAGCGTACGCCGATCCACCGAACGGGGCGCGCGCCGCCCTCGTAGACTCCGCGGATGCCGACGCCCGCGATCCTCTTCGATGACGCCAAGGGGCACCTGAGCCCCCTCACCGACCTGCGCCCGAGCTTCCTCGTCCGCACCGGCGCGATGACGACCGCCGAGCGCCTGATCGCCGCCTTCGACCTCGAGCCCATCGCCGCTGTCGTGCCCAACGACCTCGCCGAGCTCGCCGCCGAGCAGATCAACGCCCCGATCAATCAGGTCCCCGCGGGCGACGATGCCGACCCGATCCTCCTCATCAACGGACGCTGCACGCTCCCCATCGACGCCATCAGCGCACTCGAACCCGGGCACGCCCTGCTCGAGCAATCCACGGACGACATGATCGCCGCGCGCCTCACCCGCGCCGACGTCCGCCGCCTGCTCTCGGGCGATCAGCCGGACCTGCGCACCATCGAGATCGAGAACGCCGTCCTCGCGGCGCGCCCGTGGGACTGGGCCAAGACCCTCCCCACCGCGCTCGACATCGACCTCAAGCACTTCATGAAGGGCCCCAGCGCCCAGCCCCACGTCGGCGTCACGACATTGGGCGACCACCCCATCCACGTCCACCCCAGCGCCGATGTCTCCCCCACCGTCGTGCTCGACGCATCGTCGGGCCCGATCGTCATCGACGAGAACGCGACCGTCCGCCCGCAGTCCATCATCAAGGGCCCGGCGTACATCGGCCCTGGCTCGACGGTCCTGGACCAATCGCTCATCAAAGAGAAGACGGCGATCGGCCCCGTCTGCAAGGTCGCCGGTGAGATCTCCGGGACGGTGTTTCAGGGCTACGCCAACAAAGCCCACGCCGGGCACCTGGGCGACTCCTGGGTCGGCGAGTGGGTCAACCTCGGCGCGGACGAATTCGAACCTCCTCAACACCTACACCACCATTAAGCAGAAGCCCGCGCCGGGCATGAGCTACGAGGACACCGGCCTGCAGTTCATCGGCTGCGTCCTCGGCGACCACACCAAGACCGCCATCACCACCCGCATCATGACCGGCGCCATGGTCGGCACCGGCGCCATGCACGCCGCGACTCACCCGCTCGAAGGCTGGACCGCGCCGTTTACGTGGGCGACCGACGCCGGCGACAAGCCCTTCCGCCTCGGCAAGTTCGTCGAGATCGCGATGACCGTGATGGCGCGCCGAAACGTGCAGCATTCCCAGGCCTACGCCCGCCGCCTTACCGTCCTCCACGAGCGAGCAACGGGGCAGAGCTCTGGGATGAGCTGGGAAGGCAAGGTTTAGCCTCTCGGGTTCGTTGGTGCAGACCGAAGCTTCCGATTGAAGCGTCGAATCTGGCGCTTCCATGACAACTTTGCAACTTCGTTGAATGGCCATCGCCGAACTCTGTAGACAGGCTCGCCGCCTGGAGTCTCGACAGTCTCGTTGTAGCACATCCGACCGCCTTCTTGCCGGATGCCACGTTGTTCGTGCCGCTTGGCCTCGTCCTCCTGGAGTACTTCATCGATCTCGATGGTTCGGAACCCGAGGTGTTCAGCGAAGCTCGATAGAACGCACTCGACGCCGGCACGCCCCTCCGCCGTGACATGCCAACACGCATAGAAGCCGATGCCCTCGCGTTCGATCGCGTGGACCCGGATTCGATGCCACCGCAGGTTGGAGCGCCGCTCAACGTCCATCTACATAACTGTAATACACTCGCCGCGTGAAAACCCTCTACCTCATCGACGGCTACGCCCAGTTCTTTCGCGCCTACCACGCGATCCGCAACCCCATGACCTCCCCGGTCACCAAAGAGCCGACCAACATGACCTTCGGGTTCGTCGGCATGCTCCTCAAGCTCCTCCGCGCGAGCGACCCACACCTCCAGAACGACGGCGCGCCCAGCTACGTCGCCGTCGCGCTCGACGTCTCGGGCGACACCGGCACCTTCCGCTCCCAGCTCTACCCCGAGTACAAAGCCAACCGCGACGCCCCGCCCGAGGACCTTTTCCCCCAGGTCGAGCGCTGCCTCAGAATGCTCGAAGCGATCGGCGTGCCCCTGCTCGGCGCCGAGGGCTTTGAAGCCGACGACGTCATCGCGACCATCGCCAGCACATACTCAGAAAAACACCCCGACGTCCGCGTCCGGATTGTCAGTAAGGACAAGGACCTCAAACAACTCCTCGGCGAGGGCACACCCGCCACCGAGATGTACGACATCCACACGGGCGACCTCATCACCGCGCACACGCTCGCCGACGAGACCGGCCTGCGCCCCGCGCAGGTCATCGACATGCTCGCGCTCATGGGCGACACCGTGGACAACGTCCCGGGCGTGCCGGGCGTCGGGCCCAAGACCGCGGCCCAGCTCATCGCCGAGTTTGGCGACCTCGACGCCGTGCTCGCCGAGGTCACCGCCGACAAGCCCAAGAAGGACTGGAAGATCAAGGGCAAGCGGCGCGAGAACATCGCCGCGTTCGCCGACAAGCTGCCCCTGTCGCGCGAGCTCGTCGCACTCCGCCACGACGTTCCCATTGAGTTGGATCTGGACGCCGCGTCGGTTCAATCCTTGAAACTCCCCGAGCTCGAACCCATCTTCCGCGAGCTCGGGTTCGGGCGCTACCGCGACGACCTCCGCGAGTTGCTGGGCACCACGGATGACAGCTCAACAGAATCGAAAGCCGCGGGAGTCCAATCCCGCGGAGATCCCGGGGGCTTCGGCGGTCTCTTCGACCAAAAGGAATCCGGCGCCCCCGAGCCCACCGACGGGATCTACCACGTCGTCACAACGAAGAACGACCTCGACGCCCTCGTGAAGATGTGCCGAAGCGCCCCGGTCGTCGCCGTGGACACCGAGACCACCGCGCTCCGCCCGACGCGCGCCGACCTCGCGGGCGTCTGCCTCGCGGTCGAGGAAGGCGAGGGCTACTACATCCCCGTCCGCTCGCCCGATCCATCGTCCCACCTCGACGAGCAGACCGTGCTCGAGGCGCTCCGCCCGATGCTCGAAGACCCTGGCATCCCCAAGGTCGGGCACAACCTCAAGTACGACATGATCGTCCTCGCGCGCGCCGGCGTGGACCTCCGCGGCTTCAACCAGCCCGACGCAAAACCCGACACCGTCTTCGGCGACACCATGATCGCCAGCTACCTCATCGACGCCTCGCGCTCCAGCCACTCGCTCGACGCGCTCACACAGGCCCTCCTCGGGCGCCAGAACCTGTCGATCAAGGACCTCATCGGCACCGGCAAGAACCAGAAACGCTTCGACCAGGTCCCCCTCGACCAGGCCGGCCCGTACGCCGCGGAAGATGCGGACGTCACGCTGCGCCTGGCAAACCGGATGCTCCCCGAGCTGCGCGCGATGGGCCTGTTCGATCTTTACGCGACGCTCGAGATGCCGCTCGTGCGGGTGCTCGCCGCGCTCGAGCAGAACGGCATCGCCGTGGACCGCGCCGAGCTCGACAACCAACGCGAACGCCTCGAGGGGCGCATCGCCGAGCTCCGCGCGCAGATCGAGAACGAAGCGATGGCGTCCGTTGGGCGCGGGTTCGACCCCGACTCGCCCAAGCAGCTCGCCGGCGTCCTCTTCAACAAGCCCGACGCCCAGGACCCCGGGCTCGGCCTGCGCCCGCTCAAGAAACGCAAGACCGGCCCCTCGACGGACGCCGAGGTCCTCGAAAAGCTCGACACCGACCCGGACATCGAGACGCCCATCCCGCGCCTGATCCTGGATCTGCGCCAGCTCACCAAGCTCGTCGGCACCTACCTCACGTCGCTCGCCGACGAGATCCAGGACGACGGCCGCATCCACGCGAGCTTCAACCAGACCGTCGCCGCGACCGGGCGCCTGTCCTCGTCGGACCCAAACCTGCAGAACATCCCGATCCGATCGGACCTCGGGCGCGAGATCCGCAAGGCGTTCGTCGCGCCCGAGGGGCGGGTGCTTGTCAGCGCCGACTACTCGCAGATCGAGCTCCGCCTGCTCGCCCACCTGTCCGAGGACCCAGCGCTCATCGAAGCCTTCCACGCCGGTGAGGACATCCACCGCGCCGTCGCCGCCCAGATCCACGGCGTCTCGCCCGACGACGTCACCCGTGAGCAACGCGACGGCGCCAAGATGGTCAACTTCGGCATCGTCTACGGCATCACGCCCTTCGGGCTCGCCCGCCGGCTGAACGTCTCCAACGCCGAGGCGGCCGAGATCATCGACGGGTACAAGCGCCGGTTCGCGGGCATCACGACGTTTCTCGCCGAGTGCGTTGCCGAGGCTCAATCGAAGGGGTATGTCGAGACGATGATGAAGCGGCGCCGCCCGATCCCCGAAATCGACTCGAACAACCCGAATCGGCGCGCCCTCGCGGAACGCACCGCCATCAATTCCGTCGTGCAGGGATCCGCGGCGGACCTGATCAAAATCGCGATGGTGGACCTTCAGGCACGCCTCCGATCGGAGGATCCGGGCCCGCTCACCGACGCGCTCATGCTGCTGCAAATCCACGACGAGCTGGTCTTCGAGACGCCCGAAGCGACCGCCGAAGCCGCGCGCGGTGTGATCTGCGAGCGCATGGAATCGGCGATGGATCTCAAGGTGCCGCTGAAAGTCGAGTCCGCGGTCAGCCGCAACTGGTACGAGGGCAAGTAGCCTCAGTCGTCGCCCATGAGCAGGTCCATGGCGGGCCCCTGCACCATACCCATGCCGTCCTCAAGGTTGCTGAGCACGATGAGACACGCGTTGTCGTTCGGCACGCGCGCGTACCCCGCGTTGAACCCGGGGAACCGGCCGTCGTGGAAGAGCAGCGGCTCGCCGAAGCGCGTGCGCGACAGACGCCACCCCATGCCCCACCCCTCGCGGACGGGCGATGTGGTCTGATCGATCTGATCCTCGTCAAGCAGCCGCCCCACGCGCAACGCCCGGTCAAACGCCAGCAGATCGTCCGCGGTCATCACGATCCCGCCCGCGCCGAATCGCAGCCAAGACCCCACAAACCCGCGTGGGTCGCCCGGCACGCCGTATCTCTCTGAGAGTTCGCCGGTGCCGATCGCAACGGGCAACGCCGCGTCGTCGAGTTCGTCCACGAAGCGTGCACCGTCCATGCCCGCCGGCTCAAAGACCGTGTCGTGCATGATCACCTGAAACGGCCGCCCCGCGGCCTGCTCCAGAATCGCCGCGACCAGCGAGAACCCCACGTTTGAGTACGCCCACGACGCGCCCGGCTCGGACTCCAAATCCAGACCGAGGCACCACGCCACAAACGCTGCGCGATCGAGCGCCGCCATCGGGTTCGGGTGGTTCGTGGGCAACCCCGCGGTGTGCGTCAGCAGATGTCGGAGCGTGACCCTCTGCTTGTCCTCGGGCACACCTTGGAGATACGCCCCGATCGGTTCGTCGAGCGACACGACGCCCTCGCCCGCGAGCCGAAGCGTCGCCGTGGTCGTGAACACCTTCGCGACCGATCCGACGTAGAACAGCGTGTCTTCCGAGACGGGCTCCGCCACCTCGTCGGCGTTCACGCCGAACGCCCCGCGGAAGAGCACCTCGCCGTCGCGCTCGACCAGCACGACGCCCGCGAACCCCTCGTCCACGACCTCTCGGCAGTGTTCACGGAGATCCGCCGCCGTCGGACCGCCGGCGACCGCCAGCCCGCTCAGACACACCGCCGCGACACCCGTCCATCTCGCGCCCATCATCGGCCCACTCCCCCTTGCCCCGATCCACCGCGCCCGGGTCACACTGATTGGGAGGCCTCCCGCCCGTGTTTCAGCCGGGCCGCGACCCCCGTGCCCGCCCGTGCCCTTCGCCTCGGTATCCTGCGCCCATGCACGCCCTCATCGCCGCCGTTCTCGGAGCCGCCATCCTCATGCCCGACGCCACCGCCCAGCCCGCCGACGCGATCTTCGTCAACGCGACCGTGCACACGGTGGACGACGACCGCCCGAACGCGACGGCGTTCGCGGTCCGCGACGGCGCGTTTGTCGCGGTGGGTGACGCGGCCGGCATGATGGTCCACAAGGGCCCGGACACCGAGTGGGTCGATCTCGATGGCGCGACGGTTGTCCCCGGGCTCATCGACGCCCACGCCCACCTCGCCGGGCTTGGCCAGCTCGAGCTCGGCATCATCGACCTCTCCTGGACCTCCTCCTACGACCAGGTCATCGAGGTCATCAAGCAGCGCGCCGAAACCGCGCCTCCCGGCGAGTGGATCATCGGCCGCGGCTGGGACCACGAGTCCTGGCCCACCAAGAAGCTCCCCCACCACGCCGACCTCACCGCCGCCATCCCGGACCACCCCGTCTGGATCGCGCGTGTGGACGGGCACGCCGCCCTCGCGAACGCGCGTGCGATGGACATCGCCGGCGTGTCGCCTGAATCCGAAGACCCTGACGGCGGTGAGATCATGCGCGACGCCGACGGCATCCCCACCGGTGTTTTTGTTGACGCCGCCGAAGCCCTCGTCAACCGCGTCATCCCCGACAGCGCCTATCCCGACTACGCCGCCATGCTCCTTGAGGGCCAGCGCCTCTGCTTCGAAGCGGGGCTCACCGGCATGCACGACATGGGCATGACGACCGCCGAGTCCGACCTGCTCCGTGCGCTCGAAGCGTCCGGCGACCTCAAGCTCCGCGTCCACGCCACCATCGGCAAACGCCACGCCCTCGAGCACATGACCTCGCGCCTCCCCTACATCGGCGACCGCGTCCAGATCAAAGCCATCAAGCTCTACATGGACGGCGCCATGGGCTCGCGCGGCGCCTGGCTCCTCGAGCCCTACGCCGACCGCCCCACCGACCACGACGGCGACCCCTGGGTCGGGCTCGCCACGGAAGATCCCGACTTCGTCGAAACCGTCGCGAACGTGTGCCTGCAGCGCGGCTACCAGCTCTGCACCCACGCCATCGGCGACCGCGCCAACCGCGAGGTCCTCGACGCCTACGAACGCGCGCTCAAGTCCCGCGCCGCAATCAACGAGGACCACCGCTTTCGCATCGAGCACGCCCAGCTGCTGAGCCCGACAGACATCCCCCGCTTCGCGAAGCTCAACGTCATCCCCTCCATGCAGGCCCGCCACGCGACGAGCGACATGCGCTGGGTCGCCGACCGCGTCGGGCCCGTCCGCGCCTCGGGCGCCTACGCCTGGCAAACCTTGGTCAAGGAAGGCTCGATCGTCGCGAACGGGTCCGACTTCCCCGTCGAACCCCACGAGCCCCTGCTCGGGTTCTACGCGTCCGTCACACGCCAGAACGAGCAGGGCGAGCCCTCAGAAGGCTGGATGCCCAATGAACGACTCACCCGCGAGCAAGCGCTCAAGAGCTTCACGATCTGGGCGGCCCACGCCGCGTTTATGGAGGACCGCGTCGGCTCCATCACCCCCGGCAAGCGCGCCGACTTCACCGTCCTCGACACCGACATCATGGCTTGCGAGCCCGCAGACATCCTGACTACCAAAATCTTCCGCACCGTCGTGGACGGCGAGACGGTCTTCACCCACGAATAGACTCCGCCGTGCCCGCGCCCCCCAAAACCTGGACCACCCGTGACCTCCTCGCCTGGATGACCAAGGCGTTCGAGGAGAAGGACCTCGACTCCCCGCGCCGGCTCGCCGAAGAGCTCCTCGCGCACGTCGTCGGGTGCGAACGCCTCCGCCTCTACATGGACGCCGACCGCCCCGCCAGCGAGCTCGAACGCTCCCAGCTCCGCGATCTTGTCAAGCGCGCCCTCGCCCACGAGCCCGTGCAGTACCTCATCGGGCACGAGTCGTTCTACGGCGTCAAGCTCAGGGTCGATCCGCGCGTCCTCATCCCACGCCCCAGCACGCAGACGATCGTGGACGCCACACTCGCCCACTTCAAGGCCGATCCGCGCGTCTCGAGCGTCCGCGACTCCGACGCGGGAGCCGGCTCACTCATCGCGGACGTCTGCACCGGCTCGGGCTGCGTCGCGATCGCGCTGGCCAAGCACCTCCCCGGCGCCCGGTTCGTCGCGACGGACGTATCCGCCGACGCGCTCGCGGTCGCACGGGAAAACTGCGAGGCGATCGGCGTGGATGACCGCGTCGAGGTCCTCGAGGGCGACCTGCTCGCCGCGCTCGACACGCACCCCGTGGCGAAGAACGCCGGCTCGCTCGCGGCCCTCGTCTCGAACCCGCCCTACATCCCCGACGACGAGTGGGCCGACGTCGAACCCAACGTCAAGGACCACGAGCCCACCCGCGCCCTCCGCGGCGGCCCCGACGGCATGGACCTCGCCCGCCCCCTCATCGAGCAAGCCCCCGAACGCCTCACGCCTGGCGGATTGCTCGCCATCGAGATCGCCGCCGCCCGCGCGCCCGACGCCCTCGAACTGGCGCGCAACCATGCCCTCCTCGAAGGCGAAAAGATCCTGAAGGATTCCGACGGGCTCGACCGCGTGCTCGTCGCGACACGCAAACGCTGACCCCACCCGGTGGGACAGGCGTCCCGCCGGTCCGGGGTCAACTCTCGGCGTGCTCGACCGCGAGCGCCAGCTTCACCTGCTCGATCAGCAGCTCGATCTCGAACGGCTTGAACAGCACGCCCTGCAGACCTTCCTGAGACGCGCGCACGATCGAGTGGTGCGGGTCGTAGCCGAACCCGGTCATCAGCAGCACCGGCGTGCCCGGCGTGTGCTTCCGGACCGTGGAGAACACCTCGTACCCGTTCCGGTCGGGCATCTGGATGTCCGACACGACGAGCTCGAATGGCTGGGCGTCCTTGCGTCCGACGGCCTCGAGTTCGTCGATCGCCGCCTGGCCCGAGGCGCAGACCGTCACGTCGCACCCGCGGTGGGTCAGCACCTCGCCGATGATCTTTCGGATCTTCGGGTGGTCGTCCGCGACCAGCACGCGCCGGCCCTGCAGCTCCGGGTCCGCCGATCGGTCCTCTCGGAACTTGTCGATGCCCAGGAGCGTCTGCGGCCCGGACGCGACGTCCTTCATCCGGTTCTTGATCGAGTCCAGGTCGCGTCGGATCTGCTCGACGTGTTTCGCCGTCTCCGGGTCCTGCTTCGCGAGCCCGTCGAGCCAATCGACCTCGTGCGACAGGTCTTCGAGAGGCTCGGCGAGCTCGCCCTCGAACCGGTCCGTCACGCTCAGGTTCGTCGTCGTGCGCTCCGCGACCAGCAGGTCGAGCGTGTGCAACGCCATCGCGGTGTGGCGTGCAAAGATCTCCGCGAACTGCCGGTCCTGCTCGTCGAACTGCCCGGGGTCCTTCGACTCCACGTCCAGGATCCCGATCACCGTGTCGTGCACCCGCAGCGGCACCGTCACGCTCGATCGGCACCCCACCAGCCCGGGCAGGTACCGCTCGTCCGTCTGCGCGTCGTAGCAGACATAGCTCCGCCCGGTCGCCGCGACGTACCCAGAGATGCCCGAGCCGTCCTGTTCGGGGAAGAGGTCCAGGTCCTGGATTTCCTGGGGAAGCCCGGACGACATCACCAGCCGCAGCTTGTTCGTCTTGGGGTCGAGCAGGAACACCGCGAAGTGGTCGTAGTTCAGCAGCTCGCGCGCCGAACGCACGATCTTCGCCTCGAGCAACTCAAGGCGTTCCATCGCGTTCATCTGCCGGATCTGCTCGACGTCGAACCGAGCGAGCTCGTACCCCGCCCGGTCGATGGCGTCCATCTTGCGCTGCGTTTTGCGCGCGACGGTCACGTCACGACCACCGCGAGCTGACGGTCGCCCGTGTCGTCCTTCGCCCGCTCAAGCAGCGTGATGTACGCGTCGAAGAGTCGGCGCTCGCCGGCGGACGCGATCTCGAACTTGCACGTCATCACGCCCGGGTCGTACCCCGAGCCGGCGGCCTCGCCCGGCGACCGTCGCAACAGGTGTTCGGCCGTCTCCCGGCACGCGCCGGCGACGCGCGCCCGAACCTCCGGCTCGAGCGCCTCGAAGAACGTGTTCGACCACGAGATCTCGCCCGACATCTCCGCGAGCGCGACGCCCTCGCCGATCGCGCCAAGCAATTTCATCGCGAGCCCGTCGCCAGCGCGCTCAGCAACGCCCGGGGCGTCGGTCGCCCGAGTCGTGCGGGGGTCGTCCTCCAGAGCCACGATCCGGTACCGATCCCCAACGAGATCGACGAGATCCTGGATTGCCTCTGGCTGGGCCCCCACGAGCAGAAGCCTGGGCCGCGAGTCAGACATTCGGCATGCGCCTCATCAGGCCATTCGCACCGCTCGGCGAGGTGTTCGAGCGGAACACACAATTCCGCGGACCCCACGCTCCACCGCGCAGACCACCGCCCCGGTAGTATCGGCTCTCCAACCCAGGGGTGTGCGGCTGATTCATGATCGTCGTCCGAGAAATATCAAAGTCCTACGGAAAGGTTCGGGCCGTCCGCTCCGTCAGTTTCGAGGTGGGCACGGGCCGCATCGCCGGGCTCCTGGGCCCCAACGGGGCGGGCAAAACCACCACCATCCGCATGATCACGGGCACCCTGACCCCCGACGCCGGCTCGATCAGCGTCGCCGGCTATGACGTGGGCCGGGCCCCCACCCGGGCGCGGGGGCAGATCGGGTACCTCCCCGAGTCCGCCCCGCTCTACCCCGAATTGACCCCCGCGGGATACCTCGACCACCGGGGTCGCCTCTTCGGCATGCCCCGCGCCGAGCGCCGGAAGGCCGCCGAGCGGGTCATCGATCGCTGCGCCCTCGGGCCCATGCGAGCCCGTCGGATCGGGGCCCTCTCCAAGGGCTACCGCCAGCGTGTCGGCCTCGCCGCCGCCCTCCTGCACGACCCGCCCGTGCTCGTCCTCGATGAGCCCACCAACGGCCTGGACCCCTCGCAGATCCGCGAGACCCGGTCCCTCATCCGCGAACTCGCGGAGGACCGGACCATGCTGCTGTGCACGCATATCCTGCCCGAGGTCGAACGAACGTGCGACCGGGTCATCGTGATCGGGTCCGGGCGCGTCCTCGCCGACGGCACCCCCGCCGAGCTCACCGAACGCTCGCCCGGCCAGCAACGCTACCTGATCGAGGCTCGCACGAACCCCAGCGCCGGCGTCGAGCCCGTTCTCGCAACCCTTCGCTCCCTTTCCGGCCTGCACGACGTCCAACCCGACGACGCCCAGCCCGACGATGCCGCGAGCGGGTGGTCGAGGGTCGTCGTCACCGCGAACCCGGACGCGCCGGACTTGCGCGAGCCCATCGCCGGCGCCGCGGCGGACGCGGGGCTCTTCGTCCGCGAGCTCACCCGCGAACGCCAGACCCTCGAGTCCCTCTTCGTCCGCCTCGTCGATCAAGCCCGCGAACGCACCGACGCGGAGACCGGGTCGTGAAGCGCGTCCTCGCCATCGCCGCCCGCGAGCTCGACGGGCTCTTCCGCCTGCCCGTCGGGTGGATCGTCGCGGGCGTCGTCTTCGTCGGCGAGACCCTGACCCCGGGTCAGCCCGCGACGATGCGCTACTTCTTCGTCGTCGGCACCTGGATGCTCGTGCCCGTCGCGCCCGCGATCTCGATGCGGTTGCTCTCCGAAGAGTTCCGATCGGGCACGATCGAGCCCCTGATGACCGCCCCCGTGGGCGACGTCGCCGTCGTCTGGGGCAAGTACCTCGGCGCCGTCGCGTTCCTGCTGCTCATGCTCGCGCCGACGCTCGTCTTCGTCGTCGTGATCTGGGGAGCGTCCGACCGGATGCCGGACCTGGGCCCGATCGTGGGCGGGTACCTCGGGCTGGTGCTCGTCGGGATGGTCTACCTTGCTGTCGGCACGCTGACCTCGACGCTCACATCATCACAAACGCTGTCGTTTCTTGGCACCCTCATCGTGCTCGTCCTCGCGTTGCTGCTCTCCGAACTCGCGTTGGCGCGCGTCGGACCGGACCTCGCGGCGGTCCTCGTCGAGCTCTCCATCCCCGCACGGATGCGTGCGTTCGCGAAGGGCGTGGTTGATCTCCGCGACGTCGTCGCCCTCGCGTCGGCGAGCGTGCTGCTCGTCACCGTCGCCGCCGTCTCCCTCGAATCGCGGAGGTGGCGATGAGATCCGGCAACCGGCCTCTCTCGTGGGCGCTCGCGCTCGTGCTGCTCCTCGCCGCGGGTGCGTCGTTCCTGCTCGTCAACATCCTCGCGAACGAGCACCCCGTCCGCTTGGACCTGACGGCGTCCGGTTCGCACCGCGTCTCGCCGCGCACCGAGGCCCTGCTCACCACGCTGACCGAGCGGTACGAGATCGTGCTCGCGATCGATCCGTCGCAATGGGACCGCCGGGCGCTGGACGCCGCCCGCGACGTGCTCGACGCGTTTGCGCGCTCATCCGACGTCGTCGGATTCACCGAGCTGGACCTCGCGGGCAGCGCCGGTGCCGAGCAGGCGGGCGAGCTCGTCGCGAGGCTCGCCAGCGCCCAACGCCAGAACCTCGACCCACGCAACGAACTGCTCGCCGGCGTGCTGACCGAGCTGCGGAACGGCGCTGATGGGTTCGGCTCGCTCGCCGACGGGCTCGCGGGCATCCGCGACGCGATCCCGATCGACTCGCCCGGCGCGGCGAACAACCGGGCGTACTTCGATCAGCGGGCCGCCGTCGCGCGTATCGGTGCGCGCGAGCTTGCGGAACTCGCCGACTCGATCGAGCCCGAGCTCACCAACGCCACCCTGCCCGGCGGACTCGTGGACACGAACGCCCTGCTGGCCCCTGCCAGCGCCGCGATCGAGGGCTTGCTCGGGCAGCTCGTCACGCTCGCGTCGGACCTGGAGCAGTTCGCCCGCGCCGAGTCGATGCCCGGGCAGGCACGCGATGCCGCCCACCCGTGGGCGAGCACCCTGGCCGGGTGGCGCGACCGGGTCTCGATCCTCGCCGATCGGCTCGAACGCGCCGAGCCGCTGCCCCTCATCGACGCCGCGCGCGCCCTGCAGACCGGGCAGACACTGCTGGTCGTCGGCCCGCCCGACCGCGGCGTGCGTGCGATCGACCTCGCTGAGCTCCTCCCCCACCCCGAGGCCCTCGACCGCGCGGGTGTCACCGCCAGCGTCGTCCTCGCCCAGCGTGCCGAGCAGCTCGTCTTCACCGCGCTGGGGACCCTCGCACGCCCGGACCGCCCGGTCGTCGTGATCGTGCACGCCGAGACGCAGTCCGGCGTGGTCGGCACGGACGCGCTCTTCGGCGCGCTGGGCCGACGACTCGCGACGCGCGGCATCGACCTGGCCGAGTGGCCCGTCCTCACCCAACCAGGTGCCCCAGACCTCGCCGAGTTCATGGCAGACGGCCCGCGACCTGTGGTGTACGCCGTGCTCGCCCCGGACTCGTCATCGGGCTCGACGGGCAACCCCGAAACCGCCGGCGCCGCGCGCGCCGAGACGCTCGGGCGCGTCATCAACACCCTCCTCGCGCGCGGCGAACCTCTCCTCGCCGCCGCCAACCCCTCGGTATTCGCGACCTACGGCGACCCCGACCCCGTCACCCAGCCCCTCGCCCGCCTCGGCGTGAAGGTCCGATCCGGGTACCCGCTCCTCGCCGAGCAGCCCGGCCCCAACGGGCCCGTCGTCATCACGGACACGCGCGTCGTGCCGTCGGGGTCCGACCACGCCATCGCGCAGGCATCCGCGGGCCTGCCCGCCCTGCTGCCCTGGGCGGTGGGCATCGACGCCGAGCCGACCGACGGCGTCACAGCGACCGAGCTGCTCGCCCTCAACGCCGGAGCGTCCGTCTGGGGCGAATCGTCCTGGCTCGGGTACTGGCAGACCCCGCGCGCCCAGCGCGGCGTCGTCGGCACCCCGCCGACACGCGACGACAGCGACATGACGCGCGACCGTTGGACCCTCGCGCTCGCGATCAGGCACACCGTGAACGGCCGCCCCGCGCGCGCGGTGGCCGTCGGTTCCAACGGGTGGATGCTCGACCCGATCGCCGCGCGCCGCGGGCCCGCGGTGGACGGCTACGCCCCGCTCGCGTTCCCGGGCAACGCCGAGTTTTTTGAGGCGAGCGTCCTCTGGCTCGCCGGGCAGGACGAGCTGATCGCGCCGTCTGGGGAAGCGCGACCCGTCGCGCTCATCAAGCCCCTGAGCGAGCGTCAGCTGAGCATCATCCGGTGGGTGCTGCTCGCGGGCCTGCCCGGGCTGATCCTGATCGGCGGCATCGTCACACGCGTCGTGCGCGGGTGACCTCACCCGGTCGCCGCGTCGCTGACGCGCAGATTCTTGCGTCGCTCACCCGAAGGGCGTTCGGCCGGGCCGATCGGCTCGGAGGCCTCGCCGCACTCCGGGCACGCATCGACCGGGTGCCCAAGCCCCGCGAGGTCGTACCCGCACGACTTGCAGATTCCTGCCTGCCCCGCTGGCGGGCGGAGCGGCAGCACGAAGATGTACGCCCCGACGAACGCCACGAGCCCGGTGTACGGCCACATGATCGACTGCAGCACCGGGATGTAGAACCCCTCGCCGTCCGGGTCGATCGACTTGGACCACGCGCCGAGCTGGATGTGCAGCCAGTTGATGAGCAGCAGCCCGCCGATGCCCGCACCCAGGACCGCCGCCCCGCGCACGCCACGACGCCAGCGGCAGGTGAGCCACCAGACGATCATCGCGTAGCCAACGAAGAACGGGATCATGGCAAGCCCTCGACCTGACCCTAGCGGCCGGGCGAGAAGAACGCCCGGAGCGCGTCCATGATGTCGTCCTTGGTGTTGACCTTGGACGAGATGAGCCGGGGCCCGGCCGCGTCGGCCGCACCGTCAGGGAAGGCTTCGCGGAGGACGTTGATAAAGTTTCCCGACCCGTACGCCGACGCGACCTGACAGTACCCAACCATGTTGGACCTGGGGATCAAGAACTCCTCAAGGAGTTTCACACACGCCTTGTTGTCCGCTTCCGACGAGTTGTCGCCGTCGGAGAAGTGGAAGAGGTATGTGTTCCACGCGTTCGGGTCGTAGCTCGACTCGAGCAGCTCCTTGCAGCAGGTGAAGGCGCTCGAGATCCGCGTTCCGCCGTCCTCGCGCAGCGAGAAGAACGCCTTGCGATCGACCTCGGCCGCGCGCACGTCGTGCACGATGTATCGGCTCTCGATGCCCTCGTAATTGCGGCGGAGCCACGTGTCGATCCAGAACGCGACGAGGCGGACCAGCTCCTTCTGCTCGGCGCCCATCGAGCCCGACACGTCCATCATGTAGACGATCGCGGCGTTCGAGACCGGCTGGCGCACCTCCTCGTACGACCGGTACCGCATGTCCTCCTTGATCGGGATGATCACGGGGTCGTCCGGGTCGTACTCGCCCATCGCGATCTGGCGCTTCAGCGCCTCGCGGTAGGAACGCTTGAAGTGCCGCAGCGCCGAGGGCCCCGCCTCGCGGATGCTCGTGAAGCGGTTCTTGATCGTCTGGACGTTCGCGGCGCCCTTGGGCTCGATGCGCGGGAGCTCGAGCTCCTCGGCGAGGATGTCCGCGAGCTCGTCGAGTGAGACATCGACCTCGAGGATGTGCTTGCCCTCCTCTTCGCCGCCCTCGTTCTGTCCCTGCCCGGGCGTGTCACCCTCTTCGCCCTCGCCCATGCCCACGCCGCCGGTGTTGTCGCCGTAGCGGAAGGTGGGGATATCGATGTCGTGGACGGGGATGGAGACGAAGCGTTTGCCCTCGCGGGCGATGAGCTCGTCGCGGGAGAGGAACTTGCGGAGGTCCTTGCGGATTTTGCCGCGCACAATCTGGCGGAAGCGTTGGTGGTCTTGCTCGATTTTGGAGACCATGGATCGCTCGTGGGTCGTCCTGCCTGGCCGTTCCCCCCAAACAGGTACGTTCAGGCGGGCGGGCGGTTCGCTGTATCGTCGGGTGGATCGGCGGGCGGATCGCAGGATTTGGGCGCTTTGCCCCCTCGCCGACGTTTGTACCGCGACGCGACGGCCCGGGCGCACAGCAATCCGATGGGCACGGCGACGAGGATCTCGGCGGCCCGGTTCACCAGGTCCGCCGCCAGGGCGATCTCGAGCTCGCCCCCCACCGCCGCAGCGGTGAGCCCGACCGCCCACTCGCGCACGCCCAGCCCGTTGCCCGTGATGGGCACGATGATCGCGAGCTGGCTCGCCGACGCGATGAGCACGCAGTCGTCGAGCCCGATGGGACGCCCGAGCGCGTGGAAGATCGCCCAATAGCGCGCGATCCAGACGAGCATGTCGAAGTACCGGAACAGCATCGCGAGCACGAGCCACCCGCCCCGGGTGCTCGGCGGACGCACGACGCACGCCACTGCGAGCAGCGCCAGCGGCACCGCGACGAGCGTGATCTCAACCGTTTGCGAGATCAGCCCCGCCTGCGCGCACACACCAACGCTCAGCACCATACCGCCCGCGATCGCGGTCATCACAACGGACTCGATCAGAACCCGCGCCGACTTGCGGATCGGGATCCCGTTCACCCGCTTGTGGTAGGCGAGGCGTCCGACGAGCCCGGGCTTGAGCGGGAGGTAGTTGAGCAGCCAGGCGCTGCCCACGAGCCCGACCATCTCGCCCAGCGAGACCTGCCCGAACCGGCGTGTCAGCGCCCATAACGCCCCGGCCGAGGCGAGCCAGCTCAGCGCGGGCACCACGACCAGCACGACCCCGAGCCAGACGGGCACGGGCCACACCGCCGTGATGGCTTGCTCGATCTGCGCGCGCGAGGTCCAGACCGCCAGGAACGCGGCGCCGAGGAGCCCGACGGTCAGCGCGAGACCGACCGCCGCGCGGACACGCGGGCGCGGCACCGGGTCACTCCGACGGCGCGGCCGCGGAGGCGCCGTCGTCGGCGCGCCGCGGGGCGCCGGGCGTCGGGCCCGCCAGCAGGTTCGGGTGGCGGCCGACGCGCGCGTAGAGCTGGTCGTTGCGTCCGAGGCGGTTGCCCAGCAGGTCGCCGAGCGCCCGGAGATCGGGGTCCGACGACGCTGTGAGCACGCCGAGCGTCGGGTCTTGCGGGTCGCGGACGCGGGTGAGGGCGACGAGCGAAGCCACGACGCCCTGGGCGTCGTTCACGCGCTCGGTCGTGACCGAGTCCCGCGTGTGCTGGTCGAACGGCGCGAACGCCGGCACCTGCGCGGCGTGCGGCAACATCGCGAGCATCAGCGCCCGCTCATAGGGCGAAGAGCGGTCGTAGCGCCGGATGAGCGCCTCGACCATCGCCGACACCTCCGGGCCCGCGGCGGGCACGTTCTCGTAACCCGGTCCCAAAAACACCGCCCGGATGCCCGCCAGTGTGCGCGGCATGAGCACCGGGTCGTTCGCGTCCAGGCGGAGCCTGAACTCCTCGGGGGTGAACCGAGCCTCGGGGATCGATCGGCGGATCACGCCCTCGGTCTCCGCGGTCAGCGCCATCGGGCCCGAGACGATCGCGCCGAGGCGGCCGATCTGGAACGACTGGAGCACACGCCAGCGTTGGCGTAGCGTGAGGCGTGCGTTCAGATCGACGAGGTACCCCGTGTAGCCCAGATCCGCCGGGATGTCCGCGACGATCGCTTCGCGCGGTTCGAGGCGCAGACGCCGATCGAACTCGAGCACCTCTGGCTGGGGCGTGCCCAGGAACCCGCGGACGTCCGCGTCCAGCGCGGGAGAGACCATCAGGCGTGAGCTGATGACCTTGTCGGACCCGACCGAGAGGGGGATGGGCGCCATGTTTCGGAGGCGGACACGCACGGTCGCGCGTTCGTCGGCTGCGAAACTCGCCGCCGTCGCGTCGGCACGCAGTTCCATGAACGTGCTGGGCTGGGTGATCATCCGATCGATCCACATCGGGATCCGGTCGGCGCGGGCGGCCATGTTGCGCCCCGCGTCGGATGGGAGCCCGGTGTCGCCCGCGAGTTCGATCACGCGCAGCGCCGCCCAGACGCCCGAGGGCTCGAACGTCGCGGCCCGCGCGGCTTGCTTGTAGAGCTCGATCGCTTCGTCGGTCCGGTCGAGCTCCTCGTACGCCGCGGCGCGGACGAGCATCGTCGCGGTCGGGTCTTCGACCTGTCGCGCCAACTCGAGTGCGCCGAGCGGGTCGCCCCGGTGCAGCGCGATCCAGGGATCGAGAACGACACGAGCGCCGAGCACCTGCGGCACCGTCCGGCCGACGGACTCGATCTCACCCTCGAGCTGGTTCAGGTCGATGCCCGTGAGGGCGCGCCCGCCCTGGAGCGTCATGAACTGCGTCATGTACTCCTGCACCGCGAGGGCCTGCTGCTGCTGCGTCAGCCCGCCCTGCCCGAGCACCTCGTTGATCTGGGTGATGCCATCGAGGACCGTCGCGGCCATGTCGTCCGCCGACTGGCGGAGGGTCTCCTCGTCACCGACCGCCGCGGCGAGCACGAGCCGGAACCGCTCGAACTCGAGCGGCATGCGCGTGTTCTCGGGGTCGGGCCATTCGTCCTCGGGGAGCCCGGCCGCCTCGGCCTGCTCACGCTGGCGCTCGGCCTGAGAACGGAGCACCGCCCGGAAGATGTTCAGATCGTCGAGCACGACGCGCGGCGAGTCCCACACCGCGTCGAGCGCGAGACGCTCGATCTGGATGTCGTTGGGCAGCGACGTCACCTGCTCGACAATCGCGATCGTGTTGCCGAGCATCCGCCGTGCCTGCTCGTATGCGCCCTCGCGCGCCAGCGACCGCGCGATCGCGCGGTGCACGTGCGGGTCGATCGGGTCCGCGTGCAGCAAAATGATCTGCAACTCGAGCATGCCCTCGGGGTCGTTCGGCGCCCGCTCCTCGTAGTAGCGCAGCGCGATCGACGCGGCGTCCTTGTTCGTCACGTCCAGCTCGGTCGCCATCTGCAGCAGCCGGCGGAACTCCTCGTCGTTGCCCATCTCCCGCTGCATCAGCGCGGCGTCCAACGCCAGGCGCGAGCGGACCGACACATCGATCCGCGAACCGCCCGGCCCGAGGAACCGCTCGTACGCCTCGACGCGATCCTCGGCGGTCTGACGCTTCGCGATCATCGCGTTGATAAGACGCAGCTGCGCGACGGTGTCCTGCGGGTCGAGTCGGACGATCTCGCGCGTCGCTCGGACCAGGGCCTCCTGGTCGCCCGCGGCGTACGCGGCGGCCGCGATCCGACGCGCCAGCTCCGCGTCGCCCGGGTTGAGCCGGAACGCCTGCTCGAACAGGATCCGCGCGACGTCGTAATCCGCGGGAGACGCGCCGTCGCGCAGGCGCAGGTCGAGCAGCGCCAGGCGTTCGAGTTCCTCCGCGACGGGCCCGGCCAGCCGCGCGTCGCCGTCCGATCGGAGCGGGGAGTCCGCGATCTGTGTGAATGGCGTCGAGCCGTCGGGCTGGGCGAGCGCGACGCTCGTGAGGACGCACCCGAGGACGCACGCGATGGCTGCTTTCATCCCGATCACCACGCGGTCCACACCATCACCCCGATCCCGACGAAGAGCATGACGCACAGTGGGACCTCCGCGGCGAGCATGACGGCGCGGCTGGTCCGCGGGTAGACACGGTCCGCGACGCAGACCAGAAAGACGAGCACGCCCGAGAGGACGCCGACGGCACCGCCGACGCGCGTGATTTGCGCGAACGATCCGCCCCACACCGCGTGCCCGTTGCCCGCAAGCCAGGCGCCGCCCAACGCGAGCAGCAACGACCACGCGAGCCCGAGGGCGACGACGAGTGACATGCTGATCTTGCGTGCGGTGGTCATGGGTGAACTGCCGGGGTTGGTGAGGATATCACGCCCGCCGACCCCGCGCGGTTCGCGCGGCGTCGGCACCCCGGGCCGATCAGCCCATCGCCATCTGCATCAGGAATTCGGCGTTGGACTTGTGCTTGCCCAGACGCGTCTTCAGGAGCTCCATCGCCTCGACGACGTTCATGTCCGCGAGGACCTTGCGGAGTCGGTAGACGAGTTCGATCTCCTTCGGGTCCATCAGCAGCTCCTCGCGCCGCGTGCCCGAAGCCGACACGTCGATCGCGGGGTAGATCCGCTTCTCGACGAGGCGCCGGTCCAGGTGCAACTCGGAGTTGCCCGTGCCCTTGAATTCCTCGAAGATCACCTCGTCCATCTTCGAGCCGGTATCGACGAGCGCCGTGCCGATGATCGTGAGGCTCCCGCCGCGCTCGATCGCGCGGGCGGCGCCGAAGAACTTCTTGGGGCGCTGCAGGGCGTTGGAGTCCAAGCCGCCGGACATGATCTTGCCCGAGTGCGGGATGTTCGCGTTGTACGCGCGGGCGAGTCGGGTGATCGAGTCGAGCAGGATGACGACGTCGTCGCCGAACTCGACCATGCGCTTGGCCTTCTCGATCACGACCTCCGCGACCGCGACATGCCGATCCGATTGCTCGTCGAACGTGGACGCCACGACCTCGACGCCCTTCTCCGTGTTGCGCTTGAAGTCGGTGACCTCTTCCGGACGCTCGTCCACCAGCAGCACGATGATCTTCACGTCGGGGTAGTTCTTCGTGATCGACTGCGTCATCTTCTGCAGCAGCACGGTCTTGCCCGTGCGCGGCGGGGCGACGATCAGGGCGCGCTGCCCCTTGCCGATCGGCGCGACCAGGTCCACGATCCGTGTCTCGATCTGGTTGGGCTCGGTCTCGAGGATGAACCGCTCTTCCGGGTGGAGGGGCGTCAGGTCCTCGAAGTTGACCAGGTCGTGGATCTCCTTCGGGTCGCGACCGTTGACGGTCTCGACCTTCAACAGCGCGAAGTACCGCTCGGATTCCTTCGGCGGGCGGATCGCGCCGCGCACCGTCATCCCGCGGCGGAGCCCGAACCGGCGCACCTGGCTCGGCGAGACGTAGATGTCATCCGGGCCCGGCAGGTAGCTCTGCTCGGGAGAGCGCAGGAACCCGAACCCGTCGGGCATGATCTGCAGGGTTCCCTCACCGAACATGAGGCCCTGCTTGGCGGCGCGGGCCTTGAGGATCTTGAAGATCAGGTCCTGCTTGGGGACCTGGTGAAAGTCCTCGAGGCCTTCCTTCTCGGCGACATCGAACACCTGATCGATGTTCATCCGCTGGAGCTCGCCGATCGAGATCGCGTCCTCGGGCATCTTGCCGCCGGACGCGGCGACGATCTTCTCGAGCTCTTCTGCTTCGCGTTCGAGGTCCTCATCCGAGGGGAGGAGGTGGTAGTCGGAGAAGCTGGAG
>JAUHXM010000048.1 GCA_030426605.1 Phycisphaerae bacterium | reverse complement strand
TCGTAGTCAGCAGCATGATGACCTCCGGCGTGTCTCGGGGGCGGGGTGCCCGACAGAGCCGCCCCACCCACATGGACACGGAGCCCGGGCGTCGATCGCGCAGCGAGACCCTCTGAGTGCCATGAAAAAACCCCCCGAGAGGGAGGTTGAGGATCGGCGTCAATCTGGGGGGGTGAAGTCAGGCGTTCACCACCCGCCCCTCGCTCGCCAGGGCCGCTTCCCGCACGCTCTCGTGCATCGTCGGGTGGGCGTGCACCGTCACGATCAGCTCCTCGGTCGTCGCTTCGAGGCGGCGGGCCAGCGACAGCTCGGCGATGAGCTCGGTCGCCTGATCGCCCATGATGTGCGCGCCGAGGATCTCGCCGCGGGGCAGGCCGCGGATGATCTTGGTGAACCCGTCGGTGTGCTTCGCAGCGATCGCCTTGCCCAGCGCCTGGTGGTTGTAGACCCCGACGTCGTAGTCCTCGCCCTTCTTGAGGCCCTTGGCCTTGAGCGCCTGCTCGGTGAAGCCGACGCTCGCCACCTGCGGCTGGCAGTAGGTGCACCCCGGGATGACGGTGTAGTCGATCGGGATGGGCTCGTGGTCGAGCTTGCCTTCCTTCCAGGCGAATCGTTCGACGCAGACCGTGGCTTCGTCCGACGCGACGTGGGCCAGCCAGGGCGGGCCGATGACGTCGCCGATGGCGTAGATGCCGTCGATGTTGGTCTTGTAGTCGAAGTGCTGGGGCTCGAGCGGCGCTTCGGGTCCGAGGGGGACGTAGTCGGTCTTGATGTGCCCCTTGACGGTCTCGAGCTTGAGCTTGTCGTCAAACAACCCATCGAAGCGGCCAACGACGCCGATGGCGAGCAGGACCTTGTCGGCCTCGAGCGTTTCCTTCTTTGACTCGTCGGCCTTCCCGTCCTTCATCGGAGCCACGGTGACCTTGACGCCCGCCTTGGTCTTCTCGACGTTGGTGACGCCGGTGGAGAGCTTGAGGTTGAACCCCTGCTTCTTGTAGAGGGCGGTCATCTTCTTGCCGACCTCTTCGTCCTCGATGGGGACGAGGCGGTCGAGCATCTCGACGATGGTCACATCAGTCCCGAACTGCTTGTAGAAGTACCCGAACTCCATGCCGATGGCGCCGGCGCCGACGACAATGAGCTTCTTGGGCTTCTCCTTGTTGAACATGGCCTCGCGGGCGCCCCAGATCTTGTCGCCGTCGAACTTGGCGAACGGCAGGTCGCGCGCGACCGAGCCGGTCGCGATCAGGATTTTGTCGGCGGTGATCGTGCGCTTCGCCTTGCCCTTGGGGGTGGCGGGCGAGCTGGTCAGCTCTTCCTGCACGTCGCAGTCGTAGATCTCGACGCTGCAGGGCTTGGACCCGGACTTGCCCGAGACGATCTTTGCGTGCGCGTTGATGTGCTCGATCTTGTTCTTCTTCATCAGGAACTCAACACCCTTGTTGAGCTTGCCCGCAACGTCGCGCGAGCGCCCGATAACCTTGTCCCAGTCGAACCCGACCTCACCCTTGATGTTGAGCCCCCACTCGGATTGCTCGTGGAGCTTCTCCATGAGCTCGGCGTTGGAGAGGAGGGCTTTGGAGGGGATGCACCCCCAGTTGAGGCAGACGCCGCCGAGCTTGGCCCGCTCGACGATCGCGACCTTGTACCCGAGCTGCGCGGCGCGGATGGCCCCGACGTACCCGCCGGGTCCGCCGCCGATGACGATGAGATCGAAGTGGTCGTTTGCCACGGAGGAGTCCTTTCAGAGCGGCCCTTCCGGCAGCTGTGCCGGGTGGGGAGAGATGGTAGCGCGGGGGTTGTTTGGGGGGTGAGGGCTGGTAGTCTGTCGTCCCGGAGGAGTGCAGGATGTTTCATGCTGTGTGTGTGCTGAAAGCCTTGTGCGTGGTGGCCGCGTCCGCCGGTGCCCAGGTCATGACCGAGACCTACAAGATCGTGCCCTCGGACGGTGACGCTGGTGCCGAGTTCGGGTGGCAGATCGGGATCTCGGACGGCGTCATCCTCGTAAACGCGATCAATCAGAATCCCGTCGGGAAGCCTTATCGGTTTGACGCGGCGACCGGCGCGCCGCTCGATGCGGTGCCCACGCCCACGGACCCGGGGCTGGGCAGCTTCGCGAACGGGGGCGTGATCACGGGCGAGCGCATCGGCGTGTCCGGGTTCACCTCCAATGGCGCGGGGGGCTCGGGTTCGGGCGCGGTGTATCTGTACGACGCCCTGACGCTGGCGCCATCCCAGATACTGCTCCCAGACGCGGGGGTCTCGGCGAGCCAGTTCGGGCAGCTCGCGATCGGGATCGACGGTGGCTCGGTCGCTGTAGGCAGCCCCGCAGAGGCGACCGGGGGGGAGAACCTCGCGGGCGCGGCGTATCTCTTCGATGCCCTCACCGGGGCGCCGACGCACAAACTACTCCCTCCCACGCCCAACAACAGCGGCCAGTTCGGGCGGCGAGTTGCGATCCGCGATGGCATCACGGCCATCAGCGAATCTGGGGACGATACGGGGATCCCCGATGTGCGGGGGTCCGTGCATCTGTTCGACGTCTCGACGGGATCGCTCCTCCATTCCCTGACCTCGCAGAACGGGCCCGCGCAGGCGATCGGGCTGCACTCCGTGGCGCTCGACGGCGGCATCGTCGCGGCGACCTCCGATCGCGGCGTCCTTCTCTTCGACGCGGCGAGCGGCGTGCAGACCCACTTGATCCAACCGGAGGATCAGTTCGCGGTACAGCCACCCAGCTCCGCGGCGCTCGGCGGGGGCTTTGTTGTGGTGGGCGCAGAGTCGGCTTCGGGTGCCGTCCTCGTCAGCGGGATGGTCTACCTGTACGACGTCCAGACGGGCGATCTCTTGCTGGAGATGCAGGCGAGCGACGCGGAACTGTTCGACAAGTTCGGCTCGAGCGTCGCGATCGAGTACCCGTACATCGTGGTCGCTGCGATCGACGATCAGGACAATGGCGAAGATTCTGGGTCGGTCTACGTCTTCGATCTCACACCGTGCAACGCCGCTGACATGGCACTGCCCCCTGGGCAGCTGACCACGGATGACATCGATGAGTTCATCGCTGCCTTCTTGAGCGGCGACCCGATCGCCGATCTCAATGGCAATGGCTCACTGAATGTGGACGACATCGACGCCTTCGTCGCCGCCTTCCTCGCCGGCTGCCCCTGACCGCCCAGATCCCCCTCGATCCGCGACGCCCCTCCCGGTAGGCTCGGAGCTCGGCATCCGCACCGGAGTGGGAGATCGTCATGAGCATCACTGAGACTTTCGCTGTGACCACGCGCCTCGGCGTGTGCGTCGGGACCGCCCTCGCCTCATTCGCGCTCGCCAGCGAGCCCGGCGTCGACCCGGACGGCGACCCGACGCCGAGCGTGCGGGTCTCGCCCGCGGGCGAGGCGGTCCGCATGGGCGACCCCCCCGCGACCACCCCGACCACCCGCGGCGAGCCCGCGCCCTTTTTCTTCACCGGCTCGGACCCCGAGGGCGACGCGCCCGCCGGTGTCGCCTTCACGCCCGACGGCGACTGGATCCTCATCGCCCACCGCGAGAGCCGCAACGTGACGGTGTGGGACGCCGACACGCACACGCACGTCGGCACGATCCCGATCTCCGGTTTGCCCCAGGCGATCGCGACGGGCGCGAGCACCCGCGCCGTCGTGCCGTGCATCGACGACACCATCTCGATCATCGACTTCAAGGGCTTCGACGAACGCGACGTGATCCCGGTCGCCGAAAACCCCGGGCACGCCGCGGTCAGCCCGGCCGGGGACGTCGCCGCCGTCAGTCTCACCGGCACGGGTGAGCTCGTCATCATCGACGTCATCCCGGGCACGATCCTGCGCACCGCCGGCGGCATCGGGTTCTCCCAAACGCTCTCGTTCAACGTCGAACCCCCCGCCACCAGCATCCAATTCTCGACCTTCGCGTTCATCGACAACGACACGGTGCTGAACGTGGATCGGTTCAACGACCAGGTGCAGTTCGTGAACGCCCGCACGGGCGCGGTCACAAACCTGCCCGTCGCGGCGGACCCGTCCGGGTACGCCATCTCGGGCGACGGCACCACCGCGCTGATCTCGCACGCCAGCACCGCGCGCACGATCACCGCGATCGATCTCGCGACGAAGACAGTCTCGACGACCATCGCGACGGCGGACACCCTCACGGGCCCGATCGCCGCGAACGACGACGGCACCATCGCCGTCGCCGCGATCCAGAACGCCGCGAAGGTCTACGACATGACCACCGGCACCGCCGGCGGCTCGCTGAATACCGCGAGCATCAACCAGATGCTCGTCACGCCCGACGGCGAGAATGTCCTGTGCGTCGGGTTCCGCGGGTCCGTCATCAACTTCGCGTCGGGCGCCCTGGAGACCGACACGAACAACGCCGTCTCGTGCCAGTTCGGCGCGATGTCGCCCACCGACCCCATCGCGGCGATGTGCTCGACGACCTTCGGCGACGACCTCGTCGTCGTGAACGCGGACGGCACGAACGCCGCTCTCCTCTCCTTCCAGCGCTCGGGCCCCGAGGCGGAAGGCGACCGATGCCGAACCGTCGCCGTCTCGCCCGACGGCACCAGGGCCGTCGGCGTCTCGATCCTCTCGGACACCGCGACGATCATCGACGCGGGCAATCGGGGCATCGATATCTGGGCACCGCTCGGCGAGCGCCCGTCCGCCGTCGCGATCGCGCCCGATGGCACGAAAGCCGTCGTGGCCAACCTCGATTCGGACTTTGCGAGCGTCGTCGATCTCGCGAGCGCAACGACGACCAACATCGGCATCTCCCGCCGCGCCGGGTCCGTCGCGATCAGCCCGGACTCGCGCTACGCCTACCTCGGCGTCGTCGCGGACGGCGACGGCGTCTGGCGCATCGATCTCGACACCAACACCGTCGCCGGCGCCAAGATCACCACCGGCAACATGGGCGGTGTCGGGTACGCCTTCAACCAATCCTCCGATATCGAACTCTCGCCCAATGGGTCGATCCTCGCCGTCGCGGGCAGCTTCACCAACAACGTATCCATCATCGATACAACGACATGGACGCGTCTGCCCAATGTCAGCGTCGGCAACTTCCCAACATGGCTCGCGTTCTCGCCCGACGGCGACCGCCTGTTCGTCGCCAACAAGAACGACGACACCGTCTCCGAGATCGACCTGACGCTCGCAACGCCCGCCGTGGTGCGCACGCACATCGTCGGCGATCAGCCATGGCACATCGCGGTGGACGAGTTCTCGCTGTACGTCCACGAGTTCGGCGACCAGCGCGTCCGTCGCCTCTCACGCCAGACCGGCGCTACGCTCGCAACCTTCACCGCGCCGGACACCATCGTCGGCATGCACCACGACGCCGCCGGCGGCCAACTCCTCGTCACCTCGGGCACCGTCAGCATCGCGCTGGGCGGGCTCGACGGGTTCAGCCAGTCCCAGTCGGGCACCCTCTACGAGCTGAACGACGACACCCTCGAGGTTGAGGGCACCGTCGATCTGGGCAAGGGCCCGTCCGCCTCCGCCATGAGTGCGGACGGCACCACCCTCGCCGCCGCCTGTCCCATCGGCGACGGGCTCGTCATCGCCCGCGACGCCTCCTGCCCGGCCGACCTCACCGGCGACGGTGTGTTGAACGCCGACGACATCGACGCCTTCGTCGCCCTCTTCCTCGGCGGCGACCTCGCGGTGGACGCCGACGACAACGGCGTCCTCAATTACGACGACATCGACGCCTTCGTGGCCGTCTACCTCGCCGGATGCCCTTGAAAAAAGGGGGTTGTTTGGGCCCTCGCCCCGCGGGTATCGTGGACGCGGGAGGCACACGATGCGAACAACGCTGCCCGCTCTCACGCTCGCCGCCCTGCCGGCGATCGCCCAGCCCGTCGTCCTGGAGGACGCCAAGCTCCTCGCGCCCGACGGCGCGCCGTACGACTGCTTCGGCGGCGAAGTCGCGATCAGCGGCGGGCTCGTTCTCGTCGGCGCGCAGTTCGACGACGACCAGGGTGAGAGCTCCGGATCCGCGTACCTGTTCAACGCGGCGACCGGGACACTCCACGCCAAGCTCGTCGCCCATGACTCGACCTCGGGGCGCCAGTTCGGCGCCGCTGTCGCGATCGACGGCGCGCAGGCCGTCGTCTCCGCGCCCCGCCACGGCCCGGTCATCAACCCGCCCGGTCGCGCGTACATGTTCAACGCCGGCACGGGGGTCGAACGCTTCAGCGACCGCGGGTCGGTCGGCGACATCCTCGGGCGCTCCGCCGCGGTGGACGGCGTCACCGCCGCCGTCGGCGCGATCTTCGCGCGCGATGATGACGATTTTCAGACCGGGTCCGTGTTCGTCTACGACCTGGAATCGGGCGACCTCGTCCGCGAGATCTTCGCCGACGACCGGATCCCCAACGACCAATTCGGCACCACCGTCGCGATGGACGGCAGCACGCTCGCCGTGGGTGCCGTGAACAAGTGGGACGGCCAGTCCAACCCGGGCGCGGCGTACCTGTTCGACGTTAAGACAGGCACCCAGCTCCACACCCTCTCCGCGCCCGACGCCGAGCACGAGGACAGCTTTGGCATCTCCGTCGCGATCGAGGGCGGCGTCGTCGCCGTCGGCGCGCAACGCGACGACGATGTCGCGACCAACGCCGGCGCGGTCTACCTCTTCGACGCCGACTCCGGTGCGCTGCGGCGCAAGCTCACCGCCAGCGACGGTGCACAGCAGGACCTCTTCGGGCGCTCCGTCGCGCTCATCGATGGGCTCGTCATCGTCGGCGCGAACTTCGCCGACACCGACGGCGACGACTCCGGCGCGGCGTACGTTTTCAACGCCCACACGGGCGAGCAGCTCGCCAAGCTGCTCCCGTCCGACGGGGCCGCGGGCGCGCTCTTCGGCATCTCGCTCTCCGCAGACGCCGGCACCCTCTGCGTCGGCTCGTACCTCGGGCGCAACGACGCCGGCGACCCGACCGGCGCGGCGTACCTCTACGACCTCACCAAATGCAACGGCGCAGACCTCGCGTTCCCACGCCGCACCCTGAACCTCGACGATCTGGGCGCCTTCGCGGCATCCTTCGCCGCAGAAGATCCCGCGGCGGATTGCACCGCCGACGGCCTGTTCACCATCGCGGACGTAGCGTGCTTCGTGGATGCCTTCCTCGCCGGATGCCCCTGAGGATTCAGGGCCGAACCCACCGATTCCGGGTCGATCGGACGCGCCCGGCGCGGTAGGCTGGCCAAGAGCCGCAAGAGCTTTCTCGCGGCTCCGAGGGAGCATCATGATCCACGCCTTGTCCACCGCCGCCCTGGCTGCCGTTCTCTCCGCCGGACTCGCCGCGCCCGCCGCACGAGCCACCGAGCAGATCCACATCGGCTTCCTCTGGCACATGCACCAGCCGCGCTACGTGCCGGACCTCGACCCGTTCGGGTCCGACCCGTTCTTCAGCTTCTCCGTGCCCGACATCCACAACCAGCGCCTGGGCCCGTACACCACCTGGCCCGCGAACGCGGTGAACGCCGGGTCGGGCCTTCCCCACCTCGGCGCGCACGTCAGCTTCTCGGGCTCGCTGGCGGAGAACCTCGACGCGCTCGAAGCCTCGGGCATCAACGGCGGCATCTGGAACAACTGGGATTCCACCTACGCCTTCGAGCAGATGTTCTCCCCCCCAAGCAACTACACGTCGCTGGGCAACCCGCGCCTCGAGATGATCGGCTTCGGGTACTTCCACCCGCTCATGCCGCTGATCGATTCGAAGTCCATCCACCTGCAGATCGCGCTGCACCAACGCGCCCGCGCGCAGACGTTCGCTGCGCCCCTGGACTCGGCCGGGCTCTTCCCGCCCGAGACGGCGTTCAGCACGCGGATGATCCCCGCGCTCGTGGACGCGGGGCTCGAATGGGTGCTCGTGGACAACTTCCACTTCGACCGCGCCTGCGAGAACTACCCGCACAGCGACGCCTCGGGCGTCTACCGCCCGAACCGAGCCGACCAGATCAACCCCGACCCCGCGTCCGCCGGCGGGCGTTGGGTGCAGCTCAACAACCTCTGGGCCCCCTCGCGCGTCTCCGTCCCGTTCGGGTACCAGCCGCACCTCGCGCAGCACGTGGACCCGAACACCGGCGCGATCAGCCAGATCGTCGCCGTCCCCGCCGCCCGCTACGAAGGCAACGAGGACGGCCGCGGCGGGTACGGCGCCTTCTTGTACGACCAGGTCATGGACGCCTACCTCCAGGACAACACCGACCCCGACCACCCCATGCTCGTCGTCCTGCACCACGACGGCGACAACTTCGGCGGCGGCTCCGAAGGCTACTACCACCACAACTTCCAGAACATGGTCAACTGGGTCTCGTCCGACCCCGACTACGACGTCACCACGGTGGACGACTACCTCGCCCGCTTCCCCGTCGATCCGACCGACGTCATTCATGTCGAGGACGGCTCGTGGGCCGGCGCCGACGCGGGCGACCCCGAGTTCAAGAAGTGGCTCGGCGGCGACGTCTCCGCCGGCGCGATCTCGCCAGACATCAACTCGTGGGCCGCGCTCACCGCCGCCCGCGCCTGGGTCGCACAGCTCGAGCACTTCATGCCCGTCGATCCGACGAACGCCGCGGACCTCAACGCGATCATCAACGGCACCGGCAACGCCGCCCAACGCGCGTGGCGCTCGCTGCTCGTTGGGCAGGCGTCCGACTACTGGTACTGGGACGGCACCGAGGTCTGGGACTCCAACGCCACCCGCGCCGCGAACACCGCGTGCGCCATCGTCGAGAGCGAGATCGGGTCGATCGGGTTCGCCGACACCGTGCCGCCAACAGTGTTCGTCCCCCAGCGTGAGCCCTACAACCCGGGCGGCACGGAGTTCGGTTCCACCGTCCAGCCGTCCGACTTCCAGGTTTGGACGCTCGCCGCGGACTACACGGGCATCTCGTCCGCGACCCTCAAGTGGCGCGTGGACGCCGACGGCCAGAACCCGCTGAGTTCGATCCAGAACGAGACCTACGCCGGCGGCTCGGAAGTCGGCGCGTGGAACGCTGTCGCCATGACCGCCGCCGCGGTGCCCACGCCCCCGGGCGTGCTCGCCGCCGACGAGAAAGCGACCCGCTACGGCGCGATGATCACCGGGCAGACCGACGTGCTCATCGATTACTACGTCGAGGCGACCGACGCCTTCGGCAACACCACCAAGTCCGACATCATGCACGTCTGGGTCGGCCAGTCTCAATCCACCGGGGGCGGCGAAGTCGTCACCATCGACCCCGACCCCGCGCAGGCCAACCAGCCCGTCACCATCACCTACAACGAAGCCGGCGGCCCCATCGCCGGCGCCGCGCAGGTCTTCATCCACTACGGGTTCAACGACTGGGCGACCGTCAAGCCCGACGCCACCATGTCCGACCCCGACAACGACGGCGTCTGGGAGATCACCCTCCCCGTTGACGCAAACGCCGCGTCGCTCAACATGGTCTTCAACGACGGCAACAACAATTGGGACAACAACGGCGGCGCCGACTGGCACTTCGCCGTCACCGGCGCCGACCCCGACGCAGGCTTCGAGATGGACGGCGTGCTCGACGCCGGGGCCCAGCAGGTCGCCCCCTCCGCGTCGGGCAGCCTCTACGCCGCCTTCGAGGGCTCCACGCTCTACCTCGCCACCGATCTGGTCACGGCGGGCAACGACCGGTTCATCGTCGTCGCCGAGAACCCCGGCGCGCTGCAGCCCGCGATGTGGGCCAAGTCCGGCCAGGTCGCCGCGTGGGACGCGTTCCTCGGCAACGAAGAGTCCAACGGCTTCATCGGCTGGTTCGACGCGACGGGAGCGACGGACTTCGCGTCCGGGTTCGTGCTCGAGTGCACCATCGACCTCGCGGGCGAGCTCGGCGCCGTCCCCGATGTCGTCTACGCCGCCGCGCTGCGCTACGCCACGCCCGACGGCGGCACGCTCGCCGGCCAGGCCCCCGACGCCGTCGTCCCGAACGGCAACGTCGAGGCGGTCGAGTTCGTCGAGATCACCCTCTGCGCCCTCACCGGCGACTGCTGCTTCGCCGACTGCGATGGCAACGGGACGACGAACATCGACGACATCGACTGCTTCGTCGCCGGCTTCCTGTCGTCCGACCTCGCCGCGGCGGACTGCGACGGGAACGGCACCCTCAACGTGGACGACATCGACTGCTTCGTCTCCGGATTCCTCGCCGGGTGCCCGTGAGTGGGGGCCCGTTCTGACGCTCATCCCCCGGAGACCGCCCGTGGGGCTTGTGTTGACCCCCACGCCCGCGGTACGTTGAGACCCGTCCGACCCAGGAGCACGCCCGTGATCACCCGCACCGCCGCCCTCGCCGCGTCCGCCATGGCGTCGATCGCCCTCGCCGGCCCCTCCGGCGGGTCCTACGAGATCGTCTGGTCCACCATCGACGGCGGCGGCGGCTCCAGCTCCGGCGGCACCTACACCATCGAGGGCACCATCGGGCAGCACGACGCCGCCCCGCCCAGCTCCGGCGGCGCGTACACCCTCGCCGGCGGCTACTGGCCCGGCGTCGGCATCACCGCCGGCTGCAACCCCGCCGACCTCGACGGCAACGGCGTCCTCAACTTCGACGACATCGACGCCTTCGTCAACGGCTTCCTGGGAGGCGACCTCATCGCTGACCTCGACGGAAACGGCGTCCTCAACTTCGACGACATCGACGCCTTCGTCAATAACTTCCTCGCCGGGTGCCCATAACCCGCCTCACACCCGTTTCCCCTTTGAGCACCGTGCGCCCACCCGTACACTCGCGCCGGGAGAGGGTCACCCATGCGCACACAAACCGCACTCATCGCATCGCTCTGCGCCGCGGCACCCACGATCGCCGACCCCCTCGCCGTCTCGCTCGTCGGCACCACGCCGCTCCCAAGCACCGCCACCGATCAGAACGCGCAGACGTTCCCCGTCACTGGCGCGAGCGGCATCACCATGCTGCCCGACGGCTCCTTCGCCGTCGCGCTCGACAACTCAAACAAAGTCGTCCGCCTCAGCCTGACCTTCGACGCGTCCGGCGCGATCACGGCCGTCACACCACTCACCGGCCTCACCCTCGCGAGCACGCTCGACTTCGAGGGAATCGCGCCGGGCGCCGCCGGCGAGATCCTGCTGTGCGAAGAGGCCGGCCCGAGCGTTCGTGCCTACTCCCTCACGGACGGCGCACCCACCGACTCGATCACCACGCCCACGGTGTTCGCAAACCGGCGCGCCAACCGCGGGTTCGAATCACTCACCATGATCGACAACGGCGGCTGGACCGCCAACGAAGAAGCCCTCACCGTGGATGGTCCAACCTCCACACCCACCAACGGCACCACCGTCCGCCTCATGGCGTTCACGCTGGACACGGGCGTCCCGTTCTTCCAAGCCGCGTACGACGTCGAGCCCATGCACGGACCGACCATCCCCATCGGGTCCAACCCCGGGCAGAGCGGCCTGTCCGACCTCGTCGCCCTCCCCGACGGCCGCCTCCTCGCGCTCGAGCGTTCGCTCGCGTTCGCCACGCCCCTCATCCGGTGCTCGATCTACGAGATCGACCCGTTCGCTGGGTCGGACGTCTCCGCCCTCCCCGCGCTCGCCGGCGCCACCTACACCCCCGCGCCCAAAGCGCTCCTGTGGTCCGGCGACGTCTGGAACATGGAGGGCCTCTGCCTGGGCCCCACCCTCCCCGACGGCAGCGCCGTCCTCGTCGGCGTCGTGGACGACGGCGACGGGCTCAGCCCGAACCAGCTCGTCACCCTCCGCCTCACAGGCCTCCCCGCGCCCTGCACGGCGGACTGCGACGGATCGGACGTCCTGAACCTCGACGACATCGACTGCTTCGTCGCCGGCTTCCTCGCATCGGATCTGGCAACCGCCGATTGCGACGGCTCGGGCGTCTTGAACCTGGACGACATCGACTGCTTCGTCGCCGGCTTCCTCGCCGGCTGCCCCTAACAAACCCACGCTTGGACCACCCCCCGGGGCGCGGTACCCTCGGGGCATGACAACCACCGCCCTGATCGCCCTCGCCGCGGCCTCCGCCACGGCCCTCGCCGCCCCCACGCACCCCGAGGGCACGCCCACGCCGCGCTCCCTCACCGCCGAGGAGCGGGCCTACGTCGCCCAGCACCCGATCGTGCCCCCGGCCCTCCGCGCCACCGCACCGCCCCCGGGCGCCGTCCGTGCCGTCGCCGAGTACGAGCCCATGGAAGCCATCATCCTCACCCACGAGGGCAGCGGGGGGTGGAAGACCATCCTCGACCAGATGGCCGCCGCCATCACCACCACCGGCGACGCCGACGTCTGGGTCTACTGCGATTCCGCCACCGAGCAGAACACCGTAAACACCCGACTCACGAACGCCGGCGCGGACATGTCCCGCGTCTTCCTCCCCATCAAGGTGACCGACACCATCTGGTGCCGCGACTACGGCCCCCAGTACGTCTACGAGCACGGCGTCCGCGCCGCGGTTGACCACACCTACAACCGCCCACGCCCCAACGACAACACACTCCCCGCCGACTACGCAAACCGACGCGGGCACCTCTACTACGACGCCCCCCTCGTCCACGGCGGCGGCAACTACCACCTCGTCGCCGACTCGACCGGCTACTCCACCGAACTCATCGACAACGAGAACCCCGGGCTCAACGAGCCCGACATCGTGGACGTCTGGGCCGACTACTGGGGCGTCCTCACCACCATCACCGACGCCCTGCCCGCGTCCGTCGATTCCACCCAGCACATCGATATGTGGATGCAGATGTGCGCCGACGACCACGTCGTCATCTCCGACTGGCCCGCCCAGCCCGGCACCGCCCAAGACGTCGTCTGCGACACCTGGGCGACCGAACTCGCCAATCGCGGCTTCACCGTCACCCGCGTCCCCGCGCGCACCGTCTCGGGCACGCACTACACCTACACGAACGTCGTCATCTGCAACGACCTCGTCCTCGTCCCGACCTACACCAACGGCACCATCGTCAGCGCCGGCTACAACGCCACCGCCCTCGCCACGTGGGCAGCCGTCTTCCCGAACAAGACCATCGTCGACATCAACTGCCAGTCCATCGTTACCGCCGCCGGCGTCATGCACTGCATCTGCAAGCACATCCCCGTCAACTCCGGCGGCGAGAACCCCGTCGCCCACCTCCGCGCGCCCAACGGCGGCGAGACATACCTCCCCGGCGACACCATCGACATCACCTGGATCTCCGACGACGACCACCCCTTCGGCACCGACACCGTCGCCGACATCGAGCTCTCCATCAACAACGGCGCCACCTGGACCACCATCGCCACCGACACCCCCGACGACGGCCTGTTCTCCGCCACCGCGCCCGACGTCTACGCCCAGCAGGCGATCGTCCGCGTCACCGTCCGCGACACCGACGGCAACACCGGCTCGGACACCTCCGACACCGCGTTCACCATCGCCGGGTGCTTCGCCGACTGCGACGGCAACGACGCCCTGAACGTGGACGACGTGGACTGCTTCGTCGCCGGCTTCCTGGGCAGCGACCTCGCCGCCGCCGACTGCGACGGCAACGGCGCGCTCAACGTGGACGACATCGACTGCTTCGTCGCGTCCTTCCTCGCCGGCTGCCCGTGACGATCACTGCCCGCTGATCAACCGCTCGATCTGGTCCGCGAGCCCGACCGCCGCGCCGTCCATGTTCGCCATCACCGCGATCGTGTACCCGGTCTCCGGGTACACACGCAGCACCGCGTTGATCCCCGGGAACCCGCCGCTGTGCCCGAACAGCCGCCCCATCACGGGGTGCCGCTCGTCCGCGAACCCGTACCCGTAATCGGGCGAGCCGAGCCCCGGCTTCCCCGACGTCAGCTCGCTCAGCGATGACTCGGACACGAGCGCCCCGCCCGTGAGCGCCTCGGCAAACCGGATCAGGTCGGGAGCCGTGCTGAACCCGCCGCCCGCGGGCCCGCCCTTGATCGAGTGCAGGAAGTAGTTGTTCACCCACCCACGCCCGCCGAGCCACCGCCGCCCGTCGTCGCCCGCGTCGAGGGTCGCCCCGCCCGCTGTGTACCCGATCGCCAGGTTCTTTACCGGCACGTCCATGTCGTACGAGTCCGAGTCCGCCATCCCCGCGGGCTCATAGACGCGCGCACGAACGGCGTCGTAGTAGCTCTCGCCGCCCGCCGCCTCGATGATCTTCCCGAGCACATAAAACCCCGCGTTCGAGTACTGCCAATCCGTGCCAGGCTCGAACGCCAGCTCGTCCTCCGCGAACAGCTCAAGGTAATCGTCGATGCCCCGGTAGTTCGCCCTCGATGCGTTCATGAACGCGTCCGTGAAGTGGCTGCCCATCCCCGACGTGTGGCTGAGCAGATGCCGGACCTGCACCTTCTCGCGCACATCCGCGTTCGGGTAGTCGGGCAGGTGCGCGCCGACGGTGTCGGTGTACGCGAGCTTCCCCTCCTCGACGAGCGACGCGACCGTCACCGCCGTGAACATCTTGTTCATCGACCCGAGGTTGAACTTCGTGTCCATGGTGTTGGGCACGTCGAACCGCCGGCTCGCGAGCCCCGCCGCCCGCTCGAAGACCCGCTCACCGTCCTTCTGCACGATCACGCTCCCGCTGAACATGTCGTGGGCCGCCATCCGATCGACGAGCCCGCCGATCGCCGCCGCGAGCTCGGCACCCTCCATCGGCTCCGCGGGCTCGACGAACGAGGGCGTCCGCGCCGGCGCCATCCGCATCCCCGTGAACCGGTGCGGCTCGTCCCCCTCCGTCTCCAGCACAAACGCGTAATACGCCCCCGTCACCGACGACCGCAGGATCGGCACCACCGACGCCCTCGGCGGGTCGTACGTCCGGAACGCCACCAGCTCGATCGGCCCCCACGCGCCACGGCTCTGCCCCCACACCCGCGCGTGCTCCTCAATGGGTATCTCCGCGAACCCGCCCGTGAAGTGCTCCCGGATCGCGGCCCCGATCGAGCCCGCGTCGCCCGCGTTGAACGCCTCGACCAGCGCCGGCACCCGCCACGCACCGCCAATGTCCGCGGGCACCCCCGGCTCATCCGTATACGCCCCCTGCGCGCGCACCGCGCCCGCAAGGAACACCGATACAACCGCCACCGCCACCGTGATCATCCAGCCCGTGCGCATGCGCCGCTCCCTTCGTTGTTGCCAACGAAGAGCCCCGAACGCACCGGGCCCGTCACGAATATGACACCCGCCGCGCGCCGGGTTCAAGAACGATGACGCACCCCAAAAATGACACCGCAGCCCGGAACACCCTCCCCTCTCCGTCGGGGTTCCGAGGCTGCGTGTGTCGAACGGTCTGCCGAGTCTCTCCCCTCCACCTCGTTGACGCGGTGGGCGGCAAACCGGGACCGTCAACGTACCCGACCTCGCCCCGACATACAACGCCCCAAACCCCTGATTCTCCGGGAAACAGCCCCTGAACCGAGATCTCACAGACCGCCCGCGCCGCTCCCTGAAACCGCTTCCGCACCCCCGGGGACCACCCAAACCTGGTACCCGTACTGCCCAAATTCCCCAGCGCCACGCCGCTGAGCATCCCGACCATCCAGCGTCCCCGTCTCGTCCGACCCCGCGTCCGCGCGAAGGACCAACACCACGCCGGGAGGGACCCGCTCCGCGTTGCGGAGCCCGGGCACCCAGCGCACCGGCCACCCAGCGCCCAGCCCGCGCCGGGCGGCCTCGAGCACCTCAGGGCGCGCCTCGATCACGTGGTCCGCCCAGACCTCGCCCGGCGGGACATCCGCCAGCATCGCCGCGATGGCGCGCCCGGCGTCCCGCCCGGACTTCGCCCGCTGCGCGCGCTCGACGGTGCCGATCCAGACCCACGCGCCGACCATGAGCACGCCCACGATCACGCCGGGATGCCCGAGCATCATCAACCGCCCGATGGCGCGCCGCTTGGGCAGGAAAGCCCCGCCCAGCACCCCGCGCGCCACGCACGCAACCAGCGGCGCCACGAACACGCTCGCCGGCATCGCGTAGCGCACGTTCGTCACGCCCACGACGAGGTAGATGCCAAGAGAGATCAGCGTCGCGAACGCCAACGCCCGCGACGTTGTGAACATCGATCGCTTGTCCGGATCCTCGGCCTCCGCGCGCGCATCCGGCCCCCACGGGAACAACAACGCCAGCGACGCCGGCATCATCGCGATCAACGCCCCGGGCACGAACGCCAACGCCTTGAGCGCCCACCCGTCGCCGAACAGGAACTCGCCCGAGCCCTGCGTCACCGGCGTCTCCCCCGAGTGCGCCACCGCGCGCGCGATCAGCCCGAAGACCCACCCGCTCGCCGCGACCCCGATCGCGATGGGCACCCACGCCCGTGCCGAGGCAAGCGGACGCGCGGACCGCCGAACCAGGCACGACGTGATCAGCACACCGCCCACCGCGGGCACGCCCGCCGGGCCCTTCGTCAGCACCATCCACGCGAGACCGACGCCCGCGACGAGCATCCACGCGCCCGCCGCGCGCGAACCGCGTCGGTCTGGCTTCACCACGAGCGCGTCGATGAGCGCCAAACACCCGACCTGGACGCCCAGCTGGTGCACCGCCTCGATCTCGGCGTGCCGGCCAACGGTCCACATCCAGGGCATGAGCGCCTGCGCGAGCCCGCCCGCGAGCGCCCATCGCCTGCCGAACCAGCGCCAGCTGAACGCGAAGGCGACGAACGCCATCGCGCTCGCCGCCAGCGCCGCCGCGGCACGCGCGCCGAACTCTGTCTGCCCGAACACCGCGCTCGTCGCCGCGATCCCCCACGCGACGCCCGGCGGCTTGCGCAGGTAGGCCTGGTCGAACATCCGCGTGACGACCCAATCGCCAGACCGCAGCATCTCCCACGCCGGCACCGCCCGGTGCCCCTCCGTCGCGATGAACCCGCCCGACCCGAGCGTGGGGAAGTAGACCGCCGCGCACACGAGCGCGAGGATGCCCGCCTGCACCCACGGGTTCGCGATCAGCCTTGGTTTGTCGTTCGGCACGCGCGTCAGCCTACGCGATCAGCCGTTCGCCGCCGATCGCCCGTCGTAGGGGATCGGCTCGCCCGTGCGCACGCTCTGCTCGATCTCGTCCACCCACTGATCGAGCATGGGCCTGAGCTTCGGGTTGCGCGCCGGATCGTGGTCGTACGCGGCGCACCGGTCGTACGCGTTGTCGAGCGTCATGCCCAGCTCAAAGTGCTCGTAGAGCGCCACGAGCCCGCCGGTGCGTTCTGCGCCCGCCGAGCAGTGGACGAGCACGGGCTGGTTCGCGGGGTCGTTCACGACACGCAGGGCCTCGGCGTACATATTCGGGTCGCCCGTCCCGTCGCCGTAGAGGGGCAGGTAGACGTACCGCACGCCCATGGCCTCGGCGAGTTCGATCTCGCGCCGCTCGGACCGCGAGCCCCGGGTGTGCCCGCCGAAATCGATGATCGTGCGGATTTGGTGGTCCTCGACGACCCCCGCCAGCGCCGCCGGGGGCAGCACCGCGGACCGGTACAGCACCCCCTCCTCGACGACCCCGAACCGGCGCGGGTTGACGTTCGGGATCACGCTGACGACGAGGAACCAGACCGTCAGCCCGATCACCGCGGTGGTGATCAAGGCGTTGCGGGTGAAGTTCGGCCAGGACCACGTGGATCCCGGTTTCTCGCTGGCAGCCTCCGCCTGTGCAATTCCCATGCCGGATCGTACCCCCGAGTACAATCAAAGCATGCCAGCGGGCAACCCCAACGGGCGAGCGACCGACCCGGGCACCGGGCCCAGCGCCTATCCCTCGGCCGTGGTGCGCCTGATCGACGCCTTCGCCCGCCTGCCCGGCATCGGGCGCCGCTCCGCCGAGCGTCTGACCTTCCACCTGCTCAAATCCGAGCCCGAGGCCGCCCTGAGCCTGTCGCGGGCCGTCGCCGACCTCAAGAACACCGTCCGCCACTGCCCCGTCTGCTACAACCTCGCCGACCAGGGCGACGTCTGCGGCGTGTGCGCCGACCCGAAACGCGAGCGCGGGCGCGTCCTCGTCGTCGAGCAGCCCAAGGACCTCATCGCCCTCGAGCAGACCGGCATGTACCGCGGGCTCTACCACGTCCTCATGGGACGCCTGGACCCCCTGGACGGCGTGGGCCCGGGCGAGCTCACGATCGACCGCCTGCTGGCGCGCCTGGATGACCCCGCGACCAACGCGGGGGCGACCGAGGTCGAGGAGATCATTCTCGGACTCAACCCGACCCTCGAAGGCGACGGCACGGCGCTCTACCTGAATGAACAAATCAAATCGCGCGGCGTGCGGGTCACGCGACTCGCGCGGGGGCTGCCGACCGGCGGGCAGCTGGAGTTCGCCAACAAAGCGGTTCTCGCCGATGCCATCCAAGGACGACAGTCGATGGAGTGACGGGAAACAGGCACTGGGCACTAGGCACGAGGCACTAGTGAGATTCCAGATTCCCCAATGCCTATTGCCTCATCCCTCATGCCTTCTCTCATGCGTTTCGACACCTCCCAACACATGAAGCTCGGCCAGCAGATGAAGCTGGCGCCCAGGATGATCCAGTCCATGGAGATCCTGCAGATGCCCCTCGCCGAGCTCGAGGAACGCATCGAGCAAGAGCTGGAGTCCAACCCGACGCTCGAGCTCGACGACGGGTCCAACGCGGACAACGCAACCGATGAGCGCGCCGAGGGCGATGTCGCCGAGGCGAACGCGGGCGACGGCGCCGACGATTTCGAGCGCCTCAGCGACTTCGAGGCCGACAACCCCGAGTACGCCGAGAACTCCTACGACGGGCCGAGCGAGCGCCCCGAGCGTGTCGAGCACACGCCGACGTACTCCGAGTCGCGCATGGCGGGGGAGCGCGACGGCAAGATGGACGCGATGGCGTCCGCGCCGGCGCGGTCCGCGTCGCTCGCCGACCAGCTGCTCGCGCAGTGGGGGTTGGTCGATGTGGACGACCGCCTGCGCCCGCTGGGCGAGCAGATCATCCAGTTTCTGGACGACGACGGGTATCTGCGGACGGAGCTGTCCGAGATCGCAGACCGAGCCCCGGCGGGCATGGCGGACGACGTGACCGAAGCCGACTGGGAGCTCGCCCTGCGTGCCGTGCAGCTGCTGCTCGAGCCCACGGGCGTCGCCGCCCGCGATGCGCGGGAGTGCCTGCTCCTCCAGCTGGATGCCGCGGACGAGGGCTCGGACGACGAGGACGCGCCGCGCCTCGGTGCCGCGGCGGCGTTGGACGCCGCCCGCACGCTCATCGAGAGCCACTTCGACGACCTGATGAACAACCGCCTGCCTCGGATCGCGTCCAAGAGCGGGCTGTCGCTCGACGAGATCAACGCGGGCATCGAGACGATGCGGCGCCTGAGCCTCGCGCCCGCCCGCCGGCTGGTCGTGGAGCGCGAAGCGGCGATCACCCCCGACGCCGTCGTCGAGTACGACGACGAGCACGACCGCTATGTCGCGTATCTCACCGACACGCGCGCGAGCCAGCTGCGCATCAACCGCGAGTACGCGCTGATGGCCAAGGACCGGTCCGTTGAGCAGAAGGACCGGAACTTCATCCGCACGAACCTGAGCAACGCCCAGTGGCTGCTCGACGCTGTGGGTCAGCGCCGGTCCACCATGCTCCGCGTGATCAACGTGGTGGTGGAGGAGCAGCGCGAGTACTTCGATTTCGGTCCCGAGGCGCTGAGGCCCCTCCCCATGAAGACCGTCGCCGACCGGATGGGCGTGCACGTCGCGACGGTCTCGCGCGCCGTCGCGGACAAGTGGATCCAGACCCCGCGCGGCGTCGTGCCCTTACGCGGGTTCTTCTCTCAGGGGCTCGCCACCGAGTCCGGCGAGGACGTGACGGCCAACGAGGTCCGCGGCGCCCTCAAGGACATCATCGACAACGAGGACAAGGCCAGGCCCTTCTCCGACGAGGCCCTCGTCAAGCAGCTCAAGGAGCGCGGCTACGACATCGCCCGGCGCACCGTGGCGAAATACCGAGGGCAGCTCGACATGCCGAGTGCCCGGATGCGCAAGCAGTTCTAGCTGCAACCCCGGGCGGGCTGCCCGGAATAACCCCGCGGCGCGACGATCCGAGGGGAATCCATGTCATTCAAGAGCACGGTTGTCTTGCCGCTCATCGCGGCGGCGGTGGTTGTGTCGTCGGCGCACGCGGACCGGGCGGACGTCCGCCGGGCGGTCGTCCGGGCGCGGGGCTCGGGCGTGCTGCACGGGTCCGTTGTCGCGGGTTCGGCCGACCGCCCGGTGCGGTCGTCCACGGGATCGATCGCCGAGCCAGACGGCGACGACATCGACGCCGACACCCGGTTCCGCATCGCGTCGCTCACCAAGCTCTTCACGCAGGTCGCCGCGCTCCGCCTGGCCGAGTCGGGCGATCTCGATCTGGACGCGCCGATCGGGCGGTACCGGCCCGATCTCCGAGCCCCGTGGAAGGACACCGTCACGATCCGCCAGCTGCTCGCGATGACGAGCGGCCTGCCGCGCGAACTGCACGGCTCTCCCGAGCGGGGCGTCGAATATGACGACGCCGGGCTCGCGGGTGCGTACCTCGACGCGCACGCGGGAATCGAGCTCGAATCCGACCCGGGCGACCGCGGCTCGTACAGCAACCTCGGGTATTGGCTGGTGGGCGCCGCGATCGAGTCGGTCACGGGCAAGCCCTACATCGACGCCGTGAACGAGCTCGTGATGGCGCCCCTCGGCGCCGACCCGGTCGCCCTCTCGCCCGCGGAGCTGGGCGCGGATGGGCTCGCCGCGCCGCACGTGTCGGGCGATCGCGGCTGCGATCGCGCGCCGGATTACCCGGTCGATCAACGCTACAGCTCGGGCGGGATCGCCGCGAGCGCCGGGCAGGTGCACGCCGTCGCGGTGGGCATCTTCGACGGGGCGTTCCTCAGCGACGCGGGCGTCCGCGAGCTCTTCTCGCAGTTCGGCACCGAGCCCGAGGGGCGGATCACGACCGTCGCGGGGATGGTCCCGGGGTTCATGAACCTGGTGATGATCGATCGCGAGAGCGAATCGGCGGTCGTCTCGCTCAACAACTGCGTCGCGGAGGACCCGAACGCGTTCATGGCGGTGGTCCGGAGCATCGCGGAATCAATGGGCGAGTAAGCTCATTCGCACAGCGGCAGGCACCGGACGATCGCGAAACACTTCAGGCGTCTCGCCATGCCCATCGCGCGGATGCGCAAGAAGTTCTGTCGACTACTCCGTCATGTGCCCGGCGATATTCCCGAGATCGAAGCCGCACTCGGTGCACAGAGGACGCCCCTCGATAGGGAAGTTACACACCGGGCACCGCCCCGCCACCAGCCGACGCCGCGATACGACGGCCCGCACGCCCAGCGCAAGTAACCCAAGACCAGCGGCGATAAGAGCACTCGACAGCGTCCCAAGCCCGACGGACTGTGCTTTGTCCTCGGCAGGTTTCGAGCCGAACGCCGCGTATCTGCCAGGCCCAACATCAAACACACGGTTCACGAATGCTGCGACCTCGGGCTCGGGGTTGGCGAATCGCTTGGAGTCCAACTCGCCGAACGCAGCCTCGAACGGAGTCGCCTCCCCTTCCAGCTCGAGCCAACGCGACCGGATGTTGGGCCAGGTGCCTCGCACTAGCGATTCTGTGACCGGCTCCGTTTTCTCGTAGGGCGTGTTCGCCTCTCGTTGCACTGCGTGCGATGCGTTGCACTCGATCTTCAGATCGAATCGGCCGTCTGACTGGATCTCGAATTCCACTCTCACTTGAATCGAGCATGCGCGTCGTGGGTATGGCTGCCCGCGCCTGTCATAACGAACGAGCCCGCCGGATGCGTCCTGCGCCATCAGGAAGCTGCGGCTGGTCGTGAAACCGTCGAGCCGCACGATCGGATCCGGCCAGAGTTCCTGCGCCACACGCAGACCGACGGCCCCGGCGAAGATCATCACGACTGCGAGCAGGAAGAATGAGCCTTGGGTGAACCTCAGGTACAGCGGCACACTCGGGCGCGCCGAACTCACCGCATCCCCGCGAGCTTCCGCACCGTGAAGTCGAACGTCCGCACCATCGACGCGTGGATGCCGTAGACGATGCCGAGGTAGATCGCGGCGCTGATCGCGGCTCCGATCGCCATCGCGATGCGCGCGTTCGCCAGCCCCCTCGCGGTCGCGCCCGACGCGTTCGTTGTCTCGTGGAACGTCTCGAAGGGCGAGATGACGCCGCTGAGCAGGCTCGCGGGCGAGAGCGCCGCGATCGAGGCCCCGACGACCTGGATGCCGTCGGCCGACTTCCACGCGCACAGGCCGACGACGCCCGCGATCACGCCCACGACACCGACGGTCCCGACCACCGAGCCCAGCGTCCCCTTGCTCTTGAGCGACCAGCTCAGCCCGACCATCACGCAGAACGCGATGAACGGCACGAGCACGACCGCCGCGATGATCCCCGCTTCGGGCAGGACCGCGGGCACGGTGACGAGCTGCGTGTTCGCGCCCACGGCGTCGATGTCGCCGCGGAACGGGTAGACGATCCGGTCTCCCGGCGCGTAGGTCGCGTACTCGTTCGCGCCGCCCGCGCGGCCCATGCCGTCGAAGAGTGCGTACAGCCCTGCGAGCAGCAGCGTGCCGCACGGCACCGCGATCATGGGCAGCAGGTACGCGACCAGCCCGCGCAGCTTGCCCGTGAGATACATCGCCGGCGTGATCGGGGTGGTCAGGATGAGATCGAGGGTGCCGTCCTCGCGTTCGCGGCTGACCGCCGTCGCCGCCATGTTGATCGCGACGAGGGTGATCACGGCCGTCTCGGTCCACACGAGGCTCTTGAGGGTGAACCGGAACGTGCCGATCGTCATGCCGTTGGGGTCGTTCGCGCCGACGTGGTAGATCGCGATCAGCGCGATGCCGAGCAGCAGGCCGAACGCGACGAACGACCAGCGCGCGAGGATGCGCCAGAAAGTCGCGTTGCGGGCCGCCGCCTCGCGCCAGGCGATCGGGTTCGCCCAGACCGCGCGGGGCGGGCGGTGCTCGGCGCCCTCCGCGCCCAGACCCATCACCTTGCGGTACCACGGCACGCCGGACCTGGGCGTCCGCACCGCGCTGGCCAGCCCGCCCATGCGGACCGTCACCATGCTCGCGCCCATCAGCGCGATGCTCAGCAGGAACGACCCGAGGCACCACGCGGTCACGGGGCGCTCGAGGAACAACGCCGCGAGCCCGGCGTGCGAGCCGGCGTCGGCCCGCGGGTAGCTCGCCGGGTCCACAAGGGCCTGGAGTGCGAGGAACGGGTTGATCCCCGTCATCCATGTCACGCCGTCCCCGTTCGTCCGCTGGAGGTACGCGTCCACCGCGGCGGTCGCGGCGATGTAGCTCACGACTGAGACATAGAACGTAAACACCGCCCGGCGACCCGCGAGCCGCGAGACCGCCAGCGCGATCGCGATCGTGCCCACCAGGAGCGCCGCGCACGCGGCGACGAGGTAGCTCGCGAAGATCGACCGCCCGGGCACGCCGCCGAAGTACTGCGTGAGCGCGAACAGCGGCAGGCTCGCGAACAACAGGCCGAGGATGAAGAACACGCGCCCGAAGAGGTTGCCCAGCACGATCTCGCCCTGGCTCAAGGGCGTCGTGAGCAGGATGTCCCAGCTCTTCGGGTTGGCTTCCTGCGAGATCGCCCCGGCCATGAAGACGGGCGCGAGGATGCAGATCAGCGCGATCTGCAGGTACGCGACCCACACGAAGCTGTTTGACCCGGCGAGCGCCAGTTCGCGGTAGCTCAGGCTCGTGCCCGTCGCGTTCACGACGAGCACCCAGAGCAGCACGAGGATCATCACCGCCAGGTACGCCGAGCGGACGTACATGTGCTTGTCGCGGCGTGAGGCGTTCTTGACGAGCCGGATCGCGATCGGGTTCGTCGGTCCCAATCGCATGAGCCAGCGGAGCAGGACGGGCATCGCCAACTGTACGAGCGCTGCGAGGCCGCGGATCGGGATGTGGTCGGCGCAAAAAGAACGGCCCCGCGCCGGGTGGCGCGGGGCCGACAGAGATCAGATCCTTGCGTCCCTCGGGACGCTCAGAGCATTAGCGGCGGCGACGGATCGCGGCCAGACCGCCGAGGCCAAGCAGCGCGGCGCTGCCCGGAGCCGGGACGGTGAACGAGAACACCTGGAACTCGCCCGAGCCGAGCTGGCTGGCGGCGACGGTGTACCCGTTGAGGGTCACGACGGCCGAACCCGTCGAGGTGCCGGCGATCGCGGCGCCATCGGCGAAGCCGGAGTTGAACCCGCCCACGACGAGGAGGTACGAGCCGTCGGCGAGGGTCAGGTCGAGCTGGCTCCACAGCCCGCCGCCACCGTTGTCGTCGTTGGTGTCAACGAGGGTGCCGTCGAGGGTGTAGACCGCGATCTCGGTGTCCGCCGACGACCCGTTGGTGTCGATGGTCAGGGCCGAGCTGCGGTTGCCGAGGTCGTTGGCCGACACGCCGCCCGAGAACTCGAACTGGGCGTTGTCCCACTGCGCGTCAGCGACGCCGTCGCTACCGTCGTCGAACGACTCGAAGGAGTCGAACTGGAACTCGTCGCCGTTGTTGGCCCAGAAGAGGCCGCTCGCCGAGACGTTCGCCGACACGGTGCCGGTGAAGTCCTGGTCCGAGCCGAACGGGTCGAACGAGACGCCCGAGCCGAACGAGTTGTTGGTGATGTCCCAGTTGGCCTCGCCGGCCCACGTTGCGGTGTTGACCTCGGTGAGGTCACCCGAGAACGACAGGGTCGTGAAGATCGTGCTGACGCCACCGTAGGTGGACGTGATGCTCGCGCCGTCCGACGGGGTCGCACCCGGGATCAGCACGGTGAACTGAGC
>JAUHXM010000145.1 GCA_030426605.1 Phycisphaerae bacterium | reverse complement strand
CGCCGGGCGTACGTCTACGACACGAACCTGCGGATGATCCACGACGACATGGCCCGCGCGTTCCACGCGGACACGCCGTCGCGTCTCACGCCCGTGACCAAGCCCTACTGATCGAAGCCGGGGTCGGGGCACCGCCCGAACCCGAGAATGACAAGCACCCGGCGCCCTGCGGCGCCGGGTGCTGTTGCGTGCGCTCGGGATCGCTTACTTCGCTGTGTACTGCCCGCGGGCGATCTTCTTGATCCGCTTGTCGCGGAGCAGCGTCTGATTCACGATCGTGCGGAAATTCGCGGCCGACGTGCGGTAGCCCGACGCGAGCACCGCGTCGGCGACCTCGGACACGCCCATCGTCTTGCCCTTGAGCTCCGCGACGAGCGCGTCGGCGAGGTTCGTCGAGTTCCGCGGGCGGCGGCGGATCGAGCCGCGCGCCGTGACCCCGAACCCGCCCGCACCCCCCACCGCCGCGATCTCGCGGTCGAGCTCGGCCAGCTGCTCGGCGAGCCGGTCGCGCTTCATCACGAGCTTGTCGAGATCGCGCTGTCGGCGGCGCAGCTCGTTCGTCAGGGCGTCCGTGGAGACGGTGCCCAGACCCTTGCGCGAGTTGCTCTTGGTGGTCGAGCGCTTCTTGCTGGCGCGCTTCTTCGTGGGTCGGCGACCCTTCGACGCAGTCTTCTTACGAGCCACACATCACTCCTTATGTTCCGACCGGCCCGGCCTGTGCCGCGCGCGTGCGGGCACACTCTTCGGCGTCCGCACGAGCGAAACCGCTTGTACCGGAACATGTAGCCTACGCGCGCGCGCAAACATCGTCCACCTGACGCGACCTTGGAACACCCGATGTGGCGTTTCGTTCTAAGCGCCCGTGTCCACGCCGAGGCGCGCGAGCAGATCATCGAAGTGATCTAACGAATAGAAATCGATGACAAGTTTGCCTTTTGATCCATCGCTGTTCGTGCGCACCGCGACACGCGTGCTCAGGTGTTCACCGAGCCGGTGCTCGAGATCCTGAACAGCGCGCGAACGCGATGTTGTCGTGCTCGTTTGGCTCTTGGTTTGGGGTTGTGATGTTTCGGTCAGTGTTGCTTGCCGTTCGAGCTCGCGCACCGTCCACCCTTCGCGCGCGCACCGCTCGCCCAGCGCTCCCCGCTTCGAGGTATCGCCGACCGAGAGCAGCACCTTCGCGTGCCCCGTCGAGAGTGCGCCCGACGCGAGCAGCGGCAGCAGGTCGTCGCCCAGGTCGAGCAGGCGGATCGTGTTGGCAACGGTGGGGCGCTTGATGCCCGCCGACTCGGCGATCTCGGCGTGCGTGAGCCCGAACTCGTCGGCGAGCCGCTGAAACGCCCGGGCACGCTCGACCGGGTTGAGATCGGCCCGCTGCAGGTTCTCGACCAGGGCCCATTCCGCGGCGGTGCGCTCGTCCACGTTCCGAACGATCGCGGGGATGCGCTCGAGCCCGGCCCGCTGGGCGGCCCGCCACCGGCGTTCGCCGGCGATCAGCTCGTGCTTGCCGTCACGCTCGCGGACCACGATGGGCTGGATCACGCCCGACCGCTTGATGGATTCGGCGAGCTCGTCGAGCGCATCGTCCGCCATCGCTTCGCGTGGCTGGTGGGGGCTGGGAACAAGAGACTCTAACAAGATCCAAACAAGTTCAGTTCCGTGCTCCCCCCGTTCGCGTGCTCTTGGGGGTGCTGATCGCGTCTCAACCGGGCTCGGTGGGTCCGGCAGCGCCGGGGCCCCCACGGCTGCCTGCGACTCGCGCACCGCGCTGGATGCCTGGTCCACGAGTGCCGCCAGCCCGCGGCCGAGACGGCGCGGGCGGGCGGTGGGCTTGGATGGTTGGTCGGGCATGGTCCCTCCGAGTCCTTCAGCGGGAGCAGGGATTGCTCCGGGTCAGTAGCATGCACGGGTGCCGAAGGATCATTCTATCGAGTTGATCGCGCGGGGCGTGCACGTGCGGGGCGGGGCCGTCCTGCTGTGCCGAAACGTCAAGCACGGGTATTACTACCTGCCCGGGGGGCACGTGGAGTTCGGAGAGGCGGCGGACCGGTCGCTGGCCCGTGAGTTTGTCGAGGAGACCGGGCTCGTGGCGCGGGTGGGCCCCCTGCTGCTGACGAGCGAGCACGTGTTCGAGGCCGGTTCTCGCACGCACCACGAGGTCAACCTGGTGTTCCACGTGGAACAGCTGACGGATGCCGATGGCGGGGCTGTCGAAACCGTCCCGTCGCTTGAGGACCAGATCGCGTTTGAGTACGTCGATCTTGCCGGGGTGACGGACCTGGACGTCCGCCCGGAGGAGCTCCGGGCGTGGCTCGCGGCGGGTGGGAAGGTCGAAGCGTCCGCCGGGTGGGTGAGCGCCGTGCCCGGGTAGTGCCCAACTGCTCGTTGGCCGACCCGCGTCATCCGCACGATTCTGCTGACCGGAACCACAGTCGGCCAACCTATCGGTCGATGGGACAACGTCGAACCCGACGGAGCCCATTGTTGCCCGACCAGGACACATCCCGGCTGGACGCTGAGCGTCTGGACGCCAAGCTCGAGGCCCTCGGGGTTGGTCTGCACGAGGCGGGGGCTCAACTGGAGCAATTGAACCGGCTCGCGACCCTCGGGACCGCGGCTGGCATGATCGCGCATGAGGTCCGTGGGCTGATGACACCGGTCCGTGCGTACGCGCAGCTTGCACTCAGGGACATGGACGATGGCGCCACGGTTCGGAAGGCGCTGGAGCACGCCGAACGCGGCGCGCGATCGGCGGTGCAGATCTCCGAGACGATCCTGGAGATTGTCGGGGGTGTGACCGGCGACGCTGTTGCGCAGGATTCGGATCAGCCAGAGACGAACACGGGGACGGCGCGGGTTCGCGACGTGATGCGCGCGGCGATGGATGTGCTCGAGCCGACCATCGAAGCGTCGGGGACGCGGGTTGTGATCGAGGGCGGCGAGGATCTCGCGGTCGCGATCGGGGCGGTCGAGCTTCAGCAGGTGCTCGTGAACCTTATCGAGAACGCGCTGCGTGCGATGGACTCGGGGGGGAGCGTGCGGCTGCGTGCAGAGCGTTCCACGTGGAACACGCGTGATGTCGTCGTGATCGATGTGGTGGACACCGGCCCTGGGATTGACGGCGAGGTCGCGTCCCGTGCGTTTCAGCCGTTCGTGACGGCGGGGAATCGGCGGGCGGGCTCGGGCGTTGGGCTTGGGTTGGCGGTGTGCCAGGCGTTGGTGGCGCACGCGCGCGGGCGGATCAGCGTGGACTCGGCTCGAGGTGCGGGCGCGCGGTTCCGCGTCACGCTGCCGACGGCCGGGGCGTAACAGCACACTCAATCCTGGGCGATGCGGCGTCAGATCGACGAGCCGCCGCATATGTTTGTGTTATATTCTGTATTTGCTGCAATGAGCGCAGAAACTGCGCGTGTCGTTGATAGTTTCGCTCCAAGAGCCGCGGCGGGTCACGCGTGGCTGAGGAGCGAAGCCATGAGCGAGAATCAGCGATGTCAGTGCACAGTTCACAACACGTCGTCGCATGACTTGATCAATGTGGAGTACGGGAAGGAGTGGGGGAAGTGGGCGACGCCCGATGAGGAGCCGAGCGCGCCGCCTTCGGTGATCCGCGCCGGGGCGTCGGGGTGGTGGATGCTGACCGGGCGTCAGGGGTCGGCATCGGGTGCGGAGGGGTGGGTGAAGTATCAGGTGGGTGATGTCGGGGTGATTCAGTTCAAGTTCGACAACCCGTGGGGCTCGGGCGACAACAAGGCGGGGTGCGACAACAGCAGCGCGATCGAGTACGAGCTGTACGCCGCGACCAAGAAGGGTGACGTCGGGAAGTCGGGCCCGAACACGAACAAGGGCGACTACGGCAAGGAAGGGCAAATCCCGCTGGGTGGGTCGCCGCTCTCGTTGTTGTGGGTGCTGAGCGACCAGTCGTAACGGGGGTGAGCGATGGCGACCCCGGTGAAACTGATTACGTACAACACGCACCTGTTCGGCGGGACGATCCCGGCGACGATCGGCGGGCAGGGGTACGAGGACGAGGAGCGGATGGGGCGCATCCTCGGGGAGCTGCAGCGCGAGGCGCCGGACATCGTGTGCCTGCAGGAGGTCTGGAGCGACGACGCCCGCCGATGGTTTGTGGACAACGCGGGCGGGCAGTTCGTGGGGCACTACTTCCCGGATGACAACAAGGGGGTGAAGATCTCGTCGGGGTTGTTGATCCTGGCGAAGGGGTCGGTGCACGAGACGGTGTTCGTGCCGTTCAAGGCGGCGTCCGGGGCGGACGGGTGGGCGACCAAGGGGTGCATCGGTGGGACGGTGCGGCGGGGGGGTGAGGTGCTCGCCCACGTGATGACGATGCACGCGCAGGCGGACGCGGGGCACACGGCAGAGCAGGTCCGGAAGGAGCAGTTCCGCCAGGTG
>JAUHXM010000047.1 GCA_030426605.1 Phycisphaerae bacterium | reverse complement strand
TCGTGACGGAGAATTCGCCCACCTTCGGGTCGGGCGGCACGACGGGTGTCTACCGCCAGACCATCGACGCGACGCAGCTCGAGGAGGGCGAGAACTACATCTCGACGATCGCGTTCCGCACCCGCCCGGCGGGCACGACGCCGATCTTCACCGAGGAGCGCGTGGTGGTGTACGTCGATCGCCTGCCGCCCGAGGTGGCGCTGGGCGAGGACGGCATGGTGCTCAACGACAACTCGCCCGAGCTGAGCGTGCTGCTGCTCGACCGGACGACGTTCGACGTGTACATGTTCGCCGACCTGGGCCCGGGCGACGACCCGCTGACGATGCTCAACGCCGGCAGCCAGGCCCGCCCGTACGACCGGTACGAGTGGCGGAAGACGCTGAACCTCGCCGACGGCGTGCACGAGATCACGATCGTCGCGGTGGAAGAATCGGGCACGACGGCGATCGAGACCGCGACGGTCTACATCAACGTCTCGCCCTGCCCGGCGGACCTGAACGGGGACGGCTCGCTCAACGTGGACGATATCGACGCCTTCGTCACCGCGTTCCTCGCGGGCGACCTGCTCGTGGACTTCGACGGCTCGGGCGCGCTGAACGTCGATGACATCGACGCCTTCGTCGCGGCCTTCCTCGGCGGGTGCCCCTGAGGATCGATCAGGAGTAGGGGTTCGCGACGGCGGCGGGGTCCGATTCCCCGGAGATGTCGGACGGTTTGGTCTTGACGATGCCGAACCAGACGAGGCAGAAGATCGGCCAGCAGACCGAGATCACGCTCACCACGGCCGGCCCGATCATCTGCGTGATCTCGCCGCCGGCCTGGAATTGCTGCCGCATGTTCTGCGCCATCTCGTTGTTGTACGTCTCCGCCCAGACGCGGAGGTCATCGATCTTGCCGAACGCGCTGACCGCGTAGAGCACGATGGCGACGATGAGCAGCACCGCGTAGACCAGGTGGATGCCGCGAGCCGCGGGCTTGAGCGTGACGAGGGCCGCGCCGCCAGCGATGAGCAGGATGTTGCCCAGCATGCTGCACGCCGTTGACGCCCAGTCGATCGCGTTGAGGTGCATGGTGGGCGGGAGCGGGTCTCCCTCAAGCATCGGCTCCATCATGCCGCCGAAGAACGGGACGGACGCCGTCATCAGCGCCCCGCAGAGCACCGCGATGGATCCGAAGATGATGCTGAGGATGCCGACGACCTTGGGCCACTTGGGCGGATCGGCGAAGAGGTGCTCGGCGTTCGGATCGAAGTCCTGCGCGGACGCGTCAAAGTCGTTCATCGTGAGTCCCCCATGTTGCCGGCACCCCGACGATCGGCCGCGCGGGGCGCGTCAGATCTGGCGGAGGAACCGGATGTCGTTCTCGAAGAGCATGCGGATGTCTGGCACGCCGTACTTGCCCATCGCAAGCCGCTCGATGCCGAAGCCGAACGCGAAACCCGACCATTCATCGGGATCGAGCCCGCAGGCTTTCAGGACGTTCGGGTCCACCATGCCGCACCCGCCGAGCTCGATCCAGGCGGGCTCGTCGCCCGGGCGCAGCGCGATTTTCATGTCGAACTCGGCGCTGGGCTCGGTGAACGGGAAGAAGCTCGGGCGCAGGCGGACCTCGGCGTCGTCGCCGAAGTAGGCGCGGGCGAACTGGAACAGCGTCGTCTTCAGGTCCGACATCGACACGTCCCGGTCGATGTGCAGCCCTTCGATCTGGTGGAACATGAACGAGTGCGTCGCGTCCACCGTGTCCGGGCGGTAGACGCGCCCGGGCGAGACGATCTTGACCGGGGGGCCCCAGCCCTCCGCCACCGCGGTCTCGAGCGTGCGGATCTGCACCGTCGAGGTCTGGCTCCGCAGCATGCGCGGCGTCTCGGTGGTGTCCGGGTTGTCCACGTAGAAGTTGTCGATCGGGTCGCGGGCCGGGTGGTCGGCGGGGATGTTGAGCTTGACGAAGTTGTGCTCGTCGTCCTCGAGCTCGGGCCCCTGGGCGACGCCGAAGCCCATGCGGGCGAAGACCTCGACGAGCTCCTCGCGGACGCGCGAGAGGATGTGCCGGCGGCCGACCTCCTGAGCGTCCACGATGCCGGGCTCGGTCATGTCGATCGCGGGGCCTGAGGCGCCGGGGGACGACTCGAGGGCGGTCTTACGCGACTCAAACGCGGACTCGAGCGTGCCCTTCACCTCGTTGAGGCGTTTGCCGACGGCGCCCTTCTGGTCCTTGGGCACGTCCTTCATCATGGGCATGACGCCGCGGAGCTTGCCCTTGGTGCCGATGTAGGCGATGCGCCACGCCTCGAGCGCGTCGGCGTCGCCGGCGTCCGCGAGCTCGGCGAGCCCGCCCGATTCGATCTCGTTCAACGCTTCGAGCATGGGCAGGGAGCTTAGTCGCCGTCGGGCGCGTCGGGCAGGACGCCGTAATCCGGGCCGATGTCGATGATCTGGTGCTCGCCTGGCGTGAAGGGGCGGGCGTGGATCTCGGGGTACGCGGAGATGACGCGATGATCGAGCACGCCGTTGCGATCGCAGCGGTACTGGCGGATGACGGCGCCCCCCATCATCGGCGTCCCAAATCGCACGACGTGTTCCGGCGCCGGCTCATCCTGCCACGCGCGCTGCGTCTCCTGCGGCTGCGCGTACTCGAACGCGAACTCGGCCCGCAGCCGCAGCACCGTGTCGAGCGGGTCCGACACTCCGCCCGCCGGGGGCGCCGCGAGCAGCGCGGCGGCGATGACCGCGGCGACGCTCACTTGTTGAACTCCTGCGGCATCACCTGCGGGCGGATCAACGCGAGTACCTCGCGCTCGCCCGAGTCGCTCGCGATGCGGCGGACGACGAAGAACATCTCGCCCGATCGCACGACCGCCGTACCCGCGGCACGCGTTCGCGCGCCGACGTCGAGCCCGAGGTCCGTCGCGAAGATCTGCCAGGGCGAGTCCTCGCGCGTCATCTCGAACTGGAACCCGAGGCGCACCAGGCGCTCGGCGTCCGGGCCCTCGCCCACCGGCGCGGTGAGCGCCGGCGAGAGCGCGACCTCGAGCGTGTCGCGGGCCGCGTCCACGCCCGGGATGCTCGAGGGCAGGGCGTCCTTGATGATGAGCTTGGCGCTCTGCCCGCCCTTGACCAGCACACCGCCGTCGCTGGCCATGGTCACCACGCCCTGCTCACGCAGGTGCCCGATGAGCTCGAAGAGGCCCTCGACCTCTTCGCGGTCCATGGCGCTCGCGTCGTCGCCCGACAGGTACGCCGCGAGGGGTGCGAGGGTGGTCTCGTCGCCGTTGGTGATGTCGATGAGCGTGACCTTGACGAGCACGGGCGCGTCGTCGGGCGTGTTCGCCGTGACGGGCAGCGCGGGCGTGTGGCGCAGGTCCGCCTCGCTCGAAGGGCTCGTGGGCGTGAACCCGGGGATGCTCGCCAGCGTGTTGTCACCTGGCTCGGGGTCAGGCTGCTGGACCTCGTTCTCCGCGCCCTGGCGGATCTCCTCGACCGCGCTGGCGGGGTCGTCTGGCGCGTCCTCCGAAGCTGGGGTCTGCGGCTCGGCCTGCTGCGGTGCGGGCGTCGTGTCTGTGGTCTGCGTGCCGGCCTGCTCGGGCTCGGCGGAGCCCTCCTGGCAGCCCGCGATCAGCGCGTGGAGCAGCACGAGGCAGAGCCCCACGTTCCGGGTGATGTTGGCGGCGTGCGTCATGCGGACCTCCCGCCCGGCTGGGCTGCGCGCCGCCCACGCGCCGACGGGCGGCAGCAACAGTCTATTCACCCCGGCGCCAGGGGCATATGAAAAGCCCGCGACCGGGCTGGCCGCGGGCTTGAGGTGCGTTGCGTGCGGGTTCTCAGGACTCGTCGGAATCCGCCGCCTCGTCCGCAGGAGCGTCCTCAGCGGTGGCCTTGGGGGCCGACTTGGCGGTGTCCTTGCGGAGCTTGGCGGCGAACGCCGTGCGCTTGTCCGCCTGTCGGCGACGCCCGGACGGGCGCCCGCCGATCTCGGGGCCCTCTTCGGCGCCGACGAACTGGATGAGCACGACCTCGCCCGCGTCGCCCAGGCGGTTGTACCCGAGCTTGACGATGCGGGTGTACCCGCCGGGGCGGTCCTCGAAGCGTGGCGCGACGTTGTCGAAGATGTGCTTGACCATCCGCGGCGCCTTGCGGAGCTCGCCGTAGCGGTTCCGCTCGATCTCGTCGGCGGCGGGGATGTCGAAGTACTGCTCCGCGCGTTCGCGCAGCTCGTTGATCGCCGACTGCTCGTCGTCGGTCGCGCTCTTGGGGATGTGCGACCAGGCGAACGCGCGGCGGTCGCCGCCGAGCATGGACATGACCTGCCGGCGCGAGTGGACATCGCCCTTCTTCGCCTTGGTCACGATCTTCTCGACGAACGGCTGCAGCGCCTTCGCCTTGGGCAGCGTCGTGGTGATCTGCCCGTGCTCGAACAAGCTGTGCGCCATGTTGCGCAGCATCGCCTCGCGGTGCGAACGCGTGCGGCCCAGCTTGTATCCGGCCTTGCGGTGACGCATGGCTCGTCTCCTCGCCCGGCATGCCCGGGCGCAAACGCCGTCACATCGTGGACGACTCGGTCTGCGGCATCTGGTACCCGTCGGGCAGCTCCATGCCCAGGTCCAGGTTCATATCCAACAGCTTGCGCTTCACTTCACGCAGCGACGTGCGCCCGAACGAGCGCAGCTTCAACAGCTCCGGCTCCGACTTGGTCACCAGCTGGGCGACCGTGTCGATCCGGGCGCTTTCCAGGCAGTTGCTCGCACGCACCGACAGATCCAGATCCGTCAGCGGCATGTCGAGCTTGCGGATCAGCTCCTCGTCCACGCCAGCCGCGGCGGCGGCCTCTTCCGAGACGCGCGCCTGGCCCGCCTCGAAGTACTGCACGAACGGGTTGAGGTGCTTGCGCAGGATCTTGGACCCCTCCACCATCGCCATCTCGGGCGTGACGGTGCCGTCGGTCCAGATCTCCATGATCAGCTTGTCGTAGTTCGTCCGCTGACCGACGCGGGTGTCCTCGATGCGGTAGCGCACGCGCTGCACCGGGGAGTAGATCGCGTCGACCGGGATGAGCCCGACCTCCTGCTCGTCCATCGCTTCCCACTGCTCGCTTGCGGGGACGTACCCACGCCCCTTGCCCACGTGCAGCTCCATCTCGAACGGGACCTCGGCGGTGAGCGTGCAGATCACCAGATCGGGGTTCATGATGGTGACGTTGGTGTCCGCCTCGATCAGGTCCGCCGTCACCTCGCCCGGGCCCTGGGCCGCGAGCTTCATGGTGCGGGGCTCGTCGCCCTCGAGCTTGACGACCAGGTTCTTGATGTTCAGGACGATGTCCGTGACGTCCTCGAGGACACCCTCGAGCGCCTGGAACTCGTGCTCGGCGCCGGTGATCTTGATCGCCGTGACCGACGCGCCCTCGAGCGACGACAGCAGCACGCGGCGCATCGAGTTTCCGATCGTGGTGCCGAACCCGCGCTCGAACGGCTCGACGGTGAACCGGCCGAACGTGGGCTGATCGGTGTACTTCGCGTCGGGGGTGACGCGGGCGGGAAGTTCCAGTCCTCTCCAGCGAACTCGCATGGTCAGAAACCTCTCAGCAGCGGGGAATGAACCCTGGCTCGTTCTCCCGGCTCACGGGTCCGGCGCCCTGCTGATCGGCGGCCGTCCCTTCTCGCTCGGGTCGAGCACGAACTGTCAAACAAGCCAAGCCCGACGAGCGGGCCCGGCAACAGCCGCGATCAGACGCGGCGCTTCTTCTTCGGGCGGCACCCGTTGTGGGGCACCGGGGTGTGATCCTCGATCGCCGTGACGCGGATGCCGGTCGAGACCATGCCCGAGACCGCGGACTCGCGCCCGCCGCCCGTGCCGACGATCTTGACCTCGACCTCCGTCATCCCCATCTTGCGGACCTTCTGGCCCACCTGCTCGCCGGCGCGGGTCGCGGCGAAGGGCGTGGCCTTGCGGGCGCCCTTGAAGCCGATCGTGCCCGCCGAATCCCAGGCGAGGGTTTCGCCGTTGGTATCCGTGACGGTGATGATGGTGTTGTTGTGCGTCGCCTTGACGTGGGCGACGCCGCGGACGACGTTCTTGCGGATCTTCTTCTGCTTCTTCGCCATGGTTCGCTCCGTTCGCTTCCACTTGGGGTTCCTGACGAATCAGGCTGGAAGCTCGCGATATCTCTGTCCGAATGCCTGGTGCCTGATGCCCAGTGCCTGTCTTTAGCCCTTCACGCCCTTCTTGCCGGCCACGGTCTTCTTGCGGCCCTTGCGGGTGCGTGCGTTGCACCGCGTGCGCTGCCCGCGGGTGGGCAGGCCCTGGCGGTGCCGGTCGCCTCGGTAGCTGCGGATGTCACGCAGGCGCTGGATGTTCTGCTGCACCTGACGGCGGAGGGCACCCTCGACGAGGTAGCCCGAGTCCAGGATGCCGTTGATCTGCGACACCTGCTGCTCGGTGAGCTCGGCGGCCTTGGTGTCCGGGTTGATCTGCGCCTCGGCGCAGATGTCGGCCGCGAACTTGGGGCCGATCCCGTGCACGTACTGCAGGGAGTAGTAGATCTTCTTGCGTTCCGGGATATCAACACCAGCGATACGCGGCATGGTCGTTCCTCAGTGGTTCTTCGTTGGGGGGTCGTTAGCCCTGAACCTGCTTGTGCTTGGGGTCCGCCTTGCAGATGACGCGGACCTTGCCCTTGCGACGCACGATCTGGCACTGGTTGCAGATGCGCTTCACGCTTGCTTTGACCTTCATCGCGTCACCCGACTCGGCCCCGCAGGGCCGCCCTTGCTTGCTCATTCGCCCGACGGGCCGACCCGCGGGGCGTTCATTCCGACACAACAGCCCCGAAACACGCCGCTGAGGGCCGCTCGGGGCAGGAGGGAACTCTAGGCGCGACCGCGAGAAAGGTCACGCCCGGGGTCGCCCCCCGTCCTGCATGATCGCCGATCCGTCGGCTCCGCCGCGGGGCTCGGCAGCCTCCCCGGCGGGGGTGGGCGGGGTCCGACCCGCCCGTTGTCAGAGCCCGGGGCGAGGGCGCCCCGTCGCGGCCCTTATCGCGGCCCGCGCATCCGCGGGCCCTTGCCGTCGTCCGACCCGCCCAGGAACCCCGCGTAGTTCCGCATGAGCAGGTTTGCCTCGATCCGCTGGAGCATGTCCAGCGCGACCGAGACCACGATCAGGAGCCCCGTGCCGCCCAGGAACTGGGTGACCACGAAGTCCACTCTCAGAGATTTGTTCACGACCATGGGCAGCACCGCGATGACCGCGAGGAAGGCCGCCCCGACGTAGGTGATGCGCTCCATCACCGTCTCGAGGTATTCGGCCGTGCGCGGGCCCGGGCGGAGGCCCGGGATGAACGACCCGTGGTCGCGCAGCTGCTTGGACATCTCTTCCGGGTTGAACTGGACCGTGATCCAGAAGTAGCTGAAGAAGTAGACCATCGCGATGTACGCGAGGACGTACGGGAACTCGCCCATCTGGAAGGCATCGTTGAGCCACCGGACGGACTCGTAGTACCACCCGAACTGCTGGCCCCTCGGGATCGAGTCGTGCAGCGCACCGAACGCGACGGACGGGAAGATCATGAGCGACGACGCGAAGATGATCGGCATCACGCCGCCGTGGTTGACGCGGAGGGGCAGGTACGAGCGCTGCCCGCCGAACGTGCGCCGCCCGCGGGTGTGCTTCGCCTGCTGGATGGGGATGCGGCGCTGGGCGACGGTCATGACGACCGAGCCCGCGACGACGAGGATGAAGCCCGCCGCGAGGAGCATGACTTCCATCCACCCCATCTTGTCGGGGTCGGCGGGGTCGAAGGTCTGGTAGACGCTGAGCACCGCGCCGGGCATGCCCGTGAGGATGCCCGCGGTGATGATGAGCGAGACGCCGTTGCCGATGCCGAACCGGTCGATCTGCTCGCCCAGCCACATCAGGAAGATCGCGCCCGCCGTCAGCGCCGCGACCGAGCTGACCCACCACAACGGGTTGGTCGCCCAGGCTTCATAGACAAGCCCGGCGCTGGTGATGTAGCTCAGCCACCCGACCGCCTGCACGAGGCAGAGCCCGACGGTGAGATACCGGGTGTACTCCTGGATCTTCTGCTGGCCCGTCGGGCCCTCATCCTTGAGCTTCTTGAGCTGGGGTGAGACCGACCCGAAGAGCTGGAAGATGATCGCGGACGTGATGTAGGGCATGATGCCCAGGCCGAAGATCGTCGATTGCCCGAACGACCCGCCGGAGAAGATCGCGACGTATTGCGCGACGCGCCCCACGGCATTGCCCTCGCCCGCGGCGCGGGTGAAGAAGTCCACCAGGGTCTGCTGGTCCACACCGGGCAGCGGGATCCAGAACCCGATGCGGTAGACCGCGAGCATGCCCAGCGTGAAGAGGAGCTTGTTGCGGAGCTCCTTGATCCGGAAGATGTTGGCGAGGGTCTGAAAGAACATCCGTCCGTCCGTGAAAGGGTCGCCGCGCCTGAGTTCGGATCGTACGCCCCGCGGTCGGGGCCCGGTTTACTTGCCCTTGGGCTTGAGGACCTCGCCCTTCGCGAAGGCGTCCTGCCGGCGGGCGTGCCACTGGCGCTTGGCGAGCTTCTTAGTGAGGTTCTTGGGTGCCCGGTCGTCGCTGTTGCGGTCCACGCCGCGGATCCGGTCGCGCCGGGTGCCGGTCTCGGTGACCGAGCCGCCCGCGTCCGTGATCAGCGTGCGGGCCGAATCGGTGACGCGCGACACGGCGACCTCGAGCTTGACGCTCAGCTTGTCAGCACCCTCGGGCAGCGAGCCGAGGACCTTGACGTCGCGTGAGGCGTCGCGGATCAGGCCCGCCTCGATGAGCGATTCGGGCGTGACCGACCCGCCCTTGGCGAAGTCGGCGTGCGCGACGATGTCGCGCAGGTTCACGATCCAGAACCGCGTCTTGAAGTTGGCGTTGTTGAAGCCCATCTTCGGCATGCGCCGGAAGAAGGGCATCTGGCCGCCCTCGAACTGCGCGAGACGCGAGTTGCCCGAGCGGGAGCCCGCGCCCTTCTGACCGCGCCCGGCGCGCTTGCCGCCCGAGGCGCGGCCACGCCCCACACGCTTGCGCTTCTTGTTCGCCCCGGCGATCGCGGTGACTTCGTGAATCATCATGGCGGGTGTCTCCCGTCGTTGCGCGTGCCGTGTGGCCCGCGTGTGTGTGCGTTTGTTGATCAGCTCTCGGCGGGCTTGGGAGCCTCGCCACCCTCGGCCGGCGCCGGTGCATCGGCCGCGGGCGCCTGCTGCGGGGCATCGCCCCCGCGTGGTCCGCCGCCGAACCCGCCGCGACCGCCGCCTCGACCGCCACGCCCGCCGCCGCGCCCACCCCGGCCGCCGCGGCCGCGGTCCTGACCGATAGTGTTGACCGGCCCGCGCATCTTCTCGCCCGACTCGGAGGGCTCGGGCATGAAGCGCTGGCCGCGCTCGATGCGCTGCTCGATGTCGGTCGTGTCGATCTCGACGCCGCGCAGCTCGGCGACGTCCTCACGCAGACGCAGCTTCTCGATGCCGTCGAACACGGCCCGGACGAGGTTCAGCTGGTTGTTCGAGCCGAAGCTCTTGGTGAGGCAGTCGGTGATGCCGGCGAGCTCGAGGATCTTGCGGACCGTGCCGCCCGCGACGACGCCCGTACCGGGCGAGGCCGGGACGAGCCGGACGATGCTCGAGCTGAAGCGTCCCTCGACCTCGTGCGGCAGGGTCTTGCCCGCCATCGGGATGCTGGCGAGGTTGCGCTTGGCGTACTTCTCCGCCTTCTCGATCGCCTGGGGCACCTCGACGGACTTGCCGTACCCGAACCCGACGCGGCCCTTGCGGTCACCCACGACCACGAGCGCGCCGAAGCTGAAGCGCCGGCCGCCCTTCACCGTCGCGGCGGTGCGGTAGATCTTCAGGGTGTCGGAGTCGAGTGACCCGGTTTCTTCGATCATCTGAGCCATGGAATGCCTTCTTCGTTTTGCCCCTCGCCGGCCCTGTCTTCGTGGGCGACTCAGCGGGGCGGTGTGTCTCTTCAGATCAGAACTGGAGCCCGGCCTCGCGGGCGCCGTCGGCCAGCGCCTTGACGCGCCCGTGGTAGCGGAAGCCGCCGCGGTCGAACACGACCTGCTCGACGCCCGCCTTCTTGGCCCGCTCGGCGACCGCCTTGCCCACCGCCTTCGCCGCGTCGGCGTTGCCGGTGGAGCCCGAGACGGACACCTCTTTGTCGCGGGTGGACGCCGCGGCGAGCGTGGTGCCCGCCAGGTCGTCGATCACCTGCACATAGATGTGGTTCAGCGAGCGGAACACCGCCAGGCGGGGGCGCTCGGGCGTCCCCATCACGCGCTTGCGCGTGCCGGAACGCCGGCGGGATCGGCGGAGCTGCTTGTGCTTGCACTTGTTCATCGTCAAATCCTTCAGCGTCTGGATCAGCTGCCGAACGCCTTGCCCTGCTTCTTCTTGATGACCTCATCGGCGTAGCGGATGCCCTTGCCGTTGTACGGCTCGGGCTTGCGCTTCGCGCGCACCTTCGCGGCGAACTCGCCCACCATCTGCTTGTCCGTGCCCGTCACGGTGATCAGCTGCTTGTCGACCGCGACGCTCAGGCCCGTCGGGATGTCCACCTCGACGATGTTCGCGTACCCGACCTTCAGCGCGAGCTTCTGGCCGGCGAGGTTCGCCGTCCAGCCCACGCCCTCGATCTGCAGCTTCTTCTCGTACCCGTCCGTGACGCCCTTCATCATGTTGTTCAGGATCGCCCGGGTCGTGCCCCAGTAGGCCTTCACCTCGCGCTCGCCCGCCTTCGACTCGTCTGCGGACGACACGACCAGCCCCTTCTCGTCCTCGGTCCACCCGACCGAGACCTCGGGGCGGTGCGTGAAGCTCAGGGTGCCCTTCGGTCCCTCGACGGAAACGGAGTTGCCGTTGATCGAGACCTTGACGCCCTTGGGCACTTCGATGGGTTTCTTACCGATGCGGCTCATGCGTGCTCCTCGCTGTCTGTCGTCGTCCGGCCGGTCTGGACCGGGGATTCCAGCGTCTGTTCCTTTAGATGACCGTCGCCAGCAGCTCGCCGCCGACCTTTTCTTCCATGCACTTGCGGCCCGACATCACGCCCCGGCTCGTCGAGACGATCGAGATGCCCAGGCCCTGCATGGGCTGGGGGATGTCCGTGACGCCGCGGTAGACGCGCCGCCCGGGACGCGACTCGCGCTTGATCTCGTGGAGGATGACCTCGCCGCGCGGGCCGTACTTGAGGGCGATGTCGATCGTCCCCTGACGGTTGTCGGGCTTGTTCACCTCGAACCCGTTGATGTACCCCTCGGCCTGGAGCACCTGGGCGATGCCCTGGTTGACCTTGGAGTTCAGCACCGTCACCGTCTTGGCGCGGTTGCGGGTCGCGTTGCGGATGCGGGTGAGCATGTCCGCGATGGGATCACTCATCGACATGCGGGATCATCCTTTCGGGTCGTCATCGTCATCACCGTTGCTTTCATGGGGCTCACCAACTCGCCTTGCGCATGCCCGGGATCTTGCCCTGCAGGGCGAGCTCTCGCAGCATGATCCGTGAGATGCGGAACTTGCGGTACACACCCCGCGCGCGCCCCGTCAGCTCGCACCGACGCACGATGCGCGATGAGTACTTCGGGGTGCGGCGGCTCTTGGCGATCTGGGCCTTGGTTGCCATGGGTCAGTTGCCTCTCGTCGTCTGCTGCGTCTGCGTTACGCCGTCTCGGGCTTGCGGAACGGCATGCCGAGCTGATCGAGCACGAACCGGCTCTTCTTCGCGTCCGAGTTGCGGAAGCTGAAGTTGATGTTCATGCCGTGCGTAAAGGTCTGCTCGGCCATGTTGATCTCGGGGAAGATGCCCTGCTCGGTCACGCCGACCGAGTAGCCCCCCTGGCGGTCGAACGACGTGTCGTTCAGCCCGCGGAAGTCCTTGATACGCGGGGCCGCGAGGTTGATCAGGCGGTCCATGAAGTGCCACATGCGGTCGCGCCGCAGCGTCACCTTGTACGCCGTCTCGTAGCCCTCGCGGACCTTGAAGTTCGAGACGCTCTTCTTCGCCGCGATCTTCTGGGGCTTCTGCCCGGTGATCGTGGTGAGGGTGTGGATCACCGCGTCGCGGACGTTCGCCGGCACCTTGGTGCCGTCGAGGTGACGCCCGACGTTGACGTTGATGGTGATCTTGTCGAGCGCCGGCATCGCCATGGGGTTGGCGACGCCGAACTCCTCGGTGATCTTGGGGCGCACGACATCCTCGTACTGCTTCTTGAGGCGCGGGGCGTTGTCCGCCTTCGCTGCCTCGAGCGTCGCGTCGTCGAATTTGGTCTTCTTCGCCATGGCTTCGTACCTTGAGAATCAGCGACCTTCTCGGAAGGCCTTACTTCTTCTTCGCCCCTCGGACCTCGCCGAGCACTTTGCCGCCGCGGACGGCGACGCGCTGCTTCGACCCGTCGTCCTTCACCTCGAACCGCACCCGCGTCGGACGCCCCTCCACGACGGGCGAGACGTTCGAGATGTGGATCGGGGCTTCCTTCGTGATCACGCCGCCCTGCGGGTTCTGCTGGGTGCGGCGGATGTTCTTCGTGCGCAGGTTCACGCCCTTGATGAACACGCGGTCCTTGCCCGGGTCCACGCGCATCACCTCGCCGATCGTGCCCTTGAGCGAGCCCGACGTGATGATCACCTGATCGCCTGAACGAACGTGCTTGGGCATCACACCACCTCCGTCGCGAGCGACACGATCTTCATGTACTTCCGGTCGCGCAGCTCGCGGGCGACCGGCCCGAAGATGCGCGTCCCCTTGGGGTTGCCCTCGGGGGTGATCAGGACCACCGCCGACGAATCGAACTTCACGTACGACCCGTCCGCGCGGCGTGTGGACTTCGCGGTCCGCACGATCACGGCCTTGGACATGTCGCCCGGCTTGACGTCCGACCCGGGCAGCGCCTTCTTCACGGAGATCAGCACCGTGTCGCCCACGCCCGCGGTCTTGCGCGTGAACTGCTGACGCCCGGTCGAGCCGCCGTACACGCGGATCACGTACGCGATCTTCGCGCCCGAGTTGTCCGCCACTTCACATCTGGATTCTGCTTGCAGCATCGTTCAGTCCAGCCATCTCCGGGCGACGCCCGGTCGGTTCTTGCTCTGCCCGCGACTCAGTCGTCGGCGTTCGCACGCTTCTCCACGACACGCACCAGGCGCCACCGCTTCGTCTTGGACACCGGGCGGCACTCGGCGATCTCAACGACATCGCCCGCACCGCTCTCGTTGCCCTCGTCGTGCACCTGCAGCACCGTCCGCTTCGAGACGTACTTGCCGTACTTCGGGTGCTTGGCCTGGTACCGGATCACGACCTTGCGGGTCTTGTCCCGCTTGTCGCTCTCCACCACGCCGATCCGGGTGCCCTTGAGTTCTGCCGTCGCTTCGGCCATTCGTCAGTTCCTTCCGCCCGCTCAGGCGTTCGCCTTGCGGGTTGCCAGCTCGTTCTTGAGCCGCGCGATGTCCCGGCGGACCTTGCCGAACCGGGAGTTGTCCTCAACCTTTTCCGACACGCGCTGCGTCCGCATCGTGAACAGCTCCTCGCGGAACTGCTTGATCAGCGTCTTGAGCTCGTCGTCCTTGAAGTCCGACGCCTCGCGCGGGTTCTTCTTCCGATCTGTTTCGAGCAGGCCTGCCATCGCGTCGCTCCTGTCCTTCTCTATCAGACCTCGATGCGGCGGCCGACCATGCGGCACCGCACCGGCATCTTCATCGCCACGCGGTGCAGCGCGCCCTTCGCACGCTGCTCGCTCACGCCCGCCAGCTCGTACAGGATCGTCCCCGCACGCACCCGCGCCGCCCAGTAATCAACGTCCGCCTTGCCCTTGCCCATGCGGGTCTCGAGCGGCTTCTTGGACACCGGCTTGTCCGGGAACACCCGGATGAAGATCTTGCCCTCGCGCTTCAGGTAGTGCTGGCACGCGATACGCCCGGCCTCGATCTGGTTCGACTTGAGCCAGCACCCTTCCAGCGCCTGCAACCCATAGTCGCCGAACGCGACGTAGTTGCCCTTCGTCGCCTTCCGATCGCGCACACGCCGGAACTCTTTGCGGTGCTTCACGCGCTTGGGAATCTTGTAGGGAGGCATCGGTCGTTCTCCAAATCCACCCCGGCGTGCTCGCCGGTCTGCTCATCCAATCAGTCCAAACCCGGGGCCAAACTCAGCGACGCCCGCGGGCACGGGCACGCCCGCCCGCGGCGTTCGACGCGGTGTCGTCCTCGGTCGCCGCGCCGTACTCGCCCTTGTAAATCCAGCACTTCACGCCGATCGCCCCGTAGGGCGTGCGGCTCACCGCGAACCCGTAGTCGATCTCGGCCTGAAGCGTGCTCAGCGGCAGCGACCCCAGACGCGTGTCCATCTTCCGGCTCATCTCCGCACCGCCCAGGCGGCCCGAGATCTGGATCCGCACGCCCTGCGCGCCCGCCTGCATCACGGCCTCGGCACGCATCTTCACCAGACGCCGGAAGCCCATCCGCTTCTTCAGACCCTCGGCGACGTTCTCCGCCACCAGCTGCGCGTCCAGGTCGGGCTGCTTGACCTCGATGATCGAGATCGAGACCTTCCGGCCTGTCATGTAGCTCAGCTCCTCGGTCATCCGCTCGACCTCGGCGCCCTTGGGCCCGATCACCAGGCCCGGACGCGCCGTCCGGACGATGACCTTGAGCTCCTCGCGGGTGCGCTCGATGAGGATGTCGCTCACCGCCGCGTTCGGCGGCGTGCGGTTCAGGCGCTTGTCGAGGTATTGACGGATCTTCTCGTCCTCGACGAGCAGCTCGCCGTACAGCGCCTTGGGCGCGTACCAGCGCGAGCGGTGCGCCTCGGTGATGCCAAGCCTCAGGCCAAACGGGTGCGTCTTCTGTCCCATTACGCTCGCTCCTGCACGCCGATGGTGATGTGGCTCGTCCGCTTGTGGATCGGGTGGGCGCGGCCGCGGTCCTTCGGCTGGAACCGCTTGATCGTCAGCCCCTTGTCCACGCGCGACTCGGCGACGACCAGACGCGTGAGGTCCGCGTCGGCGAGTTCCGCCTCGGTGATCGCGGCGTTGAGCGCCTTGCCGACGTTCTCCGCCGCCCGCTTGTGCGTGAACCGCAGCGCGTCCCGCGCCGCCTCGATGTTCTTGCCGCGGATCATGTCCGCCACGAGCTTCGTCTTCTTCGGGCTGCCGCGCGAGTGCCGCACCTGGCTCGTGAACCGCACGATGTCCTTGGGCAGCACGCCCAGGACCTCGCTCAGCCTCTCGATGTCCGCCCGGCGTGCCCGCGGGTGATCCCGCCCGGACATCCAGTTGCGGACCGCCTTCACGGCGTTCTCGCCGCTCAGGCCGTCGCGCGAGACCGCCTCGGCCAGCTGCTCGACCGTGACGTCCGCCTCCGCGGCTTTCTTCTTGAGCTCTTCGCTACGAAGCTTCATGGCTCGTCCTCTCATCAACCCGGCTTACTTGCCGGACTTGATGCCTTCCTTCTTGTTCGTGTGCCCGCGGAACGTCCGGGTGTTCGAGAACTCGCCGAGCTTGTGCCCGACCATGTCCTCGGTCACGAAGACATCCATGAACACGCGCCCGTTGTGCACCTGGAACGTGTGCCCGACGAACTCGGGAACGATCGTGCACGCACGCGCCCACGTTTTGATCGGCTTGCGCGCACCGCCCTCGGCCTGCTTCTCCACCTTGCGGTAGAGCTTCTCGTCGACGTACGGGCCTTTTTTCAGACTGCGTCCCATGGTTCTTCCTTGGTCCGTTGCTTACTTCACCTGCCCGTAGCGCTTGCTCTTGCGCCGACGGATGATCAGATCGGTCGAGTGCTGCTTCCTGTTCCGCGTCCGCCCGCCCTTGGCCAGCGTGCCGGACTCCGACACCGGAGCGCGGCCGCCCTTGGACCGGCCCTCACCACCGCCGAGCGGGTGCTCGTGGTGGCTCATCGCCACGCCGCGCACCTTGGGGCGGCGGCCACGCAGGCGGTTGATGCCCGCCTTGCCCAGTCGGCGGTTCTGGTGATCGGTGTTCCCGACCTGACCCACGACCGCCCGGCAGTCGATCGGCACCCGGCGGAGCTCGCCCGAGGGCATCACGATCGTCGCGTACCGGCCTTCCTTGTTCGTCAGGCGGGCGTACGACCCGGCGCTCCGGCAGAGCTTCCCGCCCGCGCCGGGCGTCAGCTCCACGCAGTGCACGTTCATGCCCGTCGGGATGTGACGCAGCGGCATGCACGAGCCGGGCGTCGGCTCGATCGCCGACTCGTTGCTCGCCAGCACGGTGTCCCCGTCGGTCAGCCCGACCGGCGCGAGGATGTACCGCTTCACGCCGTCGGTGTACTCGATCAGCGCGATGTGACAGGTCCGGTTCGGGTCGTACTCGATCCCGATGACGGTGCCCTCGATGCCGTCGCGGTCACGACGCTTGAAGTCGATCAGGCGGTACCGGCGCTTCACGCCGCCGCCGCGGCCCTGGGTCGTGATCTTGCCGTGGTGGTTGCGGCCGCCCTTCTTGGGGAGCGGGCGCAGCAGGCTCTTCTCCGGAACGGTCTTGGTCACCTCTTCGTTGAGGTTGACCGACGCGTTGCGGCGCCCGGGGCTCGTCGGCTTGTATACGCGAATGGCCATTGTTCAGTCCTGCCTGCCAGTGATGCTCACGCCCGCAGGGGCGTGACTCAGATCAACTCGATTGCGTCGCCGTCCTTCAGGGTCACCATCGCCTTCTTGGTCTTGGCTTCCTGCACGTACCCGAACCGGGTCCGCTTGATGCGGCCCTTGCGGGTCGTCGTGTTCACCTTCTCCACCGTGACGTCGAACGCGCCCTCGACCGCCGCCTTGATGTCGGGCTTGGTCGCGCGGCGGTCCACCTCGAAGTGGTAGACGTTGGCGTGCTCCTGCGCCGCCGTGCTCTTCTCGGTCAGCAGCGGCTTCTTCAGAACGTACACCGGGTCCATCACGCGCCCTCCCCGCTCTTGGACGCCTTCTTCTCGGCGTTCCGGGCCGCGATCTCCGACTTCGTCGGCTTCGCGTCCTTCTTCGTGTTCGACGACGGGCCCGCGAGCCACGCCTCGAGATCGCCCTTGTCGATCACCAGGTATCGGTTGTTGAGCATCTCGAAGCAGTTGAGCTGGTCCGCCCGGCACGTCGCGACGTTCGCAGCGTTGCGGGCGCTCTTGCGGGCGTTGTCCGACTTCGCCGGGTCCGGGCTCAGCGCCAGCAGCGCCGACGCGTCCACCTTCAACGCCTCGAGCAGCCCGAGCAGCGCCTTCGTCTTGGGCTCGCTGAACGCGAGCCCATCGACGACCTTGACCTCCGCGTCCACGAGCTTCGCGAGCAACGCGTTGCGGTTGGCCATACGGCGCATCTTCTTGGGCATGTCCTTGCGGAAGTCATCGCCCGTGCGGCTCTTGGCCCACGCGTGGGCACCCTTGCGCAGCTGCGGTGCCGACTTCGTGCCGTGCCGCGCACGGCCCGTGCCCTTCTGCTTGTATAGCTTCTTCGAGTTGAACGCGAGGGCGGACCGGTTCTTCGTCCGGGCCGAGCCCTGACGCCGGTTCGCGTGGTACCGCACGTACGCCTGCTTGATCAGCGGCGCGTTGACGGACTCGCCCAGCGCGATCTCATCGACCGACAGCGTGCCGGTCTCTTTGCCATTCATGTCGTAGACGGGGACGTCCATAGTCTGCCTCGCCTCGTGCCTTCCTGCCCCGGAGTTCCCGGGGCTCGTGTCCGCCTCGCCCTGCCCCTGCCTGTCGCCCGTGTGGGCACCTGACGTGTCAGGTGGCAGCGGCCAAAGCTCGACTCGGCCCAACAGGCCGGGCAGCACCCGGCCCACGATCGTTTGTCTTCACCCGGCGGTATCGATTCCGACCTGCCGGGCCCCGGGGCAAGCTCCCGCCGCCCCGAGCCAATTCACTTCAACTCCGCATCAGCCCGCGGAGACTTGTCTTCGTCCGCGGCTTACCCCGCGGAGACTTCCTTCTGCTTCGCCGCCTTGCCCTTGTACAGGCGGACGGCCGGGCGGATCTCCACCCAGGCCTTGTTGTGACCCGGCACCGGCCCCTTCACGAGCAGCAGCCCCTGGTCCTTGTCGATCCGGATCAGGTCCAGCGAACGAACGGTCACCCGCTCGTTGCCCAAGTGACCCGACATCTTCTTGCCCTTCTTGATCCGACCGGCCTTACCCGCGTTGCTCGCGTGGCCGCCGATCGAACCGGGCGAGCGGTGCTTGCGCTCGACGCCGTGGGTCGCGAGCTGGCCCTTGTAGCCGTGCCGCTTGATCGTGCCGGCGAAGCCCTTGCCCTTGCTCGTCCCGATCACGTCAACGAAGGCACAGCCCTCGAAGACATCGACCCCGAGCTCCTTGCCGAGCTCGTACTCCGCCGCCTCGTCCTCGGTCACGCGGAACTCGCGGTGGTGCCGCTTGGGCGCCGTGCCCGCCTTCGCGTCGTGGCCGATCACGGGCATGGTCGAGTTGCGAGCCTTGACGTCGCCGGACGCGATCTGGACCGCGCTGTACCCGTCGACCTCGTCCGTGCGGACCTGCGTGACCACGTTCGGCTGAACCTGGATCACCGTGACGGGGACGCTCTGCCCCGCCTCGTTGAAGACACGCGTCATGCCGAGCTTCGTGCCCAGCAGGTGCGGCCCCCGGATTTCGACTTGCGACTTGGCCATCTCGACACTTCCAACCCCGGGGTCCGGCCCGGCTCCGCGTCATGCCCCGATCGTTTCAACTCGAGGGACAGAGGACGTTTTGTCTTCGCCGCTTCAAACGGCAAAGGCCCGCACCGAAGTGCGAGCCCGAGTGATTCTTCCTTACGCCTTGATCTTCACGAACACGCCCGCCGGGACGACGAGACGGTTGAGCGCCTCGACCGTGCGCGCGTTCGGCTCGTGGATATCGATGATCCGCTTGTGCGTCCGGATCTCGTACTGCTCGCGCGACTTCTTGTTCACGAACGGCGAACGGAGCACCGTGTAGCGCTCGATCCGCGTCGGCAGCGGCACCGGGCCCGACACCCGCGCGTTCGTGCGCTTCGCGTGGTCCACGATCTCTTTCGCCGAGGCGTCCAACGCGATGTGGTCGTACGCCTCCATCCTGATTCGAATCCGACCACCCGTCATGCGCTCGCCTCATCCTTCCGTTCGCCCAAACCAGAGGGCGACGATGATCCCACCGATCACACCAACGCCTGGCGTGATCAGCTTGTCCCGCCCGTTGTCGCTCCTCCTGAGCAACTCCGAACGCCTCAAAACGACCCTATACCGTGGGGTCCTTCCGCTCCCGGTGATTCCCGCGAACGGCGGCGATCACCAGAACCACCCGGCCGCCCACGCGATGAACACGCCCGGCCGAGCCCGGTAGCGTATCCCCCCACTTTCACGAGTCCATCACACCCGCCCCATGACCTGACCCCATCCTCCGACCACCCCCCGCCCGGCGAGGTTCTGGCCCCCACGGTTCATGCCCAACATGCCCCGCGAGCCGATTCCGGGTACAACTACCCGCCGATCTCAGCCGTACCGCATCGCACGGAGGCCCGCATGCGTCGCATCTCGATCACCATCGCAGCTTCGATTACCCTCGCACCCCTGTATTGGGGTGCCCCTGCGGCCGCCCAGAATGCTCGGAGCGACCGGCCCGCCGCCAAGGCGCAGGCACCCGGCGTGCGCCTCGCCGGCTCGCCGCTCCGCGTGCCCGCGATCGGGCTCACGATGCACGTTCCCGAGGGGTGCACCTCACAAACCACGTCTTTCAGCACCAACACCCTCACCACCATCCAGCCCCTCGAAGACGTCGGCGTCTTCACCGTCCAGGGCCGCGTCACGAGCGACCCCGACTCCACCCCCCAACTTGTGGGGGATGGGATCATTGAGAAGATCCTCGCCGACTACGGCGAGGTCGGGCCCGCCGGGCAGGTCGCCCGATCGAAGGCCCGCGTGCTGAGCCGGAACTCGAATCTGATGATCGGCGAACTCCCCGCCGACCGGTTCTACATCGAGCTCCCGCCCAAGCGCTCCGTCGATGCCGCCCCGGTCCAGGGCTACACGATCGTGATCCCCGAGCCCGGGCGTGTCGTCATCTTCCAGGCGCTCACGACCACGGACGCCTTCGACCGCGCCCGCGAGATGTACGAGACCTGCGCCGCGACCGCGGTCTTCGAGGACCCGGGCGATCTCGCGACGCGCCGCGCCGCCTCCATCCGCGCCGGCGTCCGGGTGATCGAGGACTTCACCCCCGAGGACTACCGCGCCGTCTTCGAGACCTTCGGCACCCGCTGGGAGCGTCTCTTCGCGCCCGCCCAGTCCAGCGCCGACATCGACGCCACCGAGCACGGGTACCGGCGCATCAAGGCCTGGGTCGGGCGCCGCGGCGAGCTCAACCCCGAGAAGGAACCCGCCCGCTGGTCCAACGCCGACCAGGAGCCGGGCTACCTCCTGCAGATCGACGCACTCCTGCTCGACGACCTCCTCCGCGTGGACACCAAGGCGGTCTACTTCATGTCCATGGACCGCGAGTCCGAAGCGTGGACCGTCCGCATGGCGATCAAGCAGAACGGGCAGACCGGGCAGTGGATCGAGACCGGCGCGCGCCAGGGGCACTCGATGAGCGTCACGACCACGCACGGTTCGAGCGCCCCCACCGTCGTCCGCCCACTCGTGCAGGGCGAAGGCTACATCTCGATGGTCGAGACGTACATGCTCGCCCCGCTGCTCGCCCACGCGGGCATCCCGGCGGACTTCGCGTTCTACACCTACCAGTCGCGCGACGGCACCATCCGCATGCGCTCCGATTCGGTCGAGCGGGCCGGCTCGACCTCGTGGAAGATCACGTCCCGCTTGAACGAGGACGCCCCGCCCCAGTTTGCCTATCTCACCGACGAGGGCGAGCCCATCCGCACCGAGCTCGCCGACGGGCGGATCTGGGAGCCGACCTCATATGAGAAGCTCGTCAGGCTTTGGCGGGACAAGGGACTTCCCCTAGACTGATCTTCCCGCAACGAGCAACCCGGCAGGCGTGTCGCCGGGACAACTCCGCGGGTCCGTTGTGTCTCCGAGGAGTGTCTCGATGCGTTACGCCGCTGTTGTCATTGGCCCTGCCCTCTTCACCGCCCTCATCGCCGGGTGCGGCGTCAACCATCAGGCCATGGGCCCGACCCAGCTGCGCGGCAGCTACGCCGTTGTGGACGGCGAGGTCACCGACGTCCCGAACATCCGCATGGGCAACCCCGCGATCGTCCGCAAGGTCGTCCGCGAAGGCCGCCACGACAACCGCGTGATGGAGCACCTCACCACGCTCTGCGAGGAATTCGGCCCGCGCCTTACCGGCTCAACGAGCTGCGAGGCCTCCGCCCGCTGGGCCGCCGACCAGTTCCGCGCGTGGGGGCTTGAGAACGTCTCGCTGCACCACTGGGGCGACATCGCCGTCCGGTTCGACCGCGGCCCGTCGCACGGCGCCGTGTACACGCCCAACCGCGACGGCGACCTCCGCAAGTCACGCGACCTCCAGTTCTCAACCCTCTCCTGGACGCGCGGCACCGACGGCCCCGCACGCGGGCCCGTCGTCCGCATGCCCGAGACCGCCGACGAGGCGCGCTCCATGGCCGACGACATCGCCGGCGCCTGGGTCCTCATCCCCGAGGAGCACGCCTCCGACCGGCGCGGCATCCGCTCGGTCGGCTACCTCATGCGCGAGCGCACGTCGCTGCGCCAGGAGATCCGCAACGAAGCCGGCGCCGCCCAGGCCCACGCCGACGAGCCCGACGACGACGCACATGGCGGCGAGCAGACCTGGGGCGACCGCCCCGAGGGCGCCCACTGGGCGGGCACGTACCTCTACTCCGGCAACCCCATCAACACCTGGCTGCAACTCTCCGATCTGGATGCCGACGAGATCACCGGCACCCTCTCCATCCCCGGCTTCCACACGGGGCCGATCCACGACGCCGCCCACGACGACGGCGAGCTGACGTTCAGCTGGAAGCACGAGATGGGTACCAGCCACATCACCCTCCAGATCGACGGCGACACCGCGACGGGGCAGTCCACCAGCTCCTCGGGCAACGTCTACCAGATCGAGCTCGCCTACAGCGACGGCACCGAATCCGAGACGAGCGACGACGAGCCGGACGCGCCGTCCGTCGATCGCGAGTTGCTCGCCGCGGTGCTCGCCGCCGAGCCCCTCGGGTTCATCTCATCATCGCGCGACGCGGACCGCGTCTGGACGACCCGTAAGAACGGGTGGGACGAGATGCCGCTGCACGAGTACGAGCAGGACGTCGAGGTCAACGTCATCGCGCCCGACTACGACTACATCAACTCGCGCATCTCGGACGGCCTGCCCTTCGAGGTCGAGTTCAACCTCGACCACACGCTGACCGCGGGCCCGATCGCGTGCCACAACGTGATCGCGGAGATCCCGGGCACCGTCTGGCCCGACGAGGTCGTGATCATGTCCGCCCACCTCGACTCGTGGGACGGGCCCGGCTCGCAGGGCACGATCGACAACGGCACCGGCACCGCCGTCATGATGGAAGCCGCCCGCCTGCTGATGGCGGCGGGCGTGCGCCCGAAGCGCACCATCCGCTTCGCCCTCTGGACCGGCGAAGAGCAGGGCCTGCACGGCTCGCGCGAGTACGTCGAAGACCTCACCGACGAAGAGCTCGAGAAGATCTCCGCCGCGTTCGTGGACGACGGCGGGACCAACTTCCAGGGCGGCGCGCCCGCCGCGGACTTCATGGTCCCCTACCTCGCCGCCGCCACGGCCCCCGTCAACGGCATCTTCTTCGACCAGACCGACTACGACAGCGCGATGAACGACGACGACGAGACCAACGACGCCCACGCGGGGTACATGAACGTCAACATCCGCCCGACGGGCGACAAGATCTCCACCCACTCCGGGTCGGACCACGCCTCGTTCAACCGCGAGGGCGTGCCCGGGTTCTTCTGGGACGAGATCGGGCGCGCCAACTACCGCCACGCATGGCACACCCAGCACGACCGCATGGACCAGGCGATCCCGGGCTACCTCCAGCAGTCGTCCACCAACTCGGCGGTCGTCGCCTACCAGCTCGCCGACGCCCCGTCGCGACTGCCGCGCTCGCAGGCCGAGCTCGACCGGGTCATGGGCAAGAGCAAGCCCGCGCCCAAGCCCGCCGCCGCCGAGGCGCCCAAGGTGGACGGCATGAAGATCGAGTCCATCGACTGAGCCCGCCCGTATCGCTAGGCTGATCGCTGGCCGGCGTCCGTTCGGGACGCCGATAGATCACGTCGGAGACCACGGATGGCCGCCGAACGACTCATCTCGCCGACCGAGACGCCCGAGGAATCGCGCGTCAACTGGGCGCTCCGCCCCGAGCGCTTCGACGACTACGTCGGCCAGCCCGACCTGCTCGAACGCCTGTCCATCTCCGTCCAGGCGGTCGCCGCGCGCCGGGCGGCGAAGGACGAGATCAACGGCGTCCACCTCGAGCACCTCCTCCTGCACGGCCCGCCCGGGCTCGGCAAGACCACCCTCGCCCACGTCGTCGCGCGGGAGCTGGGCACGCGCGTCCACACGACCTCGGGCCCCGCGCTCGCGCGCGGGACGGACCTCGTCGCGAACCTCACCCGCCTGGGGCCCGGGGACGTCCTCTTCATCGACGAGATCCACCGCCTGCCCGCGCCCGTCGAGGAGTTCATCTACCCCGCGATGGAGGACTTCCGCATCGACGTCTGCCTCGACTCCGGGCTCAACGCGAGAACAGTCCAGATCCGCTGCGAGCCCTTCACGCTCATCGGCGCGACGACGCGCGCGGGGCTCCTCAGCGCGCCCTTGCGCTCTCGGTTCGGGCTCGTGCACCACCTGCGGTACTACCACGCCGACGACCTCGCGCTCATCGTGGACCGCTCGGCACGACTCATGGGCATCGAGACCGTGGACGCCGACGCCGTCGAGATCATCGCCCACCGCTCGCGCGGCACGCCGCGCATCGCCAACCGGCTCCTCCGCCGCGTCCGTGATTTCGCCCAGGTCAAAGCGGGCGGACGCATCACCGCGTCCGTCGTCGAGGACGCCCTCAAGCTCGAAGGCGTGGACCCCCTCGGGCTCGACGAGCTCGACCGCGCGTACCTCCGCACCATCGCGGGCGTCTACAAGGGCGGGCCCGTCGGGCTCGAGACCGTCGCCGCGACGATGAACGAGGACGCGGGCACCCTCGAGGACGTCGTCGAGCCGTACCTGCTGCAGATCGGGTTCCTGGCGCGCACGAAGCGCGGGCGCGCCCTCACCGCCGCCGCCGCCGATCACCTGGGCGTGCGCCTCGAGATCAAGCCGATCGTGAACGAGACGTCGCTGTTCTGAATCAGTCTCCGCGTTCGCTCAGACGCGCCACGCCGGATTCCAACACCACCGAATGCCCCTCGGGCAGCTCGACCTTGTCCGCGCCGTAGTCCACCCACACCCACGCCGCGTCGTCCGGAGCTTCGGGGAACGCCTCGCCGCCCTCGCGCTGCGCCCAGCGCCCCGCGAGCAGGTACAGCCGCCCGTTGTCGTTGCTCTCGATCGACCCCGCCATCACGACGCGCTCGGGGTGCTCGCGCATCCACGAGGAAACCGCCCCGAACCCCGGGTCCGCCGGGCGGTTCACCCGCACGGGCGCGAGCGCGAACGCCACCGCCCCGACCACCACGCAACCAACGACCACCGGTGCGGCGCGCACCAGCCCGCGCCGCACCCCACCGGGCACCACGTCGAACAGCCACACGGCGCTCACGATCGCGAGCGTCGGGTAGAACATCAGCCCGTACCGCGGGCGCTTGTCCGGGAAGACGCTCAGCAGCGTGAGCCAGCACACGCTCCACACCACGCCCATCGCCAGCCCACGCCGATCGATCCGTCCGAACCCTCGAGGGAAGTGGATCACCCACCCGACCAACCCGCCGACAGCCGCGACAAGCCAGGGCCAGTGGTACTCGC
>JAUHXM010000046.1 GCA_030426605.1 Phycisphaerae bacterium | reverse complement strand
CCCGTTCAGACCCTCCTGCAACGCGCCCTGGTAGGTCGTCGCGTTCATCAAGGGGCGACGGCGCAGAACCTCGACAAGCTCGCCCGCGTGCGAGCGCCACCGCGCCAACGCGGCGCCGTCCTCGGCCAGCGCCCGGATCGACGCCAGCTTCTCCTCGTTGAGCCCGAACCGCTCGCGGATCGAGCTCTCCACCGCGTCGAGCGACTCGGCACCCGCGATGGACGCGGGCAGGTTCGCCAGCGACGCACCGATCTCGTCCAGCGCCGCCTCGTCCGCGACGTACACACGCGCCGTCCGCTGGCGCTCCGCGTCGCGTTGACGCTCCGTCGCCTGCTCGTCCGTCGTCGCGAAGGGCACGCGCACCGTCCGCGTCCGGCTCATCACCTGCCCGACCTCGACGAGCGGGTGCTCGCGGGCCCAGATCGCGATCGCGGACACCACCAGCGTCAGCGCGAGCCCGACCACCACGCCCCACCCGAGCGTCGGGTGCTCGATCAGCCCGCGCACCCGCTCTACGACCGTCCGCTCGCGCACACGCACGACCGCCCGGCGCGGCTTGGGCGACTTCCCGTTCCCCTTGGATTTGCTGGTTTCAGTCGCCATCGTCGGGCTCAGCCCCCGGGGTCGTCGGTCAGGTCCCGCTCCAGGGCGCGCAGCCCCGCGGTGCGGTTCGGGTCGGACTCGTCCGACTGGTCGTATGCATCGATGATTCGCTGGACCATCTTGTGCCGAACCACATCACGTCCGGTAAACCCGACCGACGCGACGCCCTGGACGCGGCGCAATCTGCGCACCGCGTCGATCAGACCGGAATCCGCCGGGTCGGGCAGGTCGATCTGCGTCGTGTCGCCCGTCACGATCACCTTGGACCCGTGCCCCATCCGTGTCAGAAACATCTTCATCTGCGCGCGCGTCGTGTTCTGCGCTTCGTCGAGGATGATCGCCGCGCCGTTGAGCGTGCGACCACGCATGAACGCGAGCGGCACGACCTCGATGACGTCCGCCGCGATGAACCGCTGCACATCGGCGTAGTCCATCATGTCGTGCAGCGCGTCGAGAAGCGGGCGGAGGTACGGGTTCACCTTCTCCGCCAGATCGCCCGGGAGGAAGCCGAGTCGCTCGCCCGCCTCCACCGCCGGCCGGCACAGAATCAGCTTGCTGATGCGTTGTTCCTTGAGCAGGTGCACCGCCGCGGCGACGGCGAGGTACGTCTTGCCCGTCCCCGCGGGCCCGACGCCGAACACGAGGTCGTGCGAGCGTACGGCGTCCAGGTACGCCCGCTGCGTGTCGTTCTTGGGCTCGACGCGCTTGCCCTGGGCGTAGACGCGCAGCCCGCGCGACCAGTCGCCCGAGCCCTCGACGGACTCGGGCCCACGACGCGCCCGGTCCGTCTCCTCGGCGATCATGCCCATGACGTCCTGCCGGCTCAGCGCCCGCGAGCGGGCGGCGTCGCGCGTCAGGCGTTCCAGCACGTTCCGCGCGATCGTCACCTCGGGCGTCGCGCCCTGCAGGCGCACGACCCCCGAACGGGCGGAGACCCGCACGCCGAGCGACTCGCGCAACATTTTCAGGTTTCGTTCCGCCGAGCCGAGCACGCCGATCGAGTCGTGCCCCTCGGGGACCTGGACGGTGAGTTCCAAACCCGGCAATCTCCAGCGTCCGCCCGACACCCCCGACACGGGCGAAGCCGATCACACGCGGTGCCCGCACCCATCGGCGGGCCCATCATTCTATGAGGCAGCCATCGGCACACAAGACCCCCCGATCGGGCCCTGACCGCGCCGAGGGGCGTTATCGGTCGCTCCCCGCCACGGGATTTGCCGCCGGATCGGTCGGCGGGTCGCCCGGCGTCGGGGCGGCATCGGGGGTCGTCTCGCCCACGACGACGCACCGGGGGATCTCGAAGGTCATCGTGGTGCCCTGCTGCCAGACGCTCTCGACGGAGATCCGCCCGCCGAGCCGACGGAGGGCGTGCTTGACGATCGCGAGCCCGAGCCCGGTGCCGCGCTTGCGGGCGCCGCCGTCGCGCGAGGTGTCCACCTGGTAGAAGCGTTCGAAGATCCGCTGCTGGTCGGCGAGGGGGATGCCCTGGCCCTTGTCCACCACCCGGAATCGCGCGCCCAACGCCGGCGCGTCCGGGGCGGGCGTGAACATCTCGAGATCGTCCATCGCCGGCTCGACCTCGCTGGCGCGCCCGATCACGCGCACCTCCGTGCCCTCGCGCGCGAACTTGATCGCGTTGTCCACGAGATTTCGGAGCGCCAGCTCGAGCAGCGACGCGTCGATCACCATCCGCTCGAGCGCGGGATCAAGGTCGAACGTCAGGCGCAGGCGTCGGTCGGCGCACGGGCTTGCGAACATCTCGTCGAGCCGCCCGGCGAGCTCGGACATCTCGAGCGGCGCCGCGGGCGGGCGACCCTCCGCGGCTTCCAGGCGCGAGAGGTCGAGCAGATCATCGACCATCTCTTCGAGACGCCCCACGTGCTGGACGATCATCGCGCGCAACCGCGCGGTCATCTCGGGGTCGTCTTCCGCGGCGACCATGGTGTCCGCCGCGCCTTTGATCGCGGCGATCGGCGTGCGCAGCTCGTGGCTGGCGTTGGCGGCGAAGTCGGTCTTGAGCTGCACTGCCGCCGCGAGCTCGGTCACGTCGAGCAGCGTGAGCGCCACGCCCCCGCCGGTCACGGGCTGCGCGGTGACGTCGAAGAACCGAACGCCCGAGTCGGCGACGTAGCGCACGCGCCCGCGCGCCCGCTGCCCGTCACGCGCGTGGCGGACGAGCCCGGCGAGCTCGCTCTGCACGATCACCTCGTCGATCGGCCGCCCGAGCACGTCGCCCGGTGCGCGGCCGAGCGTGGACAGCGCCGCCGCGTTCGCCCTGCGGACGACGCCGTCCGCGTCCGCGCCGATCACGGGCACGTCCACGGCGTCGAAGAGCTCGGCCATCTGCGCGGCCTCGCGCTCGAGCCTGTCCGAATCGGCCCGCACGCGCCCCTCGAGATCGCCGATGCGGCGCAGGACTCGCCCGAGCGTGAGTGTGCCCGCCTCGGCCGTATCGCGGGCGGTCTCCGGCGCGACGCGGTCGATCTGCTCGGCGATCTCCGCGAGATCGCGCGCCCGCGCCCGGTCCGCCGTCGTCGTGAGCCACCAGATCAGCACGCACGCGACGGCCATCACGCCGATCGGGCCGTACCACTCGCCCGGGCCCAGCCACACCAGCAGGAGCGCGAGGAGCAGCATCAGCGCGATCACGAGAGCCGCGGCGAACTGGTGTTCACCCCGGTGCGTCGCGTCACGGCGGGCCATGTTCAGCAATCCCCCACGAGTGCGTCAGGACACCGACGACTCGGCGAGCTGGACGCGGTAGCCCACCCCCCGCACGGTGCGGATCAGCGGCGCGTGGTGCCCGAGCTTCTTGCGGATCGACGTCACGTGCACGTCGATGGTCCGCTCGGTCACGGTCACGCCCGGGCCCATGGCACGGGAGATGAGCGCGGGGCGAGACAGCACCTTGCCCTCGGCGGAGACAAGCGCGCTGAGGAGCTTGAACTCCGTGACCGTCAGCTGCAGCGGGCGACCCTCGAGTGTCGCCGCGTGCACGCCCGTGTCCACGCGGATCGGGCCGTACTCGAGCAGCTCCTCGTCCTCGTCGCTGCGTGTCGCGTTGACCCGGCGGAGGACCGCCTCGATCCGGGCGAGCAGCACCTGCATCGAAAAGGGCTTGACGACATAGTCGTCCGCCCCCAGGGCGAGCCCGGAGAGCTCGTCGGCCTCTTCGCCGCGGGCGGTCAGCATCACGATCGGGACGGTGGCGTTGGACACGGACCGCCGCAGCCGGCGTGCGACCTCGCGGCCGTCGAGCTCGGGCATCATGATGTCGAGCAACACCAGATCGGGGTGGTGTTCTTCCGCGAGTCGCAGCGCATCGGCCCCATTGGCCGCAACGAGGACGTTGTACCCGGCTCTTTTGAGGTTGTACGTCAAAAGTTCGGTGAGATCAGGCTCGTCGTCCACGACGAGGATCAATCGTCCGGTCAACATGGGCGTGCTCGCAGGATCAGGGGACCCGTACCGGAAGCGGGCCCAGCGAGCCCACGCGACGGGCGAATCCTAGCGGAAGGCGGGGGTGTGGCACAAGATCCGGGCGGATGAGCAGAAAGTTTTGTGCCGATTTTGACGATGATGCGGATCATCGCCCGAACTGAGGGTCCCGGCGAGTTGGCACTCGCTAAGTCCCGGGGGTATGATCCTCTCCAATCTGGAGGGTTCGGGTCCCGTCGTCCGAGAAAGGGGCTCGGGAGAAAGCTTCAGTCGGGGTAACCCGAACACGACGTTTGGCGTAATCGGACGCGCCGGACCGATGGACAATCAACGCCGGGGGAAGTGCCCGGCGTCGAGATTCACGCGAGGCCCGTCGGACGGGCCGAGCAGGGCGAGGCGGAGCCGAGCCTGAGCATCCGATATTCTGTCGGGCGCTCGAAACAGAATTACGGTTCAAGGGCCGACCACGTGGCCGGCTCAGGAGCCCTGGCAATGCTCCGGGGCGCAAGGGACGCGGATCAAGGAGTGACGCGCGTCTCGGAGACTTCCAGGGGATCGTCCCCATTCAGAAGGGACAAGGGGTATCTCAAAATGAGTCGGACTCTCAAGCTTCTTTCGACGACCGGAGCGGCCCTGAGCCTGAGCAGCGTTGCGATGGCCCAGTCCGCGAGCCTTGACATCGACCGCGCCTACGCCGCCGAGCTCAAGGCTGACGCTTCCCGTCATGCCAGCCTCCTCCAGTCGGGCGGCTCTGGCTACGACGGTGCCTTCCACATCGGCGATGCCTCGGGCAACAACCGCCTGAACATCAACGGCCACCTCGCCACGCGCTGGATTGGCAACTTCACCGACGAGGACGACTCCGCCGTCGTCTCCGAGGGCTTCACCCACGGCTTCGAGCAGCAGTACGCGACCCTGTCGTTCAACGGCAACGTCGTGAACCCGCAGATCACCTTCAACATCAGCATGGAACTCGGCCAGGCCGACCGTGACGAAGGCATCTCGGACATCCTGCGTGACGCGTGGGCCCAGTACGAGTTCGAGGGCGAGGGCGAAGGCTTCTACGTCCGCTGGGGCCAGTTCCAGGTGCCGATCCTCAACGAGGAGAACATCCACAACGGCAAGCAGCTCGCGGTCACCCGCGGCCCCGTGAACGAGTTCTTCCAGCCGTCGTGGTCCGAGGGCATCATGCTCGGCTACCTCGCCGACTCGTTCGCGGTGCACTTCGCCGCGACCGACGGCGTCCGCAACAACTTCGCCGGCGGCTTCGCGGGCGTTCCCTACTCGGGTTCTGACGGCGATATCGCCCTGAGCTTCCGCGGCGATATCAAGTTCTCGGGTGCCTGGGAGCAGTTCGACGACTTCACCTCGTTCCGCGGCTCGGATACCGCGTTCAAGGTCGGCGGCGGCCTGCACTACCACTCCGGTGGTGACACCGGCTCGACCGTCGGCGGCGTGACCGCCGAGCAGACCTACCTCATGTGGACCATCGACGCCCAGTACGAGGCGGACGGCTGGAACCTCGCGGCGGGCTACATCGGTTCGGACACCGACGAGGCGGGCGCGATGGCGACCGACGTCGCGGCCCACGGCTTCTACGTCCAGGGCGGTGTCTTCGTGTCGGATCAGTGGGAACTGTTCGGCCGTTGGGACGCGCTCCTGCTCGACGACGACTTCACCGGTGGTGAAGAGGACTTCCACTACCTGACCGTCGGTACCAACTACTACTTCGTCCCCGAGTCGCACGCCGTGAAGTTCACGGGTGACGTCCTCTGGGCCTTCGACGAGTCCCTCTCGGGCGCCGGCCTCGGCCAGGGTGACACCGGGATGCTCCTCGGCACCGACGGCGAGTGGGCGGTCCGCCTGCAGATGTCGCTGCTGTTCTGATCCGTTTCACACTTCGGTGTGAACGTCTGTGACACGACACCGGGCGGCTCTTCGGGGCCGCCCGGTTCTTTTTTTCTCGGCATTTTTGGCCGATCCCGGCGCGATCCCGATTCGTGCGTTCGGCTATCATCGGCCTCTGTGACGCGCGAGGGACCGCGCACCCCGGGCACGGACGGCCCATCAAAGCAACGCTGAGTCGCCGCGCTCCGACGGTTCGCGCGCCCGCACACGCGGGCCACCGCACGACCCGCCGGGCCGGTTGATGGGAGTCCGCGTATGTCCCGCACCGTTCCGTTCGTTGTTCTTGCCGGCGTCACGTTCGTGACCGGCGCCGCGTCGGCGCAGAGCAATTCGCTCGACATCGATCGCGCGTACGCCGCGGAACTCAGGGCGGACGCGTCGCGTCACGCGAGCCTGCTGCAGGCGGGCGGCACGGGGTACGACGTCGCGTTCCACATCGGCGACGCGTGGAGCAACAACCGACTGAACTTCAACGGGCACCTCGCGACGCGCTGGGTCGCGAACTACACGGACTCGGACGAGTCCGGCGTCGTCAGCGAGGACTTCACGCACGGTTTCGAGACCCAGCACGCGACGCTGTCGCTCAACGGCAACCTCGTGAACCCGCAGATGAAGTTCAAGATCGATCTCGAGCTCGGCGTCGCCGACCGCAACGAGACGTTCCCGAACATTCTGCGTGACGCGTGGGCGCAGTACGACTTCGTGGGTGAGATCGACGGGTTCTTCGTCCGCTGGGGCCAGTTCAAGGTGCCGCTGCTCAACGAAGAAAACATCCACAACGGCAAGCAGCTCGCGGTGAGCCGCGGCCCGATCAACGAGTTCTTCGCGCCGTCGTGGTCCGAGGGCGTGATGCTCGGGTACCGTGCCGAGTCGTACGCCCTGCACGCCGCGCTCACCGACGGCATCCGCGGCCCGATCACGACGATGCCCACGACCGCGGGCACCGCGTACTCCGGCGCGGACGCCGACTTCGCGATGAGCTTCCGCGCCGACGTCAAGTTCGCCGGCGCGTGGGAGCAGTTCGACGACTTCACCTCCTTCCGCGGCTCGGACACGGCCTTCAAGCTCGGCGGTGCCCTGCACTTCCAGTCCGGCAGCAGCACGGGCGGCCCGACCGCAGGCGCCACGGCGGACGTGGACTACTACCTTTGGACCATCGACGCGCAGTACGAGGCCGACGGCTGGAACCTCGCCGCCGGCTACATCGGGCACTCGATCGACATCGGCACCGCGGACGCCGAGACCCACGGCTTCTACATCCAGGGCGGCATGTTCGTCTCGGACCAGTGGGAGATCTTCGGGCGGTACGACCACCTCGACTTCGACTCCGACTTCGTGACGCCCGCCGCGAACAACACCTACAGCTTCCTCACCATCGGCGCGAACCACTACTTCGTGCCCCAGTCGCACGCCATCAAGCTCACCGCCGACGTCATCGTCCCCTTCGATGACTCGACGGTCGTCGGCCCGGCGATCGGGCTGAACCTGGGCGACACCGGGCTGATGCTCGACACCGACGGCGAGGCGACCTTCCGGCTGCAGGTCTCCGTCCTCTTCTGAGCCCCGGGCGAGCAGGAATCACACACCGCCGGGCGGCCTTGATCGGGCCGCCCGGTTGTTTTTGCGCGTCGGGCGGACGCCGACCGCCCGAAACTGGCCGCTTTCGGCCCGGCGGTCCGAAAATTGGTACCGTATCGGCACTCCCGGGGTCCTCCCGGGTCACGGAAGACACACGCCCGCGCGATCGCGCGAGCCCACCCACGGACAAGGGGTCACGCATGACGTGGACACTTCGTATTCTCGCCGCCGCCGGGGCCTCGCTCGGCATGGGCAGCATCGCCGCGGCCCAGTCCGCGAGCCTTGATATCGATCGCGCCTACGCCGCCGAGCTCAAGGCCGACGCGTCGCGCCACGCCTCCCTCCTCCAGTCGGGCGGCTCTGGCTACGACGGTGCCTTCCACATCGGCGATGCCTCGGGCAACAACCGCCTGAACATCAACGGCCACCTCGCCACACGCTGGATCGGGAACCTCACCGACGAGGACGACTCGACGGTGGTGTCCGAGGGCTTCACCCACGGCTTCGAGCAGCAGTACGCGACCCTGTCGTTCAACGGCAACGTCGTGAACCCGCAGATCACGTACAACTTCGAGTTCGAGCTCGGGCAGGCCGACCGCGACGAGGGGCTGCCAGGGATCCTGCGGGACGCGTGGGCCCAGTACGAGTTCGAGGGCGACGCCGAGGGCTTCTACGTCCGCTGGGGTCAGTTCAAGGCGCCGCTGCTCAACGAAGAGAACATCCACAACGGCAAGCAGCTCGCGGTGAGCCGCGGCCCGGTCAACGAGTTCTTCTCGCCCTCGTGGTCCGAGGGCATCATGGTCGGCTACCTCAGCGACTCGTTCGCGATCCACGGAGTCTTCTCCGACGGCATCCGCCCGCCCATCGTGGGCACCGGGCCCTTCTTTGGCGGGCCGACCGCGGGCACGGCGTTCAGCGGGGCCGACTCGGACGGCGCGATCTCAATCCGCGCCGATGTCAAATTCGATGGCGCGTGGGAGCAGTTCGACGACTTCACCTCGTTCCGAGGCTCGGACCGCGCCTTCAAGATCGGCGGCGGGTTCCACTGGCAGGACGGCGGCAGCACGGGCGGGCCCGCGCCCGTCACACCGGGCTCCACCGCGGATTACAACTACTCGCTCTGGACCGTCGATCTCCAGTACGAGGGCGACGGGTACAACTTCGCCGCCGGGTACATCGGCGCCGCGGTTGATGTCGAGGGCGGCATCGACGCCGTCAACCACGGCGTCTACGTCCAGGGCGGGTTCTTCGTCGCCGACCAGTGGGAGCTCTTCGGCCGGTGGGACTTCATGTCCATCGACGAAGACTTCAACGGCATGGGCGACGAGGAGCACCACTTCTTCACGCTCGGGACGAACTACTACTTCGTGCCCGAGTCGCACGCGATCAAGTTCACCGGCGATGTCCTCTTCGCGTCCGAAGAGTCCATCTCCGTCGCCGGCGGGTCGGGCGGAACCACCAACCGCGGCGATACCGGGCTGCTCGGCGGCACCGACGGCGAGTGGGCCGTCCGCCTGCAGCTCTCCGTGCTCTTCTGATCCCAACGCACAGCACGAACGCCGGGCGGCCCACGGGCCGCCCGGTTTTTTCATGCGCTCATCACATCCGCTCGAGCGTCGGGATGCCCATCGTCTCGAGCCCGTCGCACAGCACGCGCTTGGTGAGCCCGCACAAGCGCAGGCGGCTGGCGCGCACGGCGTCGTCGTCGCCCTTGAGCACCGGGCAGCGCTCGTAGAACCCGCTGAACGCGCTGGCAAGCTCGTACAGGTAGTTGCACACCCGGTGCGGCTCGAGGGCCTCGCCCGCCGCTCGCACGATCCGCGGGTACTTGAGCAGCGTCAGGGCCAGCGCCCGCTCGTCGGGCTCCGCGAGCACAAGGGCCGCACGCTCGTCGAGCGCCACGCCCTGCTCGCCCGCCTTGCGGAAGATGCTCGTGATCCGCACCACCGCGTTGAGCAGGTACGGCCCGGTGTCGCCCTCGAACGCGAGCATCCGGTCCCACGAGAAGATGTAGTCCTTGATGCGCTCGGTCGAAAGGTCCGTGTACTTGATCGCCGCGATGCCGACCGCCTCGGCGATGCGGGCCCGCTCGCCCTCGGGCAGCTCGGGGTTTTTCTCGGCGACCGTCGTCGCGGCACGCGCCACGGCTTCGTCCAGCAGATCCGCGAGCTTGATGTTCTCGCCCGAGCGGGTCTTGAGCGGCTTGTTGTCCTCGCCCAGCACCGTCCCGAACGCCGCGTGCTCCAGGTCCGCGTGCGCCCCGTCGGGGCGCGTGGTGTACCCCGCGCGCTCGGCCGCGCCGAACGCGAGCCGGAAGTGCAGACTCTGACGCGCATCGACGACGTAGACCACGCGGTCCGCGCGCATGTCCTGCACGCGCCGCTTGATCGCCGCGAGGTCGGTCGTCGCGTAGAGATACCCGCCATCCTTCTTGCGGATCAGGCACGGCTCGGCGATCCCCTCCACGCGGACGACCAGCGCCCCGTCGGATTCCTCGGCGATCCCGCGCGTCTCAAGGTCCGTCACCACGTCGTGCAAATCCTGCCGGTACGTGCTCTCGCCCGCGGAGTGCTCGTCGGTGACGTCCGTGTTCAGGCGCGCGCACGTCGCGAGGCACGCCGCCATCGTGACGTCGTAGATCCGCTGCCAGACCGCGACGGACCGCTCGTCGCCCGATTGCAGCGAGACCAGCCGCTGCCTCGCGCGCTCGGCGGCGTCCCGCGCGTGCTCGATGCGTCCCTCGAGCTCGGCCTCCGCCTTGGGGTGCCCGCCGTACTTGGTGACGCTCGCGAGCGCGACACGCTCGTCCTTGCACGTCGCCTGCGCGTCTTTGTAGATCCGGTTGAGGTCGTCGAGCCCGATGTCGTCCAGGCTGTGCCCCGCGTCCTCGTGGTCGATCAGCGCCTGCACGACCATCGCGATGGGCAAGCCCCAGTCGCCCACGTGGCTCTGGCGGATGACGTCGTACCCGAGACGCTCGAACAGGCGCGCGACGGTGTCGCCGATCACCGTCGAACGCAGGTGCCCGACGTGCATCTGTTTCGCGAGGTTCACGCCGCAGAGGTCCACGACGACCGTGTCCGGGGTTGCCGGCGGTTCGATGCCGAGCTCGGGCGCGTCGAGGCGTTCGACGAAGGCCGCGAGCGCATCGGGGCGGAGGGTCACATTGATGAACCCCGGGCCCGCGATGGACGCCTCGGTGACAGGCTCGGCGACGTCCGCCACGTCCAGGTGCTCGACGATCCTGCTCGCGACGTCCCGCGGCTTGGCGCCCACACGCTTCGCGAGCGGCATCGCGGCGTTCGACTGGAAGTCGCCCAGCTTCGCCTGGCGTGACGGTGAGACCAGCGGGTCGGCGTCTGCCGCCTCGGGGAAGGCCGTCGCGATCGCGGCGCTGAATCGCTCGCGGAGGATCTCCGCCGGGTCGATGGTTGTCTGGTCGGTCGTCGCCGGGTCGGTGGTCATGGGGGCGAGTCTAGCCGGGCGTCAGGGCCCGCCCGTTCGCTGGGCGCTCCACGCCTCCAGGTGCCCGGCGAGCTCATCTGCGATGCCCGCGAGCGTGCTCGAGGGCAGCAGCGCGAGCCGATCGTCGATCAGCGCCACCCGCCGATCGCGCACCGCCGGGATGGGCAGCCCCGCGAGAGCGCCCAGCCGCGCCTCGATCTCGTCCCACGCGGGCGGGGCGGGTTCGACGAAACGATCGTCGCCCGAAGGGCCGCCGTCGTTTGCGTCGTCCGTCGCGAAGATCACGATTGCGTCCGGCGCAAGCCGGAGCACGTCCTCGGCGTCGAGCTCCTGCCACGGCCCGCCCTCGGCCACCGCGGGCCGGCCGCCGATCTGGACGAGCAGTTCGTGGTGGAACGACCCGGGCCCGAGCACGCCCGGCGGCTCGACCGCCGCGATCATCAGCACCCGCCCGGCATCGCGCACCGCGGGCCCCCGGTCGCGCCACGCGCGGGCGAGCCGTTCGCTGGGCAGCGTCGTCCGCGCGAACTGCCGCGTGGGGTCAAACTCCTCGACGCCACGCTCCTCGAACCCGATCAGGTCGAGGTGCAGGTCGTCCATCGTTTGTGCGATGCCGTCGAGCGATTCGAGCGCGAGGTCCTCGAGCACCCACCCGTGCTCGCCCGCGAGTTGCGCGAGCCGATCGGGCACGCCCAGCGCGCCGAACTGGGTGAAGACGTGCGTCGGCTCGAGCGCGAGCAACACCTCGTAGTCCACGCCGCCCTGATCACCAGCGACGGGCAGGTCCGGGTCCAGCGCGAGGTCGTACCCGTGCCGACCGACGATGTCGGCCTCGAGCCCGAGATCGCGGAGCATGACGGCGACCGCCGGGCTCAGCGCGACGATGCGGAGCTCGGTCTCGCCGCCCGCGCCGCCCACACGCTTGCCCGCGCCCGGCGCGGTGGGGGGGTCGCACGCGCCAACAAACGCGAGCACCAGGACCAACGCGAAGATGCGCAATGGCGTGAGCACGGGCAACGGTACGCGCGCCACCCGTGTCACCCGAACCGAGCGTCGATCCGCTCGCGCAGCTCGCCCAGCGTCGCGGCGTCGTGCAAGGCGACGGACCAGGCACGGTCCCGGGCGACCATCGCGCGGTCCGTCCGGGCCGCCAGCTCCTCGGCGTGCCGGTCGAGGGCGTCGAGGGCTCCCGCGTGCCGTTCGCGTGCCGCGTCCAGCAGCCCGTGCAGCGCGCGGAACCCCGCCGCACGTTCCGCCGAGCCCACCGGCTCCGATCGGATCCGCTCGACGAGCGCGTCGCGTTCCGATTGCATGCCTGCATCGCCCAGCAATCCGGGGTGATGCCGCGCGTGGTGCGCCCCCCAGCGTGCCCGCGCCGCGTCCCGGGGTGACACCAGCTCGCCCGAAAGCAGCAGGTGCACGTCCGCCGTCGCGGTGACGAACGGCGCAAGCGGCGTTCCGCCCAGGACCGCCGGCAGCCACGCGTCGTTGATCGGCTCGTACGCCCCGCCGCCCGTGCCGTGCACGAACAGATCGCACCCCGCGGCCCGCGCGAGCCCGGTCGCGAGCATCCCGCGCGGCACGAGCGTTGTCGTGTCGGAGATCCGGCCGTGCCTGATCGGGAGCCGCCGCCCGGACCCGTCGATGTGCCACACGGGCAACTCGACCCCGCCCGCGTCGCGTGCGAGGGCTCGCACGCCCGCCTGCGGGTGTTCGGCTGTCGCGGCGTTGTACCGTTCGCAAACCCCGTCGGGATCCCCGAGCATGCGCTCGATCGTGCGCGCAAACACGTCCGTCCGCGCCACCCGCGACGCGTACACGACCCGCGGCCGCTCCACGACGCCGTCGAGCACGTCGAACAGCGCCTCGGAGAGCTGCACCGCCGCGTTCTCGGCGCGCGCGTGGGCGAGCAGGGCATCGCGGATGCGATCGAGCCGCTCGGCGAGATCGACCGCCAGCGGGAACGCGGGCGGCTCGTTCGGCGTCGCCGCGGCCACGCTGAACGCCGGCTTTCCCTGGGGCTCAGGGCCCATCCGCCACGTCTCGGCACGGAACGGTGCCCGATCCGCGCGTGCGGGCAGGGCGAGCCCGTGCGGATCGTTCGCGTCCTGGTCCACGACCAGCCACGCGAGCGCCGCGCCGGTCCGCCGCGCGAGGGCGTCCGCCGCGAGAAACTTCGCGAGGATCCCCGGGTGCCAGAGCTCCGCCTGGTGCCCGCTCATCACGATCGGTCGGTCCGTGGGCAACCCGAGCTGCTCGCGGAACGTGCGGGCATCGGCATCGAGCCCACCCCGCCGCGCGATGTGGTCCTGCATCAACGACGCCCACGACCCGGCCTCGGGATCGAGCGTCACGCGCGACACCCGCGACGCGGGCATGGCGCACGCGCTCATCCGCAGCACCCTTGCCGGGCGCCGTCCAGGGCGGCCGCGCGCGCAATCTCGCGCACCAGCACCGCGCGGTAGTGCGCGAGCCGGATCTTCGCGTTGTCCAGGTCGCCGCCGAACGAGCGGTTCGGGTCGTTGTAGATGAGGCTCACGGGCAGCTCCTCGACCCGCAGCCCGAGCGCCGCCGCCTGCGCCCAGAGCTGCATCGGGAAGGCGTACCCGTCCTCGGTGAGCTCGAGCCGGTCCATCGCGCTCACGCGGTGCGCCTTGAACCCGCAGAACCCGTCCGTGAGGTCGAGGCCGAGCTTGCGGTTGATCTCGGTGGTGATCGTTCGGTTGATTGTGCGCCGGTCCTCTGGTGGCGCGATGCCCGCCGCGGCGCTCTCAGCGGTGTACCGCGAGCCGGAGATGATGTCCGACTCGTCTGCCGCGCAACGCTCGAGGAACGCCGGGATCGCGGCGGGCTCGTGCTGCTCGTCGCAGTCCATCGTGATGACCCAGTCGAACCCGCGTTGCGACGCCCGCCGGAACGCCTCGCGGATGGACCGACCGTACCCCGCGTTCGCCTCGTGGCGGATCAGGTCGATCCCGAGCTCGCCCTTGAGCCGGTTCAGGATCACCGGCGTCTCGTCGGTCGAACCATCGTCGATCGCGAGGACATGCTCCGCCCGCTCCCGCACCAGCCGGACGACGCGCTCAACGGTCGCCTCCTCGTTGTACACGGGGATCGCGATGAGGATCTTCATGCGTGCCTCCCTCGGGGTCCAGCCGGCGGACCGAGCAGGGTAGACAATTCGGTCTACCCAGTCGATATTCCCGCCCCGCCCGGGCGTGTTCGGCGGGGTCCGCGGGCCCGTTTCACGCCTCGGGCTCCTCCTCGGCCTTCGCCAGCGAGGTGAACGCCGCGAACCCGAACGGCAACGACCCGTCCTCTTCGGGCATCGCCCGCGACGCCGCAGCGGCCGCCTGAGATTCGAGTTCGCGGATCAGCTCGTCCGTCAGCGCGTGGACCGCCGCGATCTGCGAGAGCGGCATGGTGTAGATCTCGCCGGTGGGCGTCTTGATCTGAAAGACGGTGCACTGGACATCCGCCGCGAGCATCCGCTCCGCCTGCGACCCCCGGGCGAGTGAGCACGCGAAAACGGGGTAGATGTCCGCGATGGGGATGCGCTGGCCGAGGGTGGTGATGATCGCCATCCGCCCGTCGAAGAGCTGGCCCACAGGGTCCGGGCTCGTCGCGGCGCCCGTGGGGGTGGGGGAGAGCCGCCCGCCCGAGCCCGCGGCGACGGCAAGCGCCATCAGCGTCTCGCGGACGACGTTCTGCCAGAAGAGGTCCCGCCGGGCGATCGCCGCCGGCACGTGCGCTCCGTTTGGAGCGTGCGCGTGCCCGCCCGAGGGCACGATCGGGCCTTGCCCGGGCTCAGGCACCCGCGGTCTCGCGGCTGGCGGCGGGGGCGGTGAGGCTCACGCCGAACTCGCCTGGCTCGAAGAGGTGCAGGCGTTTGGTGTCCACCGCAAACGCCGCCGCATCGCCGCGGGGCATGTGCCCGTGGGCAGAGATCCGAGCGGTGATCCGGGTGCTCGCCGTGTGGGCGTGCACGTCCATCTGATCGCCCAGGGGCTCGACCACATCCACTGCGGCGCGGATGAGGCGTCCTTCCTTCTTCGCCAGATCGTGGTCGTCACCGAACGCGGCTTCCGTCATCGCCTGCGGCCGCAGGCCCAGCACCACGGGCGACCCGACCTTGCCCGCGACCATCGGCTCGTGGTCCTTGTGGACCCGCACACGGAGGACGGGCTTCCCCGGCGACTCCTCGCCGTCCTCCACGAAGTCGATGCCGTCGGCGGACTGCTCCAGATGCCCATCGAGGAAGTTCATCGGGGGCGTCCCGATGAACCCGGCGACGAACCGGTTGACGGGGTGCTGATACACCTCGAATGGCGTGTCCGCCTGCTGAACGACGCCCTCGGACATCACCACGACCTTGTCGCCCAGGGTCATCGCCTCTTCCTGGTCGTGGGTGACGTAGACCGTGGTCGTCTTGAGGCGATGGTGGAGGCTCTTGAGCTCGCCGCGCATGGAGACGCGGAGCTTGGCGTCGAGGTTGCTCAGCGGCTCGTCGAAGAGGAACGCCTTGGGCTCGCGGACGATGCATCGCCCGAGCGCGACACGCTGACGCTGCCCGCCCGAAAGAGCTTTCGGCTTGCGGTCCAGATAGTCGTCCAGCCCCAGGATCGAGGACGCGTGCCGGACGCGCTGGTCGATCTCGGCCTTCTTCATCCCCCGCAGTTTGAGGGCGAACGCCATGTTTTTGTACACCGTCATGTGGGGGTACAGGGCGTAGTTCTGGAAGACCATCGCGATGTCGCGGTCCTTGGGGTGCACGCCGTTGACCACACGGTCGCCGATCGAGATCTCGCCGCGCGAGATTTCTTCCAGGCCCGCGATCATGCGCAGCGTGGTGGACTTGCCGCACCCCGAGGGCCCGACGAGCACGACGAACGAGCCGTCCTCGATATCGATGGAGACGTCGCGGACGGCCTCAACGCCGCCGGGGTAGATCTTCCAGACGTTGCTGACCCGGACTCCCGCCATGCGTGCAACCTCCCACAGAAACTGGGGTTCGGGCGACTGTAGGGGACACGGCGTCACCGTGCCAAGCGGCGCAGACGGTACCAATTCACGCCCACCCGAGGATCGGACAACACCGTCCGCGAAGTCGCCGCCCGGGCGGACCGATAGGCCAAGCACACGGAGGTTCGGGTATGAGCGCATCGGGCAAGGCATTCGACGAGGTCAAGCAGATCCTGGGGCGGCTTGACCGCTCCATCGACGAGGCCCGGTCCAAGCGCCTGGGCCCCGTCGAGCCCCCGCCCACCCAACGCCAGGAGCCCGTCTCCGACGAGCGATCCATCGGCGGGGCGGCCCCCACAGCGCCGCTGCCCGCGCCGGCCCGTCGGCCGTCCAAGTACGGCCGCGCCAAGCCCCTGCGTCGCGGCGACGAGACGCCTGAGCCGGACGCCACCTCAACCTGGGTGGATCCCTCACGCGCCACCCGCCGGCCCACCCAGAGCGACGGCTTCGACGACGACACGCTGATCGGGTGACCGCAACGCCCGCCCGCTCCGAGCGGTAGCGGCGTCATGACCACCGAACGACCAACGCTCCGCGCGCGCCCCGCCACCCGGCGGGGCGTTCTCGTCTCGCTCTGCCTCGCGGGCGTGCTCGCGCTGACGGGCTTCGCACGCACCCCGCCCGCCGACAAACCGCCGGAGCGGACGACGTTCGTCATCGTGCGCCACGCCGAGAAGGAGGCGGACGGCACCCGCGACCCGGATCTGACAGACGCCGGGCGGGACCGCGCCCGCCGACTCGCCGACATGCTCGCGTCGATGGACGTCGCGGGCGTCTACGCGACACCGTTTAAGCGCACGCAGCGCACGGGTGAGCCGACCGCGGACCGGTTCGGGCTCGGTGGTGTCGGCTCGTACGACCCGCGGTCAGGGCCCGATGAACTCGAACGCCTCGCGGCGGCGCACGCCGGGCGCGTGATCGTGGTCGTCGGGCACTCGAACACAGTGCCCGATCTCGTGCGGGCGCTGGGCGCGGACCCGGGGGTGCGGGAGATCGACGAGTCCGAGTACGACCGCCTGTACCTCGTGACGACGGTCCAGGGCGGGTCGCCGGTGTGCCACCTTTTGCGGTTCTGAGCGCGGTCAGCTGGAATCGCGCTGGCGCTCGATCCACCGGTCCATCCGGGCCTCGAGTACGGGCAGCGGCAGGGCCCCCGCGCCGAGCAGGGTGTCGTGGAACGCGCGCACATCGAACGCGTCGCCCAGCGCCGCCTCGGCTCGGGCTCGGAGTTCCAGGATCTTGAGCTGCCCGATCTTGTACGCCGTCGCCTGCCCGGGCCACCCGATGTAGCGGTCCACCTCGGACGCGGCGTTGAGCTCGGTGATCGCCCCGTTCGCGAGCATGTAATCGATCGCCCGCTGACGCTCCCACCCCTTGGCGTGGATGCCCGAGTCCACGACCAGGCGCAGGGCGCGCCACATCTCGAAGTTCAGGCGCCCGAAGTCGTCGTACGGGTCGGCGTACAGGCCGCGGTCCACGCCGTCGTCGATCGTGTCGTTGCCCACCTCAAGCCCGAGGCGCTCGGCGTACAGGCCCCAGCCCTCGCTGAACGCGGTGAACCCCGTGATCGTGCGCAGCGGGTGGACGCCCTCAAGCTCCTGGGCCAGCGCGATCTGGTGGTGGTGTCCCGGCACGCCCTCGTGGAGCGTCAGCGCGACCATGTCGTACTTGGGGCGCTGGTCCAGGGCGTACGTGTTCGCCATGAAGTACCCGGGCACGCCCGCCGAGACGGAGCCGGGGTAGTAGTACGCGGTGGGCGCGCTCTTGGCGGCGAACAGCGGGATCTCCCGCACGCCGTAGGGGAGGCGCGGGAGCACGCCGAAGAGCTTGGGCATCTCGGCGTCGATGATCTTGGAGATGTTGCGGTACCCGACGACGAGGTCCTCGGGGTCGTCGAAGTAGAACCGCTCGTCGGTCCGCAGGTAGTCCACGAAGGCGCGGAACATCGCGTCCTCGGAGGCGAAGCGGGCGCGCGACCCGAAGCCCTCGGTCGCCCAGTCCGTGCGCGCGATGACCTCCATCATCTCGGCCCGGATGCGGGCGACCTCGTCGAGCCCGATCTGGTGGACCTCGTCGGCGGTGAGCTCGAGGGTGGTGTGCTCGCGGAGTGCGAGCTCGTAGGCGCGCACGCCGTCCACGCTCTGCGCGATGCCGACCGTCTCGCGGCAGTTGGGCAGGTACTCGTTCTGGAGGAACATCGCGAGCTCGGCGTAGGCCGGGGTGATCTCGTTGGCGATGATCTCCTTCGCGTCCTCCGCGAGCGCGTCGCCCGCGTCCAGGTCGCGCATCGGGGTGTAGAACGGGCTCGCTTCCGGGTTCGCCCGGTAGTCCTCGGACGCCTGGGCCATCGCCTGGGCGATCGTCGGCGCGACGGCGGGCTTGGGCGGCACGCGCCCCTCGGCGATCCCCAGACGCATGTTGTCGATCGCGTCCCCGATCGCGGTCGGCACCTGACGCAGGCGCTTGACCCAGTCGTCGCGGTGCTCGGGCTTGGTGAGCGGGACGCGGTCGCCCAGTTGCGGCAGCCAGACCTGCGGTCCGCCGAGCGAACTCACGGGCATCTGCCAGCGTTTCAGCGCCGCCGCCTCGATGGCGAGCCCGAACTGGTAGAGCAGCAGGTCCGCGTCGAGGTTGTCCTCCTCCGTGAACGCCGAGCGGTCCATCGCGGCGAGCTCGTCGCGCCACGCGCGGACGCGGTCGGTCCACGCCTCGTTCGCGGCGGCGGACGAGTCGCTGAGCATATGGTTGTACGTGTCATCGCCGAGCGAGATGCCCATCCACTCGGGGTTCCGCTCGTGCAGGGCGTCGAGGTAGACGTCCATAAACGCCCTGAGCTCGGGCGAGCGCTCCTGGGTGTTCGCCGCGTGGTGGTCTGCCCCGGTGTGGGCGGTGAGCGGTGCGGGCGCCCCGGCGAGCAGGGTGAGCGAGAGAACGGCGAGGGCGGGTGTCTTCATGCCCTGAGCGTACCGGCCACCCCTCAAACCGGTTCAAGCGACCCGAGGTAGACCTCGAGCCCAGACAGGAACATCTGCACGGCGATCACGACCAGCAGCATCCCCATCAAGCGCTCCATCGCGATCAGCGCCCGCTTGCCGAGCCGGTCGGAGAGCCGCTCGGCGCCCAGGAGGATCACGCTCGCCCCGGCCCAGGCGAGCCCGACCGCGCCGAGCCACTCGTGCCACACCCCCGCGCCCGAACCCATGATCATGACCATCGCCAGGGCGCTGGGGCCCGCGATCAACGGGATCGCGAGCGGCACGACCAGCGGCTCGCCCGCGTCCTCGACCTCGAAGCTCAGGCGCACCGTCGGGAAGACCATGGGCAACGCGATCAGGAACAGAATGATCGCACCGGCGAGCGACAGGGCCGCCCCGCTCACGTGGAGGAGGTCGAGCAGCTGCTGCCCGAGGAAGAGGAACAGCACCAGCACGCCCAACGCGATGATCAGCTCGCGGACGAGGACCCACGTCCGCCGTTCGGGCGGGACGCCCTTGAGCTGCGCGATCACGGGCGGGATGAGCCCGAAGGGGTCGATGATGAGGAAGAGCAGGATCGCGTTGGAGAGCATCGGCCGAGCCTAGCCGGGCGGCGAAATGCCGGCCCGCGGTTCACGCCGGGCGCGGCACCTGCCGATACCCGGGGGGGCCGATTTGCCCAGGGGCCCGATGCGGATACGATCCGGGCGTCAGGGGAATGGTGTAATTGGTAGCACGACAGATTCTGATTCTGTTAGTCTGAGTTCGAGTCTCAGTTCCCTTATTCACGACGCCGGCCCGCGGGATCGCGGGCCGGTTGTGGTTTTGGGGATGTCTCGGGCCGAGGTCAGTCCGCGTCGAGCCCGGCTTCGACGCGGAAGCGCTGGCGTTGGAAGTAGTCACGCCAGGCCTCGTCGGTCTCGGCGAGGGTCGCCCGCTTGATCCGGTCGAGCGTCGCGGTGTTGGACAGCTGGAGGTACTCGGCCGCGCGGACCGCCCCGCGGAGCGCGGGCAGGTAGTTCTCGTCGCGATCGAGGGAGAGCTCGAATCGCTCCAGCGCGTCGCGGGCCCACCCCTGGCTCTGGTAGACGACGCCGGCGTTGTAGGGCGGGCGCGGGTCCGTCTGCGACAGGTCGCCCGCGCGCTCGAACGCGGTCACCGCGTCGGAGAACTGGTTCTGGGCCATGAGCAGCTCGCCCATGTTGTTCCACGCGGCGGCGATGCTGGGCGTGAGCTCGATCGACCGCCGGTACGCCTCGATCGCCTCGGCGGTCCGCCCCCGGTCGGTCAGGCGTTGCGCGTCTTCGATGAGCTCCAGCGCCTGGGCGTAGCGCTCGCCCTGGTCGATCCCGGGCGTGTCGCCCGCGTGCGGCGTGGCGGCGCAGGCGACGAGCGTCAGCGCGAGGGCGGAACAGAGCGCGGCGAAAGTCATGCGTGCGGTGCGGCAAGTCTGTCGGGTCATGTCGTCATCCTGCGTGTTGGATCGTCGGGTCATCGCTCTTCGTAGTACGACAGCGTCACCACGATGCGCCACTGGTTGCCCTGGGGGGTGATATCGATGCTGGACACGAACGTGCCGCGGATCTGCTCGGTCACGAGCCGGACCCACTCGAGCACCGCCGACAGATCCGGCTCGAGGATCGAGTAGGGCCAATCGACGCGGCGTCCGCCCTGCACCGTTCTCGGGCTCTGCTGGGGGGTGACGAAGTTGTCCGCCAGCGCCTGGGCGAGCCCCGCCTCGCGCGCGGCGTTCGCGACCTTCGATCGGAAATTGGGGTCCGCCTCGAAGACCTGGGCGAGGGTCGGGTCGGCGGCCCGGGCGTCGCGGTAGGCCTCGAGCTCGGCGGCGAGTCGGCGGACCTCCGCGGTCTGGTTCCGCTGGGTCTCGAGCTCGCGCGTGGCGCTCGCCCGAGACGCCCACGCGCCCGCGAGCGCGACGCACGACGCCAGGAAAAGCACGCCCCCGAGCACCACGAGCCCGCGCGGCTGGTTGCGACGCTGCCGCGCCGCGGCGATCGCGGCGGCCTCGTACCGCTCGTCCGGTGTCAGCCTCGCGTGATCGGAACTCACGGCGAACCCCCGATATCGCGCCAGACGGCGGGGAACGTCGCCTTCGTCTTGCCCGTGCGCCGGTCGGCGGACGTCGTGAAGGGCTGCCACGCGACGCGGTTGCCCTCGATGCCACGCAGCGATTGGTCGAGCTGTTCGGCCAGCGCGATTTCGTCCACCCGCACGTTTACGTTGACCGACAGCGGCGAGATCGTGATCGACTCCAGCTCCACGCCCGACATCCCGATCACGTAAGAGAGCGTCTCAAGCTGCTCGAGCACGGGCTTGGGGCGCGGGAACGATTCTGTCACGTTGAGCGACGCACGCTCGGCCTGCACGCGCTGTTGCAGCGAGGCCATCGGGTCGAACTGGGCGAGCAGGGTCGGGTCCACCTCCTCGAACGCCGCGGTCCGCTCCGCCTGGGCCTGCGCGACGACGTCGCCCATCGCCTTGCCCGCCGACCAGACCTTCCACGCCACCACGCTCACACCCACGGCGCCGATCGTCAGCGCCAGCGCCGCCCACACGTGCATGTTCCGGTGCGCCCGCGTGGGGCGCCCGGTCAGGCTCGTGAGCGCCGACCGCGGCGCGCCCGCGTCCGGCGGCGTCGTGCGTCCGAGGTCCTCCGCGGCGACCATCCGGCGCAGCGTCGTGCCGATCGGGTCCTCGTCGTTCACCACCGCGACGCTCGCGCCGGGCCAGTGCGACCCGATCGCGTCGCCCACCTGCGCGATGCTCAGCGCGTCCTCCGCGTCCGGATCGCTCGCGCCGACGGTCACGATCCGGTCGGGCGCGACGCCCAGCTGGACCGACCAGCTCAGCCACTCGGACGCGAGGCGTCCGACGCTCGAGCGCGTGACGACCGGCGCGTCGCCGTGCTCGCGGACCGAACGCAGGCGGATCGACCCGCCCGCGACGAGCGCCCCGCGGACGGACCAGCACCAGACGATGCGCGGCGCGTCGGGGTCGATCAGGACGACCGCCGTCGCCGGCGCGTGGTCCGCGATCGCCGTGCCGTTGGATGCGGCGCCGGGGCCCGAGGGGTCCCAGGCCTGGGCGGCGGCGTGCCAGAGTGAAATCGACCGCCCGACGCGCACGCCGCGCGAGTCGAGCTCGTCGATCAGCATCCGCGCGGGGACTTCGGGGACGGACATGACCGCGAGGCGCTGCGAGTCGGTGCCGTCGCGCTCGGCGAGGGGCTCGTAGCTCGTCTCGCCGGGCAGGTCGGGGAAGCGCCCGTGGGCGGCGCTGGCGTACCCGCCCCCGTCAAGCGGGCCGGTGCCGTCGGCGCTGCCCGCGCGGGCGCTCTCGATCGTTGCGCGGACGAGATCGGCGTCCGCCGAGGGCGAGCTCACCCACGAGCAGACCGCCCCGTCGGGGTCCAGGCAGAGGACCGAGATCGAGCGCGACTTGCTCGTCATCGCGAGGGTGGACTTGACCCACTCCGCGCCGTCCGCCGCCGCCTGATCGATCGCGGCGGCGCCGGGGGCGGACCAGGCGTCGTCCGAGTGCGCGCCGACGAGGCGCAGCGACGCGATGCGTCCGCCCCGGTCGTCCCTCGCCATGTAGCACACCCGGTCACTCATCGGTGGGTCACTGCTCGTCCCGGTTGTTGCGCGCCTCCTGGGCGCGTTGGAGTTGCTCTTCGGCGCGCTGCATCATGGTCTTGTAGCGCTCCTCGTCGATGCGACCCTGGTCGTAGAGGCGCTGGATCGAGTCCAGACGGCGCTTGAGCGGGTCGGGCTCGAGCGCGGCGCCGTTGGCCCGGTCGCCCATCCGCTCGGCGGCCCGCGCGGCGCGGTCCTGCTGGACGGCGATGGGGGTGGTCGGGGTCGGCCGCGGGGCGGCGGCGATCGTCGTCTCGCTCGGGGGGGCGGCGCTGCCCGCGCTCCGCGCCACGCGCGTGCTCGCGCCGGACGAGCCCGCCGGGCGGACGAAGACGCTGCCCGGGCGCACGCTCTCGAGCTCGAGCGCCTGCTTTCCGTCGCCGACGGACCCGGGGATGATCCCGCCGGGTCGGGCGGTGCGCTGCTTGCCGTCCACCCGCAGCAGCGCCATCATCGAATCGCCCACGCTGATGTGCCCCAGGTACGTCACGCGGTCGGTGATCGTCGGGTCGCTCTGGTCGGGCGTCGCGGGCTCTTGAGCGACCGCCGGGCCCTGTTCTTCTTCTGGCTCGGGGCGTTCCGGGGCGTTGTCGATCTGGCTGATGCGCTCGACGAGCCCGTCGATGTCGAGATACCCGATGTCCGGGATGAGCGGCTCGGTGTCGCGCTCGGGGAGGACGACGGTCACGGGCCCGATCGGGGCGTCTTCGGGCACGGCGGGGCCGGCGCCCGCGGGTTTGAACGCGAACACCGCGCCGACCGCCCCGACCCCGAGCACCAGGGCGGCGCCCTGCGCCGCGCGCGTCAGCTTCGTCGCGGTCGCTCGGTTGACTTGCCCTCGGGCGCTCATGGTCGTGCTCCTGCCTGCGTCAGCGTACCCGCGCCGCGCGCGGGCGTCAGTCGATCTCCGGGATGCCCGGCGGCGGGGCGATGCGCCGCGGGCCCACCCCCAGGTCGGTCCACGAGATGAACGCGCTCGTCCCGGGCTGCGAACGGGTCGAGCCCGTGCGGATCGACACGAGCCCGCCGTACCTGGCTTGCACGCCCCGGATCATGTGCCGCTGGACCACGGTCACCCACCACACCTCGGTGGTGTCCGTGATGGATTGCGTGACCGCGGTCCGCTCGTCGCCCGTCGCGCCCACGGCGGTGAGCGCCTCGGTCAGGTCGGATCGATCCAGCCGCACCCCGCCCGAGCGCAGGTCGAGGATGATTGATGTCATCTCGTCGGCCATCGCCTCGGTGAGGGTCGCGAGGAGGACGGCGCGGAGGACAGGCTCGGACGCGGTGTTCAGGCTGACCGCCGCGGGCCCGCCCTCACGGACGTACTCGTCGAAGTGCTCGTCGCCCACGAGGTTCTGGAGATTGATGAGGGCCGCGCCCGCGCGGTCCTGCTCGGCGCGGACAACGCCCGAGAGATCGGCCAGCGCCGTGCCCTGCCCGTCGTGGAGGTAGATCTGCAGCGAGTATCCGCCGTCGAGCGTGATGTCCAGCGCGTGCCCGTCCTCGCCCAGCGAGTCGGCGAGGCCGCGCGTGTTGACCGTGCGCAGCCAGACGCCGATCGCCTCCTGGATGCCCCGGGCCGCGTGGTGGGCGCGGTACGCCTCGACCTGGCGCACGACAGTGAGTGTCTGGGCGCCCTGGCGGTTGAGCCCGACGGCACCCATCAGCGCCACGACCATCGTGAGCAGCACGACGAGCACGAGCACGTACCCACGCCGGGATGTCGTCCGGGCGCGCATCATCGGTTCCTGCCGTCCCGCACCGTCGCGCTCGTGCCGCCGGACGCGGTGTCGCCGCCCGCTTCCGGCAGATCGCCGGGGCGTGTGCTGTCGTTCGCGGGCGGTCGTGTGGCGTCGGGGATGTCGTCGCGGGTGCCGCCGTCGCCATCTCCGGTGCCGGCGTCTGGCGGGCCCTGCCCGTCGGACCCCGCGCCGCCGAAGTACGAAGCTTCATCGTCCGTCGCGACGTTCTCGGCTTCGGTCCACGCGATCTCGAAGAGCCACTCGCCGTAGTTCCCGTTCTTGGACCGCGCCCGGAACTGCACGAACGCGGGCAAGTCGCGGACCATCAGGCCGCTGTAGTCCGTCGCGAGCCATTCGTCGCCCTTGTACACGCGCCATTGGGCCTCGGTGAGGCCCGTGGCGAGCCGCACCGCGCCCGCCAGACGACGCGCCTCGACCTCGAGGTCGCCCAGCCCGTCCGCCTGCGTCTCGTACCCCTGATCGAGCAGCGCCACCTCCTCGGGGATCATCCGACGGTACCAGAGTGTCCACGTCGTGCCGGGATCGGCCAGCGCCGCGGCGGCGCCGCCGGGCGAATACGACGCGGGGCGGATCGTGGGCGATCGGTCCCGGTCGCGCACGCGCGCGAGCTGCTCGGGGGTGGGGGGGTCCCACCAGGCGCTCTCGAGCCCGAGGGCGGCCATCACGAGCTCGCGCTCGCCGTCCGGGCGCAGCTCGAACACGCCCCGCTCCTGCCCGCCCGACCCGTCCGCGGAGACAAAGTTGAGCGACGCCTCGTCGCTGGCGGCGAACGCCCACTCAGCCGCGGTCGTCGCGAGGTTCGAGCCCACGGGCGGGCGCGACACGACGACCTCGAACCTCGGCGCGCCCTGCGCCGCGGCGTCCGCCTCGAGCAGCAGCCGCGGGCGCGGCAGCGATTCGCCCTCCTCGATCTCCCGGTCCGCCGCCATCACGAGGCGGAGGAACGATCGCCGGATCGTCCCCTGCGTCATCGAGAACTCGGTCGCCGTGCTCAGCGCGGTCTGAGAGGCTCGGTCCGCGACGTTGAGCGACGCGAACAGCCCGCCGACCACGATCAGCACCATCCCGGCGATCACCGAGGCGAGCGTCATCTCCAGCAGCGT
>JAUHXM010000045.1 GCA_030426605.1 Phycisphaerae bacterium | reverse complement strand
CCCTGATCTATCTGGTGGACTCCGCGGGCGCCTACCTGCCGCTGCAGGAGGACGTCTTCCCGGACACGGACGACTTCGGCCGGATCTTCTATCTCAACAGCGTACTCAGCGCCCAAGGCATCCCTCAGATCGCGGCGATCATGGGCTACTGCGTCGCCGGCGGCGGGTACCTGCCCGTGCTCTGCGACACGCTGCTGATGACCGAGGGCAGCGGGCTGTACCTCGCGGGTCCGGCGCTCGTGAAGGCCGCGATCGGGCAGGAGGTCACCGACGAAGAGCTCGGCGGCGCGAGCATGCACGCCGCCATCTCGGGAACCATCGACTTCAAGGAGCCCGACGACGACGCGTGCCTCCGGCGTGTTCGGAACATCGTGGGCAAGTACCCCGACACGCCCGCGACCGGCGACCCCGGGCACACCCCCGCGCGCAACCCTGAGGACGTCTACGACATCTTTACCGACAAGCCCGGCGCGCAGTATGACGTCGAAGAAATCATCGCGACGATCGTGGACGCCCGCACCGAGCCCGACGACGGTGCCGCCGGCGGCAAGGGCGAGAAGATCGCGCCCGACTGGGACGAGTACAAGCCCGACTACGGCCAGTCGCTCGTCTGCGGGTACGCCCGCGTCGGCGGGCACCCCGTGGGTATCGTCGCGAACCAGTGCAAACTCTCGACACGCTCGATGCCAGGGGGTAAGGCCGGCCCGAGCACCGCGACCAGCATGCCCCGCGTCATCTACGACGACTCGGCCGACAAGGCCGCCCGGTTCATCATGGACTGCAACCAGCGCAAGATCCCGCTCGTCTTCCTGCACGACACGACCGGGTTCATGGTCGGGCGCGACAGCGAGCAGGGCGGCATCATCCGCGCGGGCGCGAAGATGGTGAACGCCATGAGCAACTCCGTCGTGCCCAAGCTCGTCGTCATCATGGGCGGCGGCTACGGCGCGGGAAACTACGCGATGTGCGGGCGCGCGTTCGAGCCCTACCTCAGCTTCGCCTGGCCCGGCTCCCGCTGCTCGGTGATGGGAGCCGCCCAGGCAACGGGCGTCCTCGCGACGATCGAGGAACGCAGCCGCGAGCGCAAGGGCGAAGCGATCGACAAGGAGACGCACGAGGCGATCCTCGCCGCCGTCCGCCAGAGCTACGACGAGCAGCAGGACATCCGCCACGGCGCCGCCCGGGGGTGGGTGGACCGGATCATCGAGCCGCACAAGACGCGCGATGAGCTGATCGCGGCCCTCGATTCCACGATCGGGTGGGACTGGGACGCCGAGTTCAAGACCGGCGTGCTGCAGACATGACGCGCACGCTGTTGGTCGCGGCGCTCTTCCTGGGCGGCTGCGGCACGACACTCACGGTCGTTTCGGACCCATCCGAGCCCCCCGTCGTCGCGATCTGCAAAACGCCCGCTGAGCGCGCCGCCCGACCCGCGCCGATGGTCGCGGGCACGCCTGTTGGGCGGATTCCCACCACCGCGCCGCCCGGGTTCCCAGCGGGCACCATCGGAAGGTCCGTCAACGGCGAGCCCATCGTCGCGACGGACTTCGGCTCGGGCCCGGCACGCGTCTACCTCATCGGCCTGATCCACGGCTCGGAGACGCCCGGGCTCGAGGCACTCCCCGCGCTCCAACCGACGCTCGCCCACGAAGCGGACGCCTGGGGTGCCACCGTCCGCGTCGTCGCGAACATGAACCCCGACGGGCACGCCCGCAAGCGACGGGGCAATGCGCGCGGCGTCGATCTCAACCGGAACTGGCCCGCGTCCAACTTCCGCCCGTCGCGGTCTTGGGGACGCGAGCCGGCGAGCGAGCCCGAGGTCGCCGCCGTGCTGGCCGACATGCGGTCGTTCCGCCCGGACGTGTTGATCGTCTTCCACTCGATCTCCCGCGGCGGGCCGTTCGTGAACTTCGACGGCCCGCACCCCGCGCCCCGCCTCGCCGCCGCCTTCGCAGACGCCGCCCGAGCCGCGGGCGGCGGCGATTGGACGGTCGTCCCCGACATGGGCTACCCCACGCCGGGCTCGCTGGGCACCTGGGCGGGCATCGACTCGGGGATCCCCACGCTCACCATCGAATTCGAGAGCCGTCACCCGCACGACGCGGCAGCCCGGGCGACCATCGCCGGCGTGCGCGGCGTGCTCCGCGCGATGGATGGACCGGATACGGTGCGGGCGGAGGAACGATCGCCATGATGAAGCTCGCCGCCGGCCCGCTGCTCGTTGCTGGATTGCTCGCACTGCCGGGGTGCGTCGTGCAGGACATCCACGATCAGATCGCGATGTCCAACGAGCAGCTCAACAGCATCAATGAGTCGTTCGCGAAGGTCGAGAAGGCGAACGCGCTGCTCGAACGCCTCGACACGCAGCTCGATTCGCTCGAATCGATCGAGTCCAGCATGGCGGACATCGACCAGAAGCTCGCGGGCGTGAACACCGAGCTCGACTCGATGGACGAGCGGCTCTCGACGCTGCAGGTCTCGCTCGAAGCGGTGGACAAGCACCTCGCGTCGCTGCGCCGGACCATCAACAACATCGACTCGACGATCCCGTTCCTGAAAGTATCCGGGGATGACGAGGCAGAGGCGGCTGAGTTGGAATCCGAAACGGAGACCGATGGGGAGTGACCCTCACCCCACCGAGGCGAGCTTCCGCTTCCTGCGCCGAAGATTGTTCGCGATCACCAGCACAATCAGCGCCCCGACGACGAGCACGCCTCCGATCACGTACCCTGCTGTGGTGGTATCGAGTCGCCCGGGCGGTTGTGGCGGCGAGGACACCTCGACCCATTGACCCCAGAACTCCGGATGCGTGTCCGGGTGCTCGCCGCGTTCGAGGCGACCGAGGACGTAGGCGTCCCTCGCGACGTGCCAGAGGTCTGCCTCTTCACGAGCTTGTTTGTAGAACTCGATGATCTCGACCTGCCGGTGATCGTACAGCGCCGTGCCAACGGGTAGGAAGCCGGGTCCTTCGTGCGACGGATCGTCGGAATCGGCTTCGGGATGCAGGGACGCCCGCCCCGAATCAAGCAACTCGTTCACACGGAGCATGGCCAGCATGGATAACGACGCGTGCTCCTGCCCGTAGAGAACCCTCGCGAGGCTGTGATAGATGTCCACGCTCTCCCAGGCCGCGCCGAGCGCGATCAAGCCCGACAACCCTTCGACCGGATCACCGAACGATTCGGCTACGTCCTCGCCAAAGGGCAACCCTCGCGACACGTGTCGCTCGAGCCCTTCCACGGCTGCGAAGAGGGTCGGGACGGGGTCGTAAGCCTCGCGCGCGGGCGGATCGAGCAGCCACTCAATCGCCAGCAACTGATACCGCTCGCGGCCGAAGTGCGCGTCCGGGTTCAGCTCGATCGCCGCGGCGATCAGGTCACGGGCTTGCTCCAGATCTGCGACATCCGATCGGTCCGCACCGTTCTTAAGCCACCGGTGCGTGTGGAATGTCCCGAGATTCGCGAGGTACCGGTACCGGTGCTCAGAGACGTCCTCGCCCGCTGACTGGAGGCGTTCGATCGCGTCGAGCTTGCGCGCCATCCAGTCGATCGCTTCGGTGGACCGCCCGAGGCGGTCGAGCGCGACGCCGGCGTTGTCGTACAAGTCCAGGTTATCCGGGCGTTCGACGACCTCGCGCGAGACACGCTCCAGACGCATCTCGTAGTACAACGGCGGGAACCGGTCGAACCGCCCGGTGATGATCTCCACAACACCCGGCAGCCCGTTCGCCTCAGCGCGGAGGGTGTCGTAGTCCCACAGGCACGCGCGGGCGGTCGTGACGGCAACCGCCAAGCACCCCAGCACGATCGTGAGGCGACGCGCCGCTCGTCTCTGACAACGAACCGATCGGATCCTCATGCGGCATACTCCTTCGCCGCAATCGATACGCCGATGCTGCCCGCGAGTTCCCGGAACGGGCCCGGATCAGCGCCGATCAAACCCGCGGTACGCGGTCAGCCACCACCACGCGTCCACCCAGCACCCGCCGACGGTCGCCGCGACGAACCCGGCCGCCCACGCGATCATCCCGCGCTCGGTCTCGGCGCCGAAGAACGCGACGGCGCACCAGATCATCAACGCGAGCATCGCGAAGCCCCAGACCCACGCGGCCCAGACCATCCACGGCGGGAGGACCCGGAACGGCGCGCCGAAGAGCTCGCGGACACCCACCGGGCGGCGGCTTGCGGACGGCACACGCTCCATTTCAACGGTGCTCATCTCGATCTGTGTCATGTCGCGCCCCTGTCCCGCTGGTCGCCAGCGAATGCGCGGCGTCCGGTTTCCCGCGACGCCGCAGCAGAGTGGGGCGCGGACGCCGGCGGGTCAGTTGATGCTGATCCGCCTGGGGCCGCCCTGCACGGACTTGGGAAGCCGGAGCGTCAACTCGCCATCCTTGAGTTCCGCGGTCGCGTCGTCCTCAACAACCGCGACCGGAAGAGCCACGCGGCGGGAGACTGAGCCGGTGCGACGCTCCTTGCGGTAGAACTTCTCGGTCCGGTCCTCGGATTCTTCGCTGCGCGAAGCGCTGATGCTGAGCACACCGTCATGGACTTCAACCGAGATGTCCTCGCGGGCGAAACCCGGCAGCGACGCCCGGACGATCACATGGTCCGAGTCCTCTGAGACGTCAATCGCCAGGGTCCCTTCCTCGATCCCCGAGAGGCCGCCGGCGAAGATGGCGAACGGGTCGCGTGTCAACGCGGCACGAAAGAACTGATCGATCGGGTGCACGCCATTCTCGGCGTCACGGCGGGTGATAAGGGCTTGTCCCATGGTGAGCCTCCTTCTGTTCAAAGCTGCGGGTCGATGCAGCGACGTGTTCAATCCCCGGGAGGCAACGCGCGTGCCAGTCCGGGGCCAGTGCTTTCGCGAGCGGGAAGTCGCCCATTTCAGCAGCGAGGCGTGCCAGTCAGACCGCCGAGCCCCCGGCAGGATGTCACTCTGGCAGACGTTCGGAGCCTGCGTGGGGGTACCATCGGGGGTATGCCAGAACGCGTCCGCATCACCGACGTCGCGCCCCGAGACGGGCTGCAGTCCGAGCCGCGCCCGATCCCCACAGAGGAGAAGGCCGCGCTCGTCGAGATCATCGCACGCACCGGCGTGGACGAGATCGAGGCGACCAGCTTCGTCAGCCCACGCTGGATCCCCCAGCTCGGCGACGCCCACGACCTGTTCGTCCTCCTCAAAGACCGCGACATCCCCGAGAGCGTCACCCTCTCCGCCCTCGTGCCCAACCAGCGCGGCATGGACGAGGTCTACAAGGTGCGCGCCGAGACCATGCCGATCGGCAAGGTCGCCGTCTTCACCGCGGCGTCCGAGACGTTCTCGAAACGCAACACGAACGCGACGATCCAGGAAACCCTCGACCGATTCGCGCCCGTCGTGACGATGGCGGCGGAGGCGCCCGGCGGGCCCATCGCTGTTCGCGGGTACGTCTCGTGCGCCGTTAAGTGTCCGTACGACGGCGACGTGGCGCCCTCTCGGGTTGCGGATGTCGCCCGGAGGCTTGTGGACCTGGGTGTCGATGAGATCGACCTGGGCGACACGATCGGCGCGGGCACGCCCGACTCGATCGCGCGCGTGATCGGCGTCGTCCGCGAAGCGATCGGGGACGGACCCACCATCACGCTGCACCTGCACGACACGTTCGGGCGAGCGGCGGACTGCGTGCGCGCGGCGCTCAGGGAGGGCGTCCGCTCGTTCGATGCGGCGAGCGCCGGGCTGGGCGGGTGCCCGTACGCCTCGACCCCCCACCGGCGGGCGCCGGGCAACATCGCGCTGGCGACGCTGATCGACGTGGTGCACGCCGAGGGGTACGAGACGGGGACGGACGCCGAGGCGGTGCGTGCGGCGGGCGTGGCGGCGAGCAAGATCCTCGAAGCCGGGGCGTCGGCGTGATCCGAGCCGGGCGGGACCGGGGCGTCCGGACCATCACGCTCGACGCGCCGCCCGTGAACGCGATGACGCCCGCGATGCTCGACGCACTCCACGACGCGATCGCGCTCGACGACGACGCTCGGGCGATCCTGCTCAACGCGGATCACACGTGCTTCTCGGCGGGGTTCGACCTCAGGGCGATCGCGGCGGACGCGGACGACCAACCGATTCTTCGCGCCTTGCTCGTCGAGCTCTCTCGGGTCGTGGGCGCGATGCGTGCCAACCCACGACCGGTCGTGATCGCGACGCACGGCGCGGCGCTCGCGGGCGGGTGCGCCTTGCTGGGCGGGGCGGACGTGGTGGCCTGCTCGCCCGACGCGACGTTCGGATACCCGGCGGCGCTCATCGGCGTGTCACCCGCGGTGTCCGCGCCGTTCCTGCGTCGCAGCGTGGAGGACGGCCACGCCCGCCGACTGCTGCTGGACACAAAGACGATCGACGCGACCGAAGCGTTGCGGCTCGGGCTCGTGCACCGGATCACGGACGCTCTCGACGACGAGGCGTTTGATATCGCCCGCGTGTTGGCGAGCAAGCCCGCGCACGCCGTGCGCGCGACAAGCGACTGGGTGGCGACCATCGCCGACCCGATTGAAGCCACGATCCGACGCGGGCTCGATGCATCGATCGCGTGCGTCGGCACCGAGGAAGCACGGACCCGAATCAAGAACGCCGCGAGGAGACGATGACCGATCTCGCCACCCTGACCGCCGACGGCCCCACCGCCACGCTCGCCCTGAACCGACCGGACGCGCGCAACGCCTGCTCGATCGAGCTGCTCGACGCCGCCCACGCACGCCTGGATGAACTGGGTGACGCGTCGGGCGTGCGCGTGCTGACCATCACCGGCACCGGGCGCGCGTTCTGCGCCGGTATGGACCTCAAACAGGTCATCATCGATGAAGCGAAAGGCGGGTGCGGCGACCCGGAATTGCCGCGCCGGCTGCTCGGGTCGCTGGGGGAGTTCACCCTCCGGTTGCGGGCATTGCCCTGCGTGACGCTGGCGAAGGTGAACGGCGCCGCGATCGGGGGCGGGTGCGGGCTCGCGTGCTGTTGTGATGTCGCGATCTCCCACGCCGACGCCAAGCTCGGGTTCCCCGAGGTCGATCTCGGGCTTTGCCCGGCGGTGGTCGCGCCGTGGGTCGTCCGCAGACTCGGCGCGGGGCGCGCCCGACGAGTGCTTTTGATGGGGGGCGTGATGTCCGGCGCCGAGGCGCTGGACGTCGGCATCGTCGATCAGATCGCGCCGGATCGCGACGGGCTCGAAGCGCTCGCCGACGAGGTCGCGTCGCGCCTCGCGAAGGGCGGGCCGCACGCGCTTGCGGCGACCAAGAATCTCCTCAACGAGCTCGACGGCTCCCTCGACGCGGACCTGATCGAGCGCGGCGCGGACTTGTCGGCGTCTGTGTTGGCGCGCCCCGAAGCGCAAGAGATCCTCGCCGCACGACTCCGCTAGTGCGTGAAACCGCTTTCTGAAACCCTCCTGATCGGGCTCTGCGAGGCGCGGTGCGCCTATGATGATCTCGTCGTCGGGATGACCCGGCGTCTGAAGCCGTGCGCGTGAGGGACGCCGCGGCACCGGGACATCCAACCATGGCAATCGAGCCTCTGCCAATCCTGACAGCTGGTGACGCGGTCGCCCCCGGCGTAGCCGTCGTCCGCCTCGAGCAACCCGCACGCCCGGTCGTCGTGGTCGATGCCGAGTTGCTCGATCGGCTCGACGCGACACTCGACGCGCTGCCCTCGGACGCAACGGGCGTCGTCTTCGCCTCCGCGTCAGATCGGGTCTTCGTCGCGGGCGCGGACCTCAAGGCGATCATGGCGCTCACCGATGCCCATCTGGACGAGTATCTCGCCCGCGGGCAGCGGATCTTCGGACGCATCGCGAACCTCCCATGCCCCACCGCCGCCGCGATCAACGGCGCGGCGCTCGGCGGCGGGCTCGAGCTCGCGATGCATTGCGACGGGCTCATCGGAGCCCCCGGCGTCAAGCCCTACCCCGTCGGGTTGCCAGAAGCGGGGCTTGGCATCTGCCCGGGATGGGGCGGGACCAACCTCCTCCCCGCGCGGATGAACGCGCTCGATGCGATCCAGCGCACCGCGGACGGCAAGACCATGCTCTACGCCGACGCGGCCGAGGCGTCGCTCTTCGACGCGACGGTCGATGACGCGGGCGACCTGGTGGACGCCGCGGCGAAGTGGGTCGCGGACCAACCCACGCCCGAGCGTGACGGCGCGCCGAGCCGATGGAACGGCCGCGTCGCGGGCGCCGTCCGGCGCGCCCTGGACGACTCCGGGATCGAGACGACCGCGACGGGCCGCGCGGTGGCGGCGTGCGTCGCCGTGGGGCTCGACAAGGGCTGGCAGGCAGCGCTCGACGCGGAACGAGAGCAGCTCATCGCGCTGCGCGCAACCGAGGCAGCGCAGCAGGCGATCGATGCCTTCTTCGCCCGTTCGGGGGCGAAGGCGGGCAAGGCGTAACGGTGGCTCCGGTGTGTTTGGGTCGCGCCCGGGCGAATCGCCCCGCGCCCCGACGCCGATACTGATTGTTGAACGCCGGGCACAGCCGCCCGGCGAGAGAGGACGGACCGATGGCGGACCTCAAGAACCTCAAGGGCGTCTCCGAGCGGGACAAGAAGATGATCGCAGACGCCGAGCAGCTGCTCGGGCCCGAGCCCGACGCGATGGGCGCGGTCAAGAATCTCTTCTGGGGACAGCTCCGCGAGGACCTGTACTTCCCCTACCCCGACATCGCGAAGAGCGCACCCGACGAGACCGCCGAGTGCGACCGCCTGCTGGCCGAGCTCGAGACGTACCTGCGCAACGAGCACCCGTCGATCGAGATCGACCAGGAACAGCACATCCCCGAGTGGGTGATCCAGAAACTCTTCAGGATGGGCGTCCTTGGGATGACCATTTCCAAGGAGTTCGGCGGGCTCGGGATGGGCATCACGAGTTACAACCGTGTCCTCGAGATGATCGGCAAGTATTGCGGCTCGACGGCCGTCATGGTCTCCGCCCACCAGTCGATCGGGTGCAAGGCGCTCATGCTCTTCGGGTCCGACCGGCAGAAGGCCGAGTGGCTGCCCCACCTCGCCAAGGACTGGCTCAGCGCGTTCTGCCTTTCCGAGCCCAACGTCGGGTGCGACGCCGGCGGTCAGGAAACGCGCTGCGAGCTCTCCGAGGACGGGGAGCACTACATCCTCAACGGCGAGAAGAAGTGGGCCACCTCGGGCGCCATCTCCGGCCTCTTCACCGTCATGGCCAAGCAGAACATCGGCGGCAAGGACAAGGTCACCGCGCTCGTCTGCACGCCCGACATGGCGGGCATCGACATCTTCCAGAAGAACCGCTCCAAGTGCGGCATCCGCGGCACCTGGCAGGCGCGCATCAAGTTCACGAATGTCAAGGTCCCCAAGTGGCACCTCCTCCATAAGGAGGGCAAGGGCCTCAACGTCGCCCTCACCTGCCTCAACTACGGTCGCTGCACGCTCAGCGCGGGCATGATCGGCGGCGCCAAACGCGCCATGGACCAGTCCATCAAGTGGTCGCAGACGCGCTACCAGTTCGATCGACCGCTCGCCGATTTCGAGCTCGTCAAGCAGATGGTCGCCCACCAGAGCGCCCTGTGCTACGCCATGGATTCGGTGCTCTACATGACCACCGGCATGCTCGATCGGCACGACGACGACATCATGCTCGAGACGGCGATGTGCAAGATCTTCTGCTCTGAGATGGGCTGGCGCTCGGTCAACAACGCCGTCCAGATCATGGGCGGCGAGGGCTACATGACCGAGAACGAGATCGAGCGCATCTTCCGCGACTCGCGCATCAACACCATCGTCGAGGGCGCCAACGAGGTCATGCACTCGTTCGTCTTCGCCTACGGCGGCAAGCAGCTCGCCGAGAAAATGCTCGGCATCAAGGACGCCATCGATTCCTGGAAGATCACCCCCACCGTCATGCGGGCCGCGATCCCGCTCGGGCTCGAAGTCTTCGGCGGAATCCGGCGACGCACCCCCGAGATCAAAAACGTCCGCGCCGAGCTCGCCGGGCCCGCGGCACGCGTCTGCACGCTGATCAGCGAACTCACCTACCGATTCAAGCGGGCGAGCAAGACGCACGACGCCGAGATCATCAACCGCCAGGCGATCCAGGCCCGGCTGTCCGACGCGGCGCTGCACATCCACGCGTGGCTCTGCACGCTCAGCAGGCTCGATCATGATCTCCGGGCCGGGCGCAACGGCACCGAGTTTGCGCGCGACCGGGCCGCGGCGATGCACTTCTTCGACATCGCCGAGCTCGAGATCCACGCGGCGTTCCGCGCCCTGGAAGACAACGCGGACGACTCCATGCTCGCCGCCGCCGACGCGGCGCTCGCCCACTCGTCCACGCTGCCCGATGAGCTGTTCAGCATCCCCGAACGCACCCCCACCGAGGCCCGCGGCAAGGGACGCACACCCGACCAGTCGCACATCAAGCAGTTCCCGGGCACCGGGCTCGGCGACGCCGGCGGCACCGGGCGCGAGCACATGCAGGAAACCATCGACGCCCTTCACTGACCCGAGCCGGAGGGACAGGCCTCTCGCCTGTCTCCGAGATTTGGACAGGCGGGACGCCTGTCCCACTGCAACCGAGAAGGACCGCCATGCCCATCCGCACCGTCTACGAAGCCAAGATCGAGCACATGCAGATCCTCGACGAGGACGGCAACCTCGACAAGAAGCTCGCCAAGGGCACGCTGACCGACAACCAGGTCATCCACCTCTACGAACAGATGCGCATCTGCCGCGAGCTCGACGAGGTTGCCTTCAAGCTCCAGCGTTCGGGGCGCATGGGCACCTACCCGCAGAATAAGGGCCAGGAAGCCAACGCCGTCGGCTCGGCGCTGGCCATGAAGAAGGGCACCGACTGGATCGTCCCCGCCTACCGCGAGAACGCCGCCCTCTTCATGCACGGCTTGCCCATGCACTACGTCCTCGTCTACTGGATGGGCGACGAGCGCGGCAGCAAGATGCCCGACGGCGTCAACATCACGCCGCTGTCGGTCCCCATCGGCACCCACATGCTCCACGCGACGGGCATCGCCTGGGCCCACAAGATCCGCAAGGACAAGGACGCCGCCGTCATCACCTACTTCGGCGACGGCGCGACCTCGGAGGGCGACTTCCACGGCGCGATGAACTTCGCCGCCACGCAGCAGGTCCCGCTGGTGTTCTACTGCCAGAACAACCAGTGGGCGATCTCCGTGCCGCGCGAACGCCAGATGAAGTCCGAGACCGTCGCCCAGAAGGCACTCGCCTACGGCATCCCAACCATGCAGGTGGACGGCAACGACATCTTCGCCGTCTACAAGGCCACCAAGGAAGCCCGCGCCCGCGCCGTCAAGGGTGGCGGGCCCACCTTCATCGAGGGCGTGACCTACCGCCTCGGCGACCACACCACCGCCGACGACGCGCGCCGATACCGCGACCCCAAGGAGGTCGAGGCCTGGGTCGCCAAGGACCCCCTCATCCGAACTCGTTTGTACCTCGAGTCCGTCGGCAAGTGGGACGACAAGAAGCAGAAGACGCTCGAAGAGCAGGCCAAGAAGATCACCGCCGAGGTCGTGCGCACGGCCGAGGAGATCGAGGCACCGCACGCGAGCGACATGTTCGACAGCATGTACGCCGAGCTCCCGCCGCAGCTCATCAAGCAGCGCGAGACCATGCGGACCAGCTCGATCGGGCAGAACCCCGAGCAGGCGGGCCTGAAGGCGTCGCCGGAGCGCGTGTGATGCTCGTCAAGCTCGTCGATCACAAGGGCAAGGAGCGGTACATCAACCCGATCTATGTCAAAGCCCTGACCGCCAAGAGCGACACGGAGACCGAGATCGAGATCTCGGGCTGGTCGTCCAAGGTGCGCGTGAAGCAGCCCGTGGACGACGTCGCGCTCGCGGTGAACGCGGCGATGCCCGACGCCGCCGCCTACATCGCGGCCCAGGAAGACGAGAAAGCCGCACAGGACGCCGCCGCCGCCGCGACCGTCGTCATCGGATAAAGAACAGAATCTCACGGGCGAGACGCCCATGCCTCTTTGGATGCACATCATGCCAGAACTCACCCTCGTCCAGGCGATCAACCAGGCCCTCGACCAGGAGATGGAACGCGACGAACGCGTCGTCATCCTCGGCGAGGACGTCGGGCACAACGGCGGCGTCTTCCGCGTCACCGAGGGGCTCCACGCCAAGCACGGCGGCGACCGCGTCGTCGATACTCCCCTCGACGAGTCCGGCATCATGGGCACCGCCATCGGGCTCGCGATCGCCGGCATGCGGCCCGTCCCCGAGATCCAGTTCGAGGGCTTCCTCGGGCCCGCGTACGACCAGCTCGTCAACCACGGCGGACGCATGCGCACCCGCACACGCGGCGCCGTCACCGTCCCGCTGACCGTCCGCGTCCCCGTCGGCGGCGGCATCCACGCCCCCGAGTGCCACTCCGACTCGCCAGAAGCGATCTACACCCACTCGCCGGGCATCAAGGTCGTCATGCCCTCCACGCCCTACGACGCCAAGGGCCTCCTCCTCGCGTCGATCCGCGATCCGGATCCCGTCCTCTTCTTCGAGCCCAAGCGTGTCTACCGCAGCTTCAAGGAAGAAGTCCCCGAGGACGACTACACCGTCGAGATCGGCACCGCCAAGGTCGTCTCCGAGGGCGACGACATCACCGTCGTCACCTGGGGCGCGCCGGTCTTCCAGTGCCTCAACGCGATGGACGAGCTCCCCGAGGACGTGTCCGTCGAGCTGATCGACCTCCGCACCTGCTGGCCGATCGACGTGGACACGATCGCCGAGTCGGTCGAGAAGACCGGGCGGTGCGTGATCGTGCACGAAGCCCCGCTCACCGCCGGGCTCGGCGCCGAGATCTCGAGCCTGATCCAGGAGCGCTGCTTCCTGCACCTGCAGGCCCCCGTGCAGCGGGTCGCCGGGTTCGACACCATCATGCCCTACTACAAACTGGAGATGGACTACCTCCCTGAAGCCCCGCGCATCCAGAAGGGCATCGAGGAGTGCCTCGCCTACTGAATCCGGCCCTTCCACGCCGGCTCCGTAAACTGACGCAACGCCACGCAAGGAACGACCATGGCCCACGCGAAGTCCACCGATCCCAACGTCTTCATCCTCCCCGATCTGGGCGAGGGCCTCGAGGAGGCCGAGCTCATCGCGTGGAAGGTCGAGGAGGGCCAGACCGTCGCCGAGCACGACATCCTCGCCGAGATGGAGACCGACAAGGCCCTCGTCGAGGTGCCGTCTCCACGCGCGGGCACCATCGCCACCCTCCACGGCGGCGCGGGCGACATCATCAAGGTCGGCGCGCCGTTGGTGACCTACACGGGCGGCGCGAACGGGCAGATCCAGCAGCCATCGCGCACCGAGGAGCCCCCGCCGCAGGAAGAACGCAAGACGATCCGCTCGGGCAAGAAGGCCGCCGAGCCCGCGCCCGAGCCCGAAGAGCGTGAAGACGCCGGCACCGTCGTCGGCAAGGTCGGCGGCGATCAGTTCAACGCCCTGCCCGGCAAGGCGCTCGCGACGCCCGCCGTCCGCCGGCTCGCGCGCGACAAGGGCATCGACATCGACACCGTCCGGGGCACCGGCATCGGCGGCCGCGTGACGAAGAAGGACGTCGAGAACGCCAGCGCCGGCGGTGGATCCGCCGCCCCCGCGCGCCCCGCGCCCGCCGCCATGCCGGCGATGCCCGCCGCCACGCCCGCCGCGCCGTCGCCCGCACCCGCCCCGGCCCAGAAGGTCAACATCCCCGCCGGCGCCGACGTGCACCGCGTCCCGTTCCGCGGGGTCCGGCGCAAGATCGCCCAGCGCCTGCGCCAAAGCGTGGACACCGCCGTCCACTTCACCGTCATGGACGAAGCGGACGTCTCCGAGCTCGACAAGCTCCGCAAGCAGCTCGCCGCGGCGTCGGGCGAGAAGGTGAGCTTCCTCCCCTTCGTCTGCTCCGCCGTGACGCGTGCCCTCACCGGCCAGTTCGGCGCGCTCAACGCAACGGTCGATGAGGAAGCCGAGGAGATCGTGCAGCACCGCTCGGTGCACATGGGCATCGCCGCCGACACCGAGAACGGGCTCATGGTCCCGGTCGTGCCCGATTGCGACCGCCTGGGTGTCCTTGAGATCTCACGCCACGTCGGGCACCTCGCCGCGAGCGCGCGCGACCGGTCGATCCCCCGCGAGCGGCTCTCGGGAAGCACCTTCACGATCTCCAACGTCGGTTCGTACGCCGGGCGCTTCGCGACGCCGGTCATCAACGCCCCCGAGGTCGGCATCCTCGCCGTCGGGCGCACCCGTGAGGGGATGGTCACCAAGAACGGCTGGTTCCGCGTCGGGAAGATGATGCCCCTGAGCCTCGCCTGCGACCACCGCGTGGTGGACGGCGCCACCGCTGCCCTTTGCCTGGCCGAGATCGTCCGCCTCCTCCAGGACGCCCCGGAGACGCTGCTCTCGCCGGCCCGCTGAGTATCGCTTGGGCCGGGCCCCGCTGAGGGGTACGCTTCCGCACGATGAGCGAGCCCCCGCGAGACCCAGCACCGTCATCCCCGCCGACCGCGCCCCCGCCGCCGCCCGTGCCGGCACCGACGAAACGCGCCCGCTTCAGCGTGCACCCGGTCGCACTCGTGATCGGCCTCCTTATGCTGCCCTGCTGGGCCTGGCTCACGCTTCGGGTGAACCAGAACGACGTTCCCTACGCGCTCGGTTCGGCGACGGGCACCTGGCTCGCGCAGTTCGGGACGGCGCTCGTCGGGGCGTGGATCGCGTGGTTCATCTTCCGGCGCAGCCGCGTCGCGTCCACCGCGACGTTTGTCGTGCTCATGTTCATGTGCGTCGGCGGGTCGAGCCTCCGGGTCGTCAAGGACAACGCGGAGCGCCGCGACGACGCCCTCAAGGGCGTCGTCGGCGGCATCGATGCGCAGTTCGAGGACGACCTCACCGACGTCCGCCAACGCATGCTCGATCAGATCGACGAGCAGGGGTACGCCGACCCGGACCCCGATCTCGCCGAGCGATACGCCGACGAGCTCGAGTCGCGCGCCGGCGAGCTCGGCGAGTCCGACGCCGCCGCACTCCGCGAGCAGGCGGCGTGGCTCCGCGAGTTCAACGCCCAGCACCAGCCTTACAACGATCGCATCGACGACTTCTCCCAGATGGGCGGCACGGACCCCGCCACACTCACGTCCGCAGCCGACATCGAGAGCAGGATCGAGCTCATCGCCGAGCTCAAGGGCATGAACGCGGAGATCAAGCGGTACCTCCGCACGTCGCCGCAGCGGCACGAGAGCGCGATGATCCAGGCGGGCGTGCCCGCCGCCCGCGCCCGCGCGTTCGCCGATGGATTCTCCCGCGGTGCCAACTTCAGCACCCTCGTCAAGATCCGCGAGCTCGACGACAGAATTTTTGACGCGATGACCGACTACCTCCGTGTCTTGCTCGACCACCACGGCACCTGGGAGATCGACGCGAACGGCGCCGTCTGGTTCGACGAATCCGTGCCCGACGATGCCGTCATGGCCTTCAACGATCACGCGGACCGCATCGACCAGCACACCGATGCGCAGCTCAAGCTGCAACGCGAGACGCTCTCGGTCCAGCCCTGAGCGTCCCAGGCCTTTTTTGACTCCGCCGTCAGCGGCGGGTCTCCCACGTCGGTGACGTCATAGAACCCCGGCCCGGCCCGTGCTCCACCGGCCTGCCGGTCCCAAAGACACGATGGGAGGATCCCGATGCGCCCACGCCACGCCCTGATCGCTGCGCTGTCCCTGATGCTCGCCGCCCCGGCGCTCGCCGAGGCGCCCGAGAAGTCGAACAGCCGCCAACAGAAGTCCTCCCAGCGGAGTTCCCGACCCGCCCCCAGGCCCGCCTCGCGGCCCGCGGCACGCCCCGCGCCGACCCGATCGGCGCGCCCCGCGGCGGCGCCCGCGCCAAGGCAACCGGCCACACGCTCGGCGCCACAACGCAGTCAGCCGACGCGCACCGCACCACGCCCGTCGAGCCGACCGCAAGTCAGCCGCCCGCAGCGTGAAACAGCGCGTCCCTCGAGCCGGCCCGCAACACGGCCACAATCACGCCCGGCGCCGCGTCCGTCGGCACGCCCCCTGCGGGACAACGCACGCCCCGCGACCTCGCGCCCGATCCGCGACCGCGGCGTCCGCACCATCGAACGCCCCTCGAACAGCACCCGCGACGCGGACCGCACCACCACACGTCCGACGACGCGGCCCGGCACCCACACCATCACACGCCCGTCCGACCGACCGAGCGCACGCCCAAACCCCGGGGTGCGCCCGAGCCGGCCGTCGGACGCTGTCCCATCCGAGCGACCGGCGGCGCGCCCGTCGACCCGCCCCGATCGCCCGAACCCGTCAACGCGACCCGCGCCCGACCGAGCTGCGCAAAAGCAGAGCCTGACCGAGCGCCGCCGCCAGCTCGGCGAACGCCCGGGACGCCCCAGCACCCACCGCGGCGATGAACTCCGAGGCGGCCCGAAAGACCGCGCCGACCGAGACGGGCACGGCAGCCACGGCGGGCACGGTGACCACGACGACCACCGCGGCGGCCGGGGCGGCAAGGACAAGCACCACCATCACCACTACTACTACGACCATCACCACCACTACTACTCGCACGGCTACTGCCACCGCTTCACCGGCTACCACCTCGGGCTCTGGATCTCCTTCCGCGCCAGCCCGTTCTACTACTGCCCGACCTACCGCGAGGTGAGCTACGTCTATGTCTCCCCGCGCTACACGTCGCACCGCTACTACGGCCTGACAAGTTCGGGCTCAAACGCCGACCGTGCCGTCTCGGCGCTCGAAGCGGGCTGGTCCCTCCTTGAAGAGGGCCGGTACACGAGCGCCCGCAGTGCATTCGCCCGGGCCGCGTCGTACGAGCGTGACTGGGGCCTGCCCAAGATCGGGTACGCCATCGCGCTCGCGGCGTCGGGCAACGACAGCTCCGCGCGCCACTTCATGCAGACCGCGTTCGAGGAAGACCCCTACGCCGCCCTCGAGGTGCCCTACTCGCCCGAACTCGATGAACTGCTCATCCTGCTGGACGACCACTTCACCGACCGCGCCGTCCGGCGCAGCAGCGAGCGTGACTCCTGGTTCATGGCCGCCGCGTTCCGCCTGATGCTGGGCGACGCCGAGGCCGCCGCAGACGCCGCGTTCGCGTCCGAAACCACCGGCGGGCAGTCCCGCGCCCTCGACGGACTCTTCGAAGTGCTCGCGGGCTCCGAACTCGCGGACTGACACCGCGGCCGCACATCCAGCATCACGCTCAGGGCGAGGGGACCAACCCCTCGCCCTGTTTCGCCATGACGACCTTCGTGTAGCACGTCCCGAAACCGGCCCTCGCCGCATTCCGCTCGGTCGCGATGCCCGGGCGGGTGTGGATGCACGCGACGTTGGCCCCACGAAGCGCCCCCTCTCGCACGCGGGCCTCGATCAATGCCCTCTGGATGCCGCGACGCCGGTAGTCCTCGCGAACCGCCCCTCCGAAGAGGCTCGCGATACGAACGCCTTCCACCTCATCGGCGAGTTCCAGAACGCCGCCACCGATGATCTCCCCTCCCGCGACCGCCGCGATGCCCGTGCACCTGGGGTGTCTCAGGCACCGCTCGCTCAGCTCCAGCATGTGGCCCGGCACCGGCTCGCCAGGCGGGCAGAAGACCAGCGAGGTGACCTCCGCGAACGTCCGGACCGTCGCGTCGTCGGTCGGGTCCACCGTCACGAGCTCGACGCCCTCGGGCGCCACCGCCCCGCCCCCTGCATCCCCCCCGATCTCGCGGACAAGCACCGTCTCGAACTCACGCAGCGTGAACCCTCGGGCGGCGAGCCCGCGCAGGAGCGTCTCGTCCGCGAACGGGCAGACCTCGATCCGCGGTTCCACACCCCGCTCAACGTAGAACGACACGAGCCGGTCGAGATCCGACTCCGAGACGGCACCGCGCATCCCCACGTCGCACGCCTGATTCGACCACGAACCAACCGCCGAGAACGCCATGACGCCCCCGCCGACCGGCTCCGCCTCCGCGGAGATCTCCGCGACGCCGACCGCCTGCCGCCGCTCTTCCGCCCGTGCTACCCGTACCGGCTCGAACACGCTCACCTCCCCCGCCGTCCGCGGGCCGGATGCTACCCTGCATCCATGACCGAATGGAACTGGCAGATCCTCCGAGCCGGGCGCCTCCTCCTCGACGGCGGTGGCATGTTCGGCGTCATCCCCAAGTCCGTCTGGTCACGCACCATCGACTGCGACGACAAGAACCGCGTCGAGGTCGCGCATAACTGCATCCTGCTCGAGTCCGCCGAGCCCGAACCATCGCTCGGGCGCCCGCGCCGCGTCCTGATCGAAGCGGGCACCGGCGACAAGATGGACGCGAAGATGTCAGCCATCTTCGGGCTCGAGTCCGAGCAGAGCATCGACCGGCTCGTCGAGGCGGCTGGCGTGGACCCCGCCGAGATCGACCACGCCGTCGTCACCCACCTCCACTTCGATCACGCCGGCGGGCTCACACGGCGCTGCCGCACGGGCGAATCACCCGACTGGACCGCCCAGGGCAAACAAGCCTCCGGCGACGACCCGAACGTGAAGCTCAGCTTCCCCAACGCGACCGTCTTCGTCCAGGAGCGCGAGTGGCGCGACGCGATCGCGAACGACGCCGTCATGACGCGGACGTACTACCGCGATCACCTGCTGCCGCTCGAGATCCCCCTCCCCGACGGGTCGCCGCGCGTGCAGCACGTCCGGTCCGCGTCGCCCTTCATGCCCGGGCGGGTCCCCCACCGGGACGAGCTGCCCGACCACGGCGTAGACGAACGCTGGGACGAGATCATCCCAGGCGTCCGCGTCTTCCTCACCCCTGGGCACACCTGGGGCCAGCAGGCGATCGCCTTCGACGCCGCCGACGGCCAGACCGTCGTCTTCGTGCCCGACCTCCTCCCGACCGTCCACCACGTCGGGGCCGCATACTCGCTGGGCTACGACGTGGAGCCCTACACGGCGATGATCACGAAACGCTGGTTCCTCGCCGAGGCCGCCGCCCGCGGGTGGACGCTGGTCCTCGACCACGAGCCCGGCAACCCCGTTCAGCGGGCCTGGGCCACCGAACGGGGCTGGTTCGAGCTCAAGCCCCTCGACACCCCCACCTAACGGACCGCCGCGCCCTCTACAATCGCCCAGCCGTGACGAGCACCCAGACAACCCGACCCGAGCCCCCCCGCCAGCGGGAGAGCGCCCCCGTCGCGGACGACCGCCCGGCCGACCCCGGGCTCGCCCAGCCCGGGTCGGACGTCGAGCACACGGGCAAACGGAAGAAGCGCAAGCTCACGCTCTTCGAGCGCATCGAGGCGTTCGTCTCACGCCTGAGCACCCGCAACAACTTCTGGCACCGGGTCTGCTCGATGATCTGGCTGCCATACGCCTTCAAGTCCGGCATCACGATGAAGAAGCTGGACGGGCAGACGTTCAGCGCCACCCTGCCCTTCCGCCGCTTCAACAAGAACTGGTACAACGCGATGGCCGGGGCGGCCCTCTTGGGCAACGCCGAGATCGCGGGCGGTTCGTACGTCTTCCAGTTCTGCGGCTCGGACTACACCGTCGTCTGCAAGCACCTCGAGTACAAGTTTCTCCGTCCCTGCTTCGGGCCCGCGGAATACCGCATCACCCCACGCGAAGACATCGAGGCCCTCATCAAGGCCGGCGGCGAGTTCAACGTCACCACCGTCATGAACGTCGTCCAGGTCCTTCCGGGCGCCAAGCCCAAGGACCCGGACCGCAACATCAAGCCCGGCAAGCTCAACGTCGGGCGTGAGAAGCGCGTCGGGCGCGTCGTGGCGACATTCCACGTCACGCCCAAGGCGCACCACAAGGCCAAGAAGCAAGCCCGCGCCGCCAAGGACTGACGCGCCCCGGGTACACTCCGCCGCGTGAGAGACCCGACCCCATCGCGAAACCCGCTCGCCGCCCTCCCGTGGGCGCTCTATCTCGCATGCTCGTGGACGTGGTGCATCGGGATGTTCCTGCCCACCCTGCTCGTGCGAGACGCCGGCAAGCTCGGGTTCGTCGTCTTCATCGTGCCCAACGCGATCGGCGCGGGGCTCGTCGGGTGGGTGCTCGCGGGGCGGGCCAGGGCGTTCTTCGAGTCCAAGCGCCCGTTGATCCTGTGGTTCACCGCCGCGACGATCGCGTTTCATGGGTACTGGATCGCGTGGCGCTTCGCCGAGCCCGTCGCGGGCAACCTGCTCGAGTTCACCCTCGGGGTGGTTATCGCCGCGTCGCTGGTCCTGAACGCCGTCGCGCTGACGGGCAAGGTCCGCGGGCTCGCGGCGCTCATGACGCTCGTATTCTCGCTCGGTGCCGCGTTCGGGCTGCTCACCTATCCCGCGAGCGCCCCCATGCTCGCGGGTTCGGCAGCCGACCTCGCGGGGCTTGCCATCGTCTGCGCCCTCGGCTTCGGGCTCTGCCCCTACCTGGACATCACGTTCAACAAATGCTCGATCGAGTCCGGTCGTCCCCGGCTCGCGTTCACGCTCGGGTTCGTCCTCTTTGCGTTCGTGCTGCTGATGGTGACCCGCGGACGCACCTGGCTCGGGCTGGACCTGCAGAACCTCTACATCAGCGAGTGGCTCCTCGCCGGTCTGGTCGGCGGTCACTTCGGCGCGCAGACCACGTTCACCGTCGCCGCCCATGTCGAGGCGGTCCGCACCACCGCCCGCACCCGGATCCGTTCCCACGCCGGCATCGGGTGGGTGGTCGCGCCGGCGCTGATCGGGCTTGCCCTCGGCGTGCTCGCGACGCAACCCTGGATGCCCGGGCTCGCCGGGATGGACTCGCCCGAGGTCGGTTACCGCGCCTTCCTCGGGCTCTACGGCCTCGTCTTCCCCGCGTGGCTCATCCTCACCATCGGCAACCGCCCGCCTCTCAGCAAACGCACGCTCACGGCGCTCGCAATCACCTGCGCTGTCGCGCTCCCGTTCTTCACGTACGGGTTCATCTGGCTGCACGAGGTCTGGCTGATCCCGGGCGTCACGATCGTGCTGCTCGGGCGTTTACTCGCCGACAAGCCTCAGCCCAGCGCCTGACGCGCCGCGTCTCGCACCATCGGGTCCTCAGTGTCATCCGCCGCGATGGACGTCAATCGCGCGCGCAGATCGGGCAGGTCGTTCGACCGCAGCGCGTTCCCCGCCGCGATCGCCACGTTGCGCCGCCACATCGCCAGCGTCGCGCGCTTCATCGCGGATTTGCTCAGCACCCGCGACCGGTCCTCGGCATTCCAACCGAGCACTTCGAGCAGATCGAACCGGTCCGCGGGTTCGCGCGTTGGCTCGTACGCCGCGTGGCGCGTACGCCCGCCCTCGGGCAGCTGCTCGGGCTCACGCGGCGAGTTGTGCGGGCAGACCTCCTGGCACACATCACACCCAAACACCCACGCCCCCATCGCCTCATGAAACCGCCCGTCGATCGGCGACCGGTGCTCGATCGTCAGATAACTGATGCACACGCTCCCGTCCACCGAGTACGGCGTGATCGCGTCCGTCGGGCACGCATCAATACACCGCGTGCACGTCCCGCAGTGATCCGTGACTGCATGCTGTGCCTCGGGCGTTTCAAGAGTCAGCGTCGTGACAAACCCGCCCAGCAGCAGGTAGCTCCCGATCCTCGGGTGGATCGTCAGCGTGTGCTTGCCCGTCCACCCGATGCCCGCCCGCTGCGCGAGCTCACGCTCCAAGACCGGAGCGGTGTCCGTGAACGCCCGGAACCGCTCGCCCGGGAACCGCCCGCGCAGCGCGTCGCACAGCGTGTGCAGGCGTTTCTTGATCACGTCGTGGTAGTCCGTGCCGCGCGCGTATCGGGCGACGCGGCCCTGCCCGGGCTCGAGCGGCAGGTCGCCGCCGTCGACTCGGGTGTGATAGAGATCCGCGACCATCACCGCCGCGCGGGCGCCCTCCACGAGCCTCGCCGGGTCCGCGCGCACCTCGACGTTGTTCTCAAGCCACGACATCGTCCCGTGCTTGCCCGCGGCGAGCCACGCGCGAAGCTCGCGCTCCCAACGCGTCGGTTCGACCGATGCCACCCCCGCCGCGGCGAACCCGGCGTCCAGACACATCGACACCACCGCGTCGCCGAGCGACCCGTCGGGTTGCGATCCGCCATCAGCCATCGATCCGCGGTCAGACGCCCGCCATGGCGCGCGGGCGGATGCGACCGGGCGTCCCGACGGACGCCCAGCGGTAGAGCTTCTCCGCCGCGTCCACCAGCACCGCTTCCGGGCCCGGCAGGTGCGGCATCCAGAGGCGCGGCCATTCGAACACAACCCACCCGTCGTACCCCGTCCGCGCCAGGTGCCCGATCGTCTGCTCGACGGGCTGATCGCCCTGACCCAACGCCACCGGGCGGCCCGCGACCGTGTCCACCACCCGCACCGACTGCAGCCGACGCCCGAGCGCCGAGATCCCCGCGACCGGGTCCTCGCCGGCGTCCACCGCGGGCGCCAGCGCGTACGTCGCGCCGAGCTGCTCGGGCATCGCGCACGTCTCGATGAGCTCGGCGAGGTCCGTCCCGCGCGCCCACGACCCGGCGTTCTCGATCACGACCTTCACGCCCGAGTGGCGCGCCGAACGCGCGGCCGCCGTCGCCTTCTCGATCACACGGCGCGACCCGCGCGCCCGCGTCTCGTGCGGCCCATACTCGAACCCGAAGACCCGGACGTACGACGCCCCGACGCCGCTCGCGACCCGCACCATCGACTTCGTCTCACGCACCGGCCTGTCCAGGTCCTGGAACGCCCGCCCCACGATCGGCGGGAAGACCTTCTGGTCGTACCGGAGGCTCGTCGCGAGCCCGACCACATCGACGCCCACCTCGTCGAACAGCTCGCGGACCTTGTCGCCCGCGGTGTGGCACGGATCGCACGCGAGGGTCGGGTCGGCGTGCCCGAGGGTGCGGAGCTCAACCCCGCCGAACCCCGTGTCACGGGCGAGCCGGGCCACACGCTCGAGCGTCCATGTCGGGCAGGCGACGGTGCTGAAGGCGAACTTCATCGGGCGAGACCTCCTGAGACCGCCATCCTAGTGCCTCTAGCGAACGTCCGGGCGGCTCAGCCCGGCGCGGCAGAGATCCACGTGCCGGGTCCGTGTCCCGACGCTGTACGTCCGTGCGTTGCGAGGCCCCATCACCTCGACGTCGTCGAACCCCACGTCCCGCATCATCTGCCCCAGCGCCGGGGGCGAGAGCACGAACCAGTTCCACCCCGACCGGTTCTTCTTCGCCGCCGTGCCCGCCGACGAGCTGAGCACGCCCGGCCCCGTGTACTCGACGAGCATGTCCGAGCGGTCGATCGAGAAGGTCTCGGTGAGGCAGCGCCCGCCGTCCTTGAGCGCGTTGAAGCAGTGCCGCGCCCCGAGCACCGGGTCGGTCAGGTGATAGATCACGCCGGAGAAGAGCACGATGTCGAACGCGTCCTGGAAGCGCTCGTCGGTGATGTCGTAAAGCGACCGGCGCTCGACCGTGATCTTGTCGCCCAGCCCGAACGAATCGGCCAGGAACTGCGCGCACTCGGCATACTTGCGGACCTCCTCGATCCCCACCACCTCGGCACCCATCCCCGCGAGCGTCAGGCACGTCCCGCCCGTCCAGCACCCGATGTCCAGCACACGCTTGCCGGTCAGGTCCATGGGCATCGCGCCGAACTCGTCGATGAAGATCGAGAGGATCTCGAGGTGCCGGTCCTTCATCTGCCCCTCAAGGGCAAACGACCCGAAGTCGTGGTTGTGCCCCCAGTTGAATTTGATCGCCTGGTCACGCTGACGCGAGGCATCGTCAAGCCCCTCCATCGCCGCGTCGTCCAGCGCGAGGTACCGGTCGATCTCCGCCTTGAAGGCCTCGGGCGAGATGCCCACAAGCCCGTCGGTCTTGAACCGGGACATCACGTCGCGCAGCGGCCCCATGCTGGGGTTGCGGTGCGTCTCGACCGACGCGGCGCCTTTGAGGATCGATTTGAGCATGACGGCCTCCGTGTGACGCCGATTGTACCGGCCCCGCCACCCCCCGCGCCTCTAGACTCGACCAAGGGGATCCCCATGAACGAGCACCGTGAATTCGAGCCCGGCGTCCGCACCGACCTCTCCGAGGGCATGACCTACGCCGGCTACCTGGGGCTCGACAAGCTCCTCGACGCGCAGCACCCCCGATCGAGCCCCGTCCACCACGACGAGATGCTCTTCATCATCATCCACCAGACCACCGAGCTCTGGTTCAAGCTGATCATCCACGAGCTGTCGGCCGCGATCGCCCACGTGCGGGCCGATGAGCTCGAGCCCTCGTTCAAGATCCTCGCGCGCGTCAAGCACGTGCAGGCCCAGCTGCTCGACCAATGGTCCGTCCTCGCGACGCTCACGCCGAGCGAGTACTCGGAGTTCCGCGGCGTGCTCGGGTCCGCCTCGGGCTTCCAGTCACCGCAGTACCGCACCGTCGAGTTTCTGCTGGGCAACAAGGACGGGCGGATGCTCAAGCTTCACGAGCCCAACAGCGCCGCCCACGCGATCCTCAAGCGGGCGTACGACGACCCGAGCCTCTACGACGAGTTCCTCCGCCACCTCGCCCGCCGGGGGCTGCCCATCCCCCGCGAGATCCTCGACCGCGACGTCACCCAACGCCACGAGTCCCACCCGGGCGTCGTCGAGGCGATGCGCCTGATCTACGCCGACCCCAAGGCGAACTGGGACGCCTACGAGATGTGCGAGAAACTCGTGGACCTCGAAGAGCAGTACGCACTCTGGCGATTCCGGCACATGAAAGTCGTCGAGCGCGTCATCGGGTACAAGACCGGCACCGGCGGGTCGTCGGGCGTCCCGTTCCTCCGAAAGGTAATCGACCACCGGTTCTTCCCCGAGCTCTGGGAAGTCCGAACCCACCTCTGAAGTTCGCCGGGCCTGAAACGCCCGCCACCCGATCCCGTACGACTCTCCGAACGCACACCAGGAGAGCATCGATGACGCGCACCGGACGACATATTGGAATCATTCTCGCAGTGCTGGGCTCCGCCGCCCTCATGGGGTGCTCGAGCACCAACTGGCCGCCCAAGTACCACGCGACGCGCACGCTCGTCATCCCCGCTCAACACGACCCGGTCTCGGTGCACGCGGATTCCCCGTTCGGCGACCTCGACCTCGCCGCGCACCCCACCGCGACGCCGCACAACAAGGACATGGACGCCGAGTTCCCCGCCGCGGGCGCCGGCGAGGTCGCCCTGCTCGCCGTGGTCCGGTCCGACCGGGCCGAGCGGCTCGAGGGTGCCGAGATCGCCCCACGCTGGGACGACGACACACTCGTGCTCGAGATCGAGTGGCCCGACGGCAAACGCCGCAAGAACGAGGGCGCGGACTGGATCGTGCGCGTGCCGACCGTCGGTGGCGTCACGGGCGCGTACGACTTCGGCGACCTGACCATCAGAGACCCGCACGGACAAATCGATCTGAACGCGGACTTCGGCGAGGTCTACATCCTCGAACCCCGCGGGCCCGTCTCCATCAACGCCGACTTCGGCGACATCCGCATCGAGCACGCGCACGCCCCGATCACCATCAACTCGGACTTCGGCGACG
>JAUHXM010000144.1 GCA_030426605.1 Phycisphaerae bacterium | reverse complement strand
TCGCCGACGAGCCGGAAGCCGATTCGGCGGACCCCGAACGCGAGCTCCGCGCCCAGCGCGAGTCGCGTTCATCCCTCGGGCGGACACGCGACATGGCCCGAGACACCCGAAACCAGCTCTCAGGCGGCGCGAGCACGGATTCACGCCTCGCCGACACCGGCTACGACGAGCACTGGATCGAGGTCCGCGACCTTCACTGGGATGTCCCCGAAGCCTGGACCCTCGCGATCCCAAGCAACCCCCGGATCACCGGCGAAGCGGTCGTCCAGAGCCCGCTGGGCAACGCGACCGTGCTCTTCTACGAGGTCCCGGGCGACCCCGCCGCCGCCCTCCGCGACCTCGGCACCACCATGCTCGACGAGTTGGGTTCGCGCCAGCGCCCGCGCACCACGCGCGACACCGTCGCCGGCCGAACCGTGCACCGCATCTCCGTGCTCACCGGCACCTTCGTGGACCCCGCCAACCGTTCGGCCCGCGAGCAGCCCTTCTGGGGGCTCCGGGCCGCCGCGATTGAGCTCGACGAGCGAACCACCGCCGTCGTGGTCCTCCGCGGACCCGAGCAGACGATCAACCAGAACGACGCCCGCTGGGACGGCATGATCGAGGGCATGACGACCAAGTAGCCCCCAGAGCCCGGATCGAGGTCTCGAACCGCTCTTTTGGAATAATTCCAATTTGCTGCCTAGAATTCCTCCCACCCGCGGCATGTCGCCCCGGGCAACATCGCGAACGAGGCACTTCATGGGCAACCCAACCGTCATCGAGCATCTCAACGGGCTCCTCGCCGACACCGTGGTCTACTACTACAAGATCCACAACTACCACTGGTTCGTGAAAGGGCACCGCTTCAAGGAGCTCCACGAGACCTTCGAGGGGCTCTACGAGAACGCCCACCAGGACCTGGACGACCTCGCCGAGCGCGTGCTGACGATCGGCGGCAAGCCGCTCGGCACGCTCGCCGAGTGCCTCAAGCAGGCGACGATCGCCGAGGAGACCGAGCCGCGCGACGCCGAGGCGATGATCCGCCTCACCCTCAGCGACCTCAAGACCCGGGCCGACCGCGTCCGCGCCGCCGCGGACGTCTCAGACGAGCACGGCGACCGCGGCACCACCGCCATGCTCGAGGACCTCATCCAACGCATCGAGAAGACCTCGTGGATGCTCGAATCCGCGTTCGGCGACGCCGGATGACGCCCGCACACAGGGGTATGCTCGCCTTCTTGTGAGCCGCACGCACGTCATCCTCGTCACGCACACGCCCGAGCGCCTGCGGCGCACGATCCTCGGCGTCGCGTGGTCGAGCGTCCGCCCGGATTCGCTCACCCTCTCGTGCGATTCGGACAACCCCGAGATCGAGGCCGCCGCCCGCGACGCCTGCGCCGAGGGCGGGATCGGCATGACCCTCGTTCTGCGCGCGAACACGGGCAAGGGACGACCCGCGCAGGCGCGGAACAACGCCGTCCGCGCGCTCGTCGAACGCCACGAGACCGACGACGCCGACGCCCTCGTCTTCTTCGACGGCGACTGCGTGCCCGACCACCACGCGATCGAACGACACGGGCAGTCCATCCGCCCGCGTCGGCTCGTCCTCGGGTGGCGCTACGACCTCTCGCCCGAGCAGGACGCCGCCTTCGACGACGCCAAGCTCCGCGCGGGCGAGCTTCCGTTCTCGCCCGACCCCGAGCAGACGCGCTCGATCGAAGAGCGTCACCGCCGCTACAAGCGGCAGGTCCTCTGGAAGCGCCTGGGCATCGGCAAGGAGCACAAGCCGAAGGTGCTCGGCGCGAACTTCGGGCTCACGCTCGGCGACTACCGGCGCATCAACGGGCACGACGAGACCTACGAGAATTGGGCGCAGGAGGACGACGACTTCGGCCGACGGCTCTACCGGGCCGGGACCCGCCCGATCCTGCGGCTCACGGACGTCCTCGCCTACCACCAGTACCACGTCACCCGCGCCCCGACCGACTGGAAGCGCAGCGCCAACGCCGGGCGGCTGGACGAGCCCTGCCCGATGGTGTGCGCCCACGGGCTCCGCGACCCGGCTGACCAGCCCCCGGTTCGAGTGATCACCTTCCCGTGACCACCCCCACCTCAGAGGGGAAACCCTGCGAGGTTCACCGCAAGAACATGGGTTCGCGCCCCCCAACGCATCGCGGGGAAGCACCGACAATCCCGGGCACAACGGGATTCTGAGAAGCCCGGCCGACGTTCTGTCGATCCCTGCATCCTGTTCGCATGGAGGACGCAGAGATGACCGTGGCACCCCCGCTGAACCCGGATGAGCCCGATCGGCAAGCTTCGCTGGATCGGTCGCACATTCTCAACACGCCGATCGAGGCGCAGTACGAGCGGCTGACCCGCAGGGCCCAGCGCGAGTTCGGTGCCGCGATGTGCTCGATCTCACTCGTGGACGACGAGCGAGAGTGGTACAAAGCGGTCCAGGGTTCGGATTCGTGCCAGGGCGGACGCGAAGCCTCGTTCTGCGGGCACGCGATCCTGTACGACAACGTGTTTGTGGTCGAGGACGCCGCGGCGGACGACCGGTTCAAGAACAACCCGCAGGTGATCAACCCGCCGCACGTGCGCTTCTACGCCGGGGCTCAGATCCGCGACGCCGACGGGCGGGCGTTGGGGATGTTCTGCGTGAAGGACACCGCGCCGCGCATCCTGAGCGACGCCGATCGTCGCAAGCTGCAGGCCTACGCGAAGGCCGCCGAGACGTACATCAAGACGCAGTTCTCGCACGGCATCGAAGCGAAGTTCGCCGCGTCCGTCGGGAAGGAGCGCCTCGGCTCGCTCGTTGACCCCGTCACCCGACTGTGGAACCGTGAGGGGATCACGAGGATCGCGACCCAGCTGGTCAACTCCGACAACGACGCGAACCTGAACAACATGCCGCACGGGTGCGGGGTCATGTTCGTGCAGGTCGCGGCCGCCACCGACAGCACGATGCGCGACGTCGCGCTCAAGCTCCTCGATGTCCTGCGTGACCTGGACGTCGTTGGTCGGTACGAGGACGGCACGTTCCTCGCGCTGCTCGTGGGGTGCAAGGACGCCGAGCACACGCGGAAGGTCTGCGCCTGCATCGCGGACCGGCTCGTCGCCCCGCCCTCGGACCCCGCCGACCCGGTGTTCCCGTCCGACGCGATGCTCATCCAGTGCGCCGCGGTGTTCCTGCCATTCGTCGTCGGCGCGAGCCTGGACGACGCCATCCTCGAGGCGCGTCAAGCGCTGCGATCGGCGCCCGAGAAGCGCACGGCGGCCTGATCACTTCACGCCGAGCAGCTCGATCTCAAAGATCAGGTCCGCCTTGGGCGGGATGCTCGGGGGAGCGCCGCGCTCGCCGTACGCCTTGGGATAGGGCACGGTGAGGGTGCGCTTGCCGCCGACCTTCATGCCCGGGATGCCTTCTTGCCAGCCCTGGATGAGGTTGTTGAGCGGGAACTCGATGGGCTGGCCGCGCGAGTAGGAGCTGTCGAACTCGGTGCCGTCCATGAGGGTGCCGCGGTAGTGCACGTTGACGATCGCGCCGGGCGGGCACTCGGCCCCGTCGCCGACGGTGGTGTCTTCGATGATGAGCTCGGTGACGGACATGGAAGCCTCCTTCTGGTCTGGGTCGTGAGTGTAGGGGCGTCACACCAGCGTTTCAGAGCTCGAAATACGCGTTCACGTACGCCTTGATGTCGTCTGATTGCGTGAGCTTCACGACGTCCAGCAGCCGGTGCAGATCGCGCCGGCTTTTTTCTTCCATCTCCTCGGCGTCGATCTCCGCGTCGTCCAGCGGGCGCACGAAGCGGTACGTCGGCAGCGGGCCGTCCTGGAAGCTCGCCGGCTCGATCACGCCCAGGTCCGCCAGCGCGATGAGGGCGTACTCGACCGTCTGCCCGCCCATGCCGAACGCGTGCCCCTTGCCCACGACCTCGACGCGGAGCTCGTCGGCGTCGAACTCCTTGCGGGCGTGGTTGCGCTCGATCGCCGTCGCGACCTGCACGAGCAGGTCGGGCGAGGGGTTCTGCCAGCGGGTGAAGTCCTGCTGGATCGCCAGGTCGTCCTGCGAGTAGAGGAGCTCGCACTTCGAGGGCTCGCCGTCGCGCCCGGCGCGACCCACCTCCTGGTGGTACGCCTCGACGGACGCGGGCACCTGGGCGTGCGCGATGAAGCGGATGTCGGGCTTGTCGACGCCCATGCCGAAGGCGTTGGTCGCGCACAGGAGCAGGTGCTCATCGGGCGTCGCGCGGGCGAAGTCGTCGTAGACCTTTTTCTTGCGTTTCGGGTCGAGCCGACCGTGGTACATCGAGACCCGCCGGCCGGGCAGCTCGCGCCGGAGCCGATCGACATACCGCTCCAGATCCTTGATGAGCGCGAAGTAGACGATGCCGGTCCCGGGCATCGACGACGACAACGCCCTGATTTTCTCGACCTTCTCGTCGTCGTCCCAGACCGGCGTGCAGGACAGCTCGAGGTTCGGGCGTTCGACCGGAGCGCTGAAGAGCGGCATCTCTGATTCGTCGAACCCGAGCACCGTGCGGACGTCCTCACGCACGGTGCGCGTCG
>JAUHXM010000044.1 GCA_030426605.1 Phycisphaerae bacterium | reverse complement strand
GCCCAGTTCACGGCGTCGAGGTTGTGCACGTGCTGCTCGACGATGTGGTCGCCCGAGAGCCAGCAGAAGTAGAGCCAGTTGCGGCACTGCCACTCCATCTCCGACCAGCCCGCCTGCTGCTCCTTGACCCACAGCCCGCCCTGGTTCCAGAAGCAGCGGGCACTGACGGGGTCCCCGATGGCGCCTTCCCGGATGCGTTCCATGAGCGCGAGGTAGTTGTCCTGGTGCCGACGCTGCGTGCCGGCGACGACGGAGAGCTTCTTCGCGTCGGCTGCCTGCGCCGCGGCGATCACTTTGCGGATGCCCGCCGGGTCCACGGCGACGGGCTTCTCCATGAAGACGTGCTTGCCCGCGCGCACGGCGGCCTCGAAGTGCATCGGGCGGAAGTGGGGGGGCGTCGCGAGGACAACGTAGTCCACGTCGCTCAGCGCGAGGAGGTGCTTGTACGCGTCGAACCCCACGAACCGGCGTTCGGCGGGGACGACCACGCGGCCGTTCCAGTCTTCATCGCCCGACAGGTGCTTGTAACTGCCGTCGAGCCGGTCCTGAAAGAGATCCGCCAGCGCGACGATCATCGTGCTGGGGTGGGCTTCGAGCGCGTTGACGGCGGCGCCCGTGCCGCGCCCGCCGCACCCGATCACGCCGACACGGATGCGGTCATCGTTCGTGCGCGTGAGCCGCGATCCGAAGGCGGGCGCGACGAGCGTGCCGGCCGTCAGGGCGAGACCAGTCCGTATGGCGTCGCGTCGTGTCACGTTGGTCATCGTCCACCTCCTGAGTCGGGGGCGAGCCCCGCCGTGCGTTCGAGCACGGTGTCCATGCGTCTGCTGATGTCGAGCAGGCGTGCGGCGTCCCCGCCGCGCACCTCCGCGGTCGCCCACGAGTGGTAGCGGGTGCGTCCGAGTGCCGCGCGCACCGCGGACCAGTCGAGGTCGCCCTTCCCGATCTCGACGCCGAACCCGGCCCACTTGCCTTCTTTGTCCGCCTTGGCGCGCGAGTAGTCCTTGATATCCACGCGGAGGATGCGATTGCCGAGCGCGTCGATCCAGTGCTCGGGCCACCCGTACCGCCAGACGTTGCCGATGTCGAAGTACCACCCGGCGGTTGAGGTTCCCGCGATCTCGTTGAGCTCGTCCACGTACGCGGCGGCTTCGAGAGGGCTAAGCAGAAACTCGTTCCAGACGTTCTCGATCGCGATCTTCACGCGGTGCTCGCGCGCCAGCGGCAGGACCTTCGCGATGCACTCGATCGAAAGACGGCGTGCGTCTGCGTAGGGCATGTCCTTGTTCACAACGGCCGGCACCAGCAGCACGGTGCGCACCATGTCCTCGTGCCACGGCGGGGTCATCCAGGCGGCGCAGTCCCGGATCGCCTGCTCCAGCCCGGCGAGGCCCTCCTCGCGGACCGATTCGTCCGGGTGGTTCAGGGGCTTGGACCAATGGACCGAGTCCACCACGCCGGGGATCATGAGCCCGGTCTCGTCCCGGGCCGCGATGACTTCGGCGGTATCGAGGTTGCTCGGCGAATCCAGTTCGACGCCTTGGAAGCCGGCTCGCCGTGCGATCGTGAACTTCTCGGCGAGGGTCACCCCGCCTTCGATCATGCCGAGCTTGAGCGCTTTGGGGTAGCGCACCGGCCGGGTGTACTCCGCCTTGGCCGGTCTCGCGCCAAACGCGGCGAGCGCGCCGAACGCGGCGGTCTTGCCCAAAAACGCTCGGCGGTCCATCACGAGAACCTCATCTTCCCGGGGACCGCGATCGCCGGTGTCGGGCGATCGCCCATCGACCACGGCGCTGGGTTCAGGTTCTCCTCGCTCGCCATGGCCTGGTCCCAGGTGATGACGCCGCCGGTGTACGCGGCCATGCGCCCCATGATCGCGAGCAGCGTGGAGTGCGACATCGGTACGCCGTCGTTAACCGGGCGACCCGAGCGGATCGCCTCGAAGAGGACGTCGTGCTCGCGCTGGTACATGTCGTTGCCCGGCGCCGAGCCGCGCCAGTCAGCTTCGCCGCTGATGACGTGCTCGTTTGTCCAAGGCTTCATGGTGCAGGTGCCGCGCGCGCCGAGGACGTGCATGGAGTTATCCGATGGCGTGTTGGGCCAGTGTCGGCAGGTGTGGGAGGCCCGAGCGCCGCCCGGGTACTCGTACGTGATCGAGAAGTGGTCGTACACGTTGCCAGTTTCGGGGGTGTCGGGCCGGGTCTGACGCCCGCCGACGGCGAAGCAGCGCTCGGGCGGCGCGTCGCCGAACGCCCAGGCGATCCAGTCGATTGCGTGCACGGCCTGCTCCACGACATGATCGCCCGACAACGTGTGGAAGTACTGCCAGTTGCGCGCCTGGAACTCGGTGTCGGACCATTCGGGCCGGCGTGGTTTTGCGGGCACCCAGCCCGTCGTGTTGTACGTGGACTGGACGGCGCGAATGTCGCCGATCGCGCCGGCGTGGAGCTGCTCGAACGTCTCGCAGACCTGGTCCTGATACCGCCAGCAGAAGCCACTCATGAGCGAGAGTCGCTGCTCGCGCGCACGCCGGGCCGAGTCGTGCACCGAGCGCACGCCGGGTGCGTCTACGGCGACTGGTTTCTCACAGAAGACGTGCTTGCCCACCGCGACCGCCGCCGCGAGGTGCTCTGGCCGGAACGCGGGCGGCGTGGTCAGCAGGACGACGTCCACGCCCGACCCGATCACGCGCTCGAACGCGCCGAACCCGGAGAACCGCCGCTCGGAAGGAACCTGGATCTTGCGCCCAATGTTGGCGGTGCCGCGCTCCGCGTCGAGTTCCTCCAGGTCGGAGCGCACGTAGTCCAGGCAGGGCTCGATGGCTTCGGGGAAGAGATCGCCCATCGCCCAAAGGACGGAGCCGGGATCGGCGTGCATCGCCTGGATCGCCGCGCCGGTACCCCGCCCGCCGCAACCGATCACGCCGACGCGCAGGGCGTCCGATCCGCGCGATCGGGCGAGCGACGGGGAGACGAACGCGCTGGCGGCTCCGAGCGCGGCCGCGGTCTTCACGAATTCGCGTCTCGACCAGGGGTCACTCATCGCGCTCGCCCTCCATCTCTTCGTCATCCGCTTCGACCACGAACCGGAACCCGACCCACGAGCAGTCGGCCAGCCACCACCGACTCTTCGGGATCTGCGGGTCCGACTGATTCCATGAGCGGGCCTGGCGTTGCACGCTCTGCGGCGTGCACGAACCGGGCTCGTCGAGATAGCTGCCGCCCATCGCGACGGGCTTGCCCTCTGTCGCGACCCACTCGGCGACGTTGCCCAGCGTGTCAACGAGTCCCGCGGGATTGGGCGCAAGCTCGCCGACGGGGTGCGTGGTGCGGTCGCTGTTGGCTTGTGTCCACGCCGAGGCGTTGCGTCCGTCCTGTTCGTGCGCGGCGAAGTGCGTGAATTCAGCCGGCGTTGGCAGGCGGGCCCCGAGACCGGTCCGCGACTCGAGCCAAGCACAGAAGCTTTCCGCGGCGTGGCGTGTCATGCCGATCGCGGGGTAGCCCGCGTGCCCCATGCCCCGGTCGGGCGGGACGTACGGCTTGCTCGGGCGCGAGACCGCGTCCACCCCCTCCTCTTCGCCTTCGGGGACGTCGAGGCTGTAGAGATAAATGTCGTACAGATCCCACGTCACCTCGGTGCGTGCGACCCAAAGCGAGCGCCCTTCGTCGGACGGCACGCGGACGAGATCAAACTCGACGACCGTGCCGGGGACGCGGACGATCCGCGTGTCGGGTGCGGGCGTGCCCGGCTCGGTCGTCCGCGCGCTCGTGCCGGCTATGGTGAGGCATATGAGCAACAAGCAGGCGCACATACTTGGGGGCCTCGTCACGTTCGTCATGCTCGGGGTGCTCGCGTGGTGCGGTGGGTGCGCGGGCCCGGGCGGCACGCTGGTAGAGCCTACCGCCGATCGGTTCGAGTACGCAAGGGTCGTGATGGGCAGCAAGGCCCGCGTGGTGGTCTACGCCGAGCGAGATCCCACGGAGGCGGTGCGGCGTGCCTTTGAAGTGATCGACGCGTGCGATCGGGCTCTGAGCGATTACAACCCAAACAGCGAGTCACGTCGTCTCACGGCTCGGTCGATCGAGACGTGGCACGAGGTCAGCCCGCTTCTGTTCGAGACTCTGGCCATTGCCCGTGGCGCGTACGACGCGTCGGACGGGGCGTTCGATGTGACCATCGGCGCGCTGACCACGCTGTGGCGTGAGGCGAATGCGGAGGGGATCAAGCCCCCTGAAGAGGCGATCGCCAAGGCGCGGGACGCGGTCGGCATGTCGTTCGTCGCGATCGACAGCGCCTCGAAGCGCGTGCGTCTGTCGAGGGACGGCATGCGGCTTGACTTCGGCGGGATCGGCAAGGGGTACGCCGCGGATCGCGCGATTGACTCGTTGCGCACCGACGGTCTACCGGCGGCAATCGTGGAGATTGGCGGCGACCTCGTCGCGGGAGATCCTCCCCCGGGCGCACGCGGGTGGACGGTGCGCGTCTCGGACGGCGCCTCACCCGGGGCGGCGCTCGTGCTCGCGAACGAAGCCGCGGCGACCAGCGGGGACGCGTACCGGTTCTACGAGATCGACGGTGTCCGCGTGTCGCACGTCATCGAGCCGAGCACCGCGACGCCGGCGCGTCCCGATGATGCAGTGACGGTCGTGGCGCGAGCGGGTTGGATCGCCGACGCTGTCGCCACGGTCGCCCGGTTGCGCGGCTACGAAGCCGCGGTACGAGCGGGCGAGCGGCTCGGCGGCGTTCGGCTCGTCAAGACCGGGGGCGTGGACCCCCGCGACGCGGATGATGGCCCAGAGGGAAGGTGATTCCGAGCTCGTGGCACCGGTGATAGGCTCGGGACATGCGACACACCCCAGCCCTGTTCATGTCCCTGCTCGCCATCACGATCAGCCGTGTGGCTGTGGCGCAGCCCGCCCCGACCGACCCCGGCGTCACGGTCCGCGTGTACCAGATCGCCCAGAGCCCGGAGCGGATCCCGGTCGTCGCCGGGGAGCAGACACCCAACCACGATTCGCTGCGTGACCGCATCGATCTCGCGCACGGGGACTTCGGGGGGCTCGAGGGGCCCTTCGTCACCCACGTGATCGGCGAGCTGCTTGTCGGGCGGGCGGGGGCGTACGACTTCCGGCTGACGAGCGACGACGGGTCACGGCTCACGCTCGACAAGGAACTCATGATCGATCACGACGGGCTGCACGGCACGACCTCGGTGGAAATCGAGGGCGTCGCGCTCGATGCCGGGTGGCACCCGCTGCTCGTCGAGCACTTCGACGGCGGCGGCGGGCGGATGCTGCGGCTTGAGTGGCGGCCGCCGGGTGCGGACGACTACGTCGTGCTTACCTCGGCGAATCTGCGCACGGAGCAGGACATCACCCGGGTGACCTCGCCTGGGTTCAAGCGGATCGAGGGGGGGCGCCGCCCCGGCGACATGGCGCCGCTCATCGGCGTGCATCCCGGGTGGACGCTCTCGACGGTCCGTCCCGAGGGGTATGAGCCGAAGGTCGGCGCGATGGCGTTCCTGCCTGACGGGCGGCTGGTGATCGGCACGTTCGACCCGCTGCAGCGCGACGACGTCTCCCTGCCCGACATCGAGAGCAAGGAGCCGGACGCGCTGTACGCGATCGGGAACCTGGACGCCGAGGTTCCTTCGGACGTCACGATCGAGCGCGTCGCGGGTGGGCTGTACGAGCCGCTGGGCATGTGCGTGGTGGACGGCGTGCTGTACGTCGCGAACCGGCGAGCGGTCGAGCGGCTGACGGACACGGACGGCGACGGGTTCTTCGAGACCCACGAGGTGATCGGCGAGGGATGGGAGGGCTGGAACTACCACCAGTTCGCGATGGGGCTCATCCACCGGGATGGGAAGCTTTACACGGCGCTCTCGACGGCGATGGCCCCGCCCGACTGGGAGGGCATGCTGCACAACGCGGGCCCGAACGGGCCGCTGCGCGGATGCCTGATCGAGATCGACATCGAGACGGGCGACATGCGGGCCCTGCTCGGCGGGCTGCGCACACCCAACGGGCTCGGGTGGACCGCCGACGGCTCGATGATCTACCTGGACAACCAGGGCACGTGGATGCCGACGAACCTGCTCGCCGAGCTCGAGCCCTGGCGGTTCTACGGGCATTACAACTGGACGAACTTCGTGCCCAAGCTCGCGTCACGGTTCCCCGAGGGCGGGGCGGCGAGCGCGCTGAGCGACCTGCCACGCACTCCTGCGGCGGTGCTTATGCCGCAGAATGAGGTGAACAACTCGCCCACCCAGCCGCTCGTGATCGAGGGTGGCGTCTATGACGGGCAGCTGTTGGTCGGCGAGCTTACTGCGGGCGGCGTCCGCCGCGTCTTCCTGGAACGAGTCAACGGGCAACTCCAGGGGGCGCTCTTCCGGTTCACCCAAGGGCTCGAGTCGGGCGTGAACCGCATGGCGTGGGGCCCGGACGGGTCGTTGTACGTCGGCGGCATGGGCGCTGGCGGCAACTGGAACTGGCGGGGCACGCAGTTCGGGCTCCAGCGGCTCACGCCCAATGGCACGGTTGCCTTTGAGATGCGGGAGGTCCGCGCGACGCCCGATGGGTTCACGATCGAGTACACCAGGCCCGTTGACCCCGCGTGGCTCGGAGATAAGGCGAACTACACCGTGACGTCGTGGACCTACGAGCCGACGGAGGAGTACGGCGGGCCAAAGGTGGATGAGCACCAGCACGCGGTGACGATGGCGGTGGCGCAAGGAGGCGGGCGGTCCGTCACGATCGGTGTCGAAGGCCTCGTCCCAGGGCGGTGCTACCACATCCACGCCGACCCGGTCAGCACCGAGGGCGAGGAGATCTGGTCCACCGAGGCGTGGTACACGCTCAACATGATCCCGCGGGCCGAGCCCGTCGCCAGTTCGTCGATCGGCGGGCACGCGTTCACGCCCGAGTCGCTCGGCGTCGGCGTGCTGCCGGTGGGCGACGCGGTCTCGCTCATCGGGGGTGGGACGTCGTCGAGCATGCGATTCGTCGGCGCGGACTTCCCCGGCAGGGCTCGCACGCAGGACGATTTCATCGAGGGGGCGGGGTCGATCGCGGTTGGCGATGGCTCGGGTGATCTCGTGTCGAGCACCGCGTTCGGCGACGCTCGCATCCATCTTGAGTGGCTGAGCCCTCCGGGCGGCAACGGCCAGATGGCCGGCAACTCGGGCGTCTACCTCCAGGATCGGTACGAGATCCAGGTCCTCGGCACTCCCTCGGGCGACGAGGCGCTTGCCGACAACGAGGCCGGTGCAATTTACGGCATCAAGCCTGCGGCGTCGAACGCCTCGACCGGGCCCGGCACCTGGCAGGCGTACGACATCTGGTTCCGCGCCCCGCGATTCAAGTACGGCGAGAAGACCGAAGACGCCCGCGTCACGGTCTACTGGAACGGCGTGCTCGTCCACGACGACGTCGCCATCCCCCACGGCACCGGGAGTTCGAGGGCCGCTGGCGAGACGCCGACCGAAGGGCAGGGCATCCAGATCGGGCCGCTCCGCTTGCAGGACCACGCGTCGCACGCCGATGGGCCGGTCCGTTACCGCAACGTCTGGATCGCGCCGCTCCACACGGCGGAGTACGAAGAGGGGGCCTGGAAGGATCTCATCGCGGACACGAGCGACGAGGACTGGATCGTCCGCGGCGGCCGGGCGACTTATACCCGCGCCGGAGGTGTGCTCGTCGGCACGTCGGTGCCGCACTCGCGCAACACCTTCTACACCACCGTGCGCCCCTACGCGGACTTCGAATTGATCTATGAGTTCCGCGTCGATGCCAGTCTGAATAGCGGCGTGCAGATCCGCAGCCACGTGATGGGCGGCGCGGAGAACCGCGAGGGCAACCTCCGCGGCTACCAGGTCGAGATCGACCCCAGCGATCGGGCGTTCACCGCCGGCATCTACGACGAGGCCCGCAGGGGGTGGTTGCACCCGCAGCACAACGCCCCGTATGCGCGGCGAGCGTTCAAGCCTGGCGACTGGAACGAGGTCCGCGTCGTCGCCCGCGGGCCGGTCATCCGGACGTGGCTCAACGGCGTGCCCGCGGCTCAGATCTTCGACGCGGCGGACGCCGCGGGGCACATCGGGTTCCAAGTGCACGACGTGGGCGATCGTGCCGACCCACTGAAGGTTGAGTTCCGGGCGTGCCGCCTCCGTGAACTGACGCCAACCGAGGGGGGGATCCGTTCCCACTGAGCTGGTGGCGCGGGCCTGCGGAACGAATGTTCCACGCATGCCATGCCTGATCATCCGACCGGGGCAGGACACACAAACGCAGATGCGTGCCTGGGATCAGTCAAACGTTTCGTATTGGGCACAAGATTCTCGGAGGTCGTTGCTAGCCCGCGTGTCCGTCCATTGCTGAGAGCTTGCGTTGCCATTGGTCTGCTTCTTCGGGGCGACCGAGGCGCTCGAGCAAGGGCGGCAGTGTGGCGAGCAGGATCCGTCGGACCTCGTGCGGGCGCTCTGCGGCCGGCATCGATTCCGCCGCTCGGATGAGAATCGTGCTGAGCGTGTGCTCTGATCCCGGCCGCAGCACATCCGGCGTGTCCGGATTCCGTGCTCCCAGCGCGATCGCGGCGTTGGCCATGAACCTGGCTCGCTTGTCATGATCCTTGGGAAGTTGTTCGATCTCATCGAGCACGATCTGGGTCCACGCTTCGGCCGATCCGACGAGCTCGATGCCCAGCGGCGTGATTGCGGTCAGGCTCTCGTGCTCGCCCGGGCCGGCGACGTACAGGCGCAGGAGCAGCCCACGGGTTCGGGCCGTGACGTACTCGGCCGTGTGTCCACGATCTTTGTAGTACGTAGCGAGGCTGTTCGTGCTGCGCTCGACCTCGTAGTGGTGATCGCCATACACAAGGGCCATCGTCGCGATGGTCTGTTTCTGGTACTCGATGGCTTCATCGGCTCTGCCGACGCGCCAGCAGGTCTTCGCGGCGATCTGGTTGGCGGCGGCGTACGCCTGCGAATGTTCGGAGTAGACCTCGCGGACGCTGTCGATCATGAGGATCGACTGATCCAGCACTTCGTTGGCCTGCCCGAGTTGCGCGAGCGAGTCGATCCGGTGCATGTCCGCCACGAGCGTCGAGCTCGGTTCGTCGTGCTCATCCGAGAACCCGCGCAGCCACTCGGCAAGCTCGACGCGCTCCTCGTGATGCCCGAGATTCGCCAGCATCGCCAGCCTGATCGCGGTCGTCTTCGTGAGCCACTCCACGTCGAGCGGGTCGGTGCGCAGGGCGTGATCGGTCGCCTCGGCGAGCAGGGGCTCGGCGAGGTCGTACTTCTCCTGCGCCTGGTAGACCGCGCCGAGCCCGGTGAGCCGGGCCTGGCGCTCCCCCTCGTCGGGCTCGGGCATCGCGTCGAGGACCCCAAGGCTCGCCTCGAAATCCTCGATGGCCTCGTCGAGCAGCCCGTACCCGAGCGACGCGACCGCGCGCGTGTGATAGGCCGTCGAGCGGTCCAGCTCGGTCCACTCTTCACACTCGTCCATCATGCCAATGGCGGTGTTGAGGTGCGCGATGGCTCTCGGGTACCGCTCGGTCTGGTTGTACATGGAGCCGATGAGGTAATGGGCCTGGGCGCGCATATCGATGTCGCCCGCAAACCGTTCGTCGATGGTGGGGGCTGCCTGGTCGAGCAGTTCCACGAGCGTCGCGCTGGGACCGAGGCGGGTGACGGATGACGCCTTGAAGAGATCCTTGAGCAGGAAGTCGTTGATGGCCTGGTATCGCGCTTCCTTGCGCTCGGCGAGGATTCGCTGCTCGGCCTCGAGCGCCCGGGCCCGCTCGGCCTGCACGCCGAACCAGACGCTCGCGCCCGAGCCGCTAAGGACGCCCACGCCGGCGATGACCGACGCGACGACGAGCGCGCGGTTCCGGCTGACAAATTTCGAGAGCTTGTAGGAGACTGTGGGGGGCCCGGCCGCGACGGGCTCGCCGGAGAGATAGCGGGCGAGATCATCGCCGAGCGCGGCGACCGTCGGGTACCGGCGGTTCGGGTCCTTGGACATGGCGCGCAGCGTGACCCAGTCAAGATCCCGTGGGACGCGCCCGAGCACGTGCGTGGCGCGTTGGTGCCCCTCGGCGGCGCGTTCAACGGACGCGGACCGCGTTGCTTCGGCGCGCGAGCTGGGCGTTTGCGGTTCGGTGGTCTCGATCTGGCGGAGCATCTCGGCGAGCCCCAACCCGCGCCACGTGCCCTCGTCGAACGGGGAGACGCCCGCGAGGAGTTCGTAGAGGATGATGCCCAGGGCGTAGACGTCGGTGCGGGTGTCGATGTCTGCCGAGCCGCGCATCTGCTCGGGGCTCATGTACTGGGGGGTGCCCACCATCGCACCGGGCGAGGTCATCACGGTGATGTCGTGGTCGGTCTCGCCCAGCGCCTTAGCGACCCCGAAGTCGATGACTTTACACACCGGCTGCCCGTCGATCGTCTTGACGAGCACGTTGCTCGGCTTGAGGTCGCGGTGGATGATGCCCTTCGAGTGCGCATGCTGGACGGCGGCGCAGACCTGGAGCACGAGGCGGATCCGGTCGCGCAGCCCGAGGCTCTCGCACCGGGCGTACTCGGTGATCCGCATGCCATCGACGAGCTCCATGACGAAGTAGGGACGCTGCGCGCCCGCCTGACCCGAGGGGACCAGCCCCGAGTCGAGCACGCGCGCGATGTTGGGGTGATCCATCCGCTGGAGCGCCTGGCGTTCGAGCTCGAAACGCCTGAGGACAGATGTCGAGTCCATGCCGGGCTTGATGAGCTTGACGGCGACGTCGCGCCGGATGGGCTCACTCTGGCGAGCGCGGTACACGATGCCGCACCCGCCCTCGCCGATGGGGTTGAGGATCTCGTAGGGTCCGATGCGGTCCGGGTGGTCGATCGCAGCGGGATCCGGGCGGAGGGCCTCCCGGAGCTGGTCGTCCGTCCCGCTCATCGCGTCGAAACGGAGGAGGGACATGACCTCCGCTCGCATCGCTTCGTCGCCGGCGGACGCGGACTTGACGAACGACGCCTGCTGCTCGGGCGGGACATCGCACGCGGCCTCGAAGATCTCGCGCACTCTGTTGCGATCGATCGGGTCAGTCACTCGTCTCGCTCCCGAGTTCCCGCCGCAGCCAGGCGCGGGCGAGGCGCCAGTCAACCTCGACGGTTCGCTTGCTCACCCCGATAATCTCCCCGACCTGTTCGTACGACAGCCCCGCAAAAAACCGGAGCTCGACGACGCGGGCTTGCCGCTCGTCGATCGCGGCGAGCTTGCGCAGTGCCTCGTCCACGTCGAGCGCGTCGAAGGCGGCCCCCGCGTCGGCGAGCATCTCGCCCGAGAGGGTGACCCGGGCAGCGTCGCCGCCGCGCTTGTCGGCGCGCTTCTTTCGGGCGTGATCGATCAGGATGTGCCGCATCGCCTTCGCCGCGATGCCGACAAAGTGCTCCCGGCTCTCGAGCGTTGAATCTTGCGATCGGATCATCTTGGCGACCGCCTCGTTGACGAGCGCGGTGGGCTGCAGGGTGTGCCCGGCGCTCTGGTCCCGGAAGTAGACGCCCGCGATCGCGCGGAGCTCGGCGTACAGCGCGTTGACCGCCTCGGGGTCCACGCGCCCATAGTCGCCGCCGAGCAGCGCGAGGAAGGCCTCTTGCTCGTTGTGCCCGTCGTGCTCGCCCATCGTCCGTGCCCCGCCCGAGTTCCGATCGATCCTTCGTCGGAGTCTACCGGAACCGGACGGGGTTTCGAGGGTGGTATTGGTGCATCGGACCTCGGCATCTCGGTGATCATGGGACCTCCGCGACGATGCTGATTGAGAGCGGGTCGCTCGTCCGCACGCTCGGCGGCGGGTTGCCGACCCACACCTGCGCGGTGCCGATCGTTGCGACGTCCGCCGCGGTGAGGGTGCACCGGATGAGCGAATCGGTCTCGCGCGTCGAGGGGATCTGGACGCCGTCAAGGAAGACGCGGCAGTTGGGCGCGAAGTTCTCACCCAGCAGCGTCACGTTGTGGTCGTCCGGCGGGGGCATGCCGTCCACGCTGACCGGGAAAATGGGCGGATCGCCCACCGTGATGGTCTCATGGCTGACGTGCGAGACGATGGGCTGTGGCCAGAGAATCTCGATGACGTGCGTGTTCGAGACGCCGCCGCTCGGCGCAAGCCCTTCGTTGGCGATGGTGCCCTGGCCCGTGATCAGCTTCTCGTTGTAGCGCGTCCCGGTGGGGTTGGGGGTGAAGACGTTGACCCGGCGGCGGCCGAAGGCGTTGAATGCCACGGACGGGACCCGGGCGACGAGCTCGCTCGAGCTGATGAACTCGGTCGGGACCGCCATGCCGTCGATGTACACCGTCGAACGCGGCGTGAAGTTGCCGTACTTTGGCTCCTCGTAGCCCGGGAAGAAGGGCACCGTCACCGGTCCCGTGACCGACAGGCGGACGAACCCCTGCGAGTCGGCCTCGACATTGCCGGGCTGGAAGACTTCGGGCGAGACGCCGGAGACGACCGGACGCGGCGCCGGGACCTCGATCTGTTGGACGCGGCTCATGCCGCCACCCGGCCCGGGGTTGCACAGCTCGAGCAGCTTGAACCCGCTCATGGCGACTCCTTCCTCCGGAACGCGGACGCGGAACTTGCCGTCCAACAGGTTGTCCTGGTCGCGCGGCACGGACATGCCGTCGAACGTCAGCGCGGGGAACCCCGGCGTGGTCGGCTCGACGCCCGCGACGGACCACCCCGTGAAATCGGGGAAGTACTCGTCGGCGGTCAGGTTCGGGTTGCCCAAGTCGGCGAGGATGTCCGGGCCCCAGAGCATGTTCTGGAGGTACTCGTAGTAGTCGCGGCGGGCGATGAAGGTGTCGTTTCCGCCTGGCGTGCCGCCGTCCACGAGCACGACCTCCTGTTCGGTCCAACGGGTATCGCTTGCCCAGTAGACTTCTTCGAGCCCATGGAAGTTCGGGAAGGGGTACTCGACGGCGAGGTCGATGCTCTCCGAGACGCCGTTGTTGTTCGTCACCCACAAGCGGGCGATGCCCGGCAGCAAGAAGAACCGGTTGGGCACTTCGACGAGAATCGCCTGGTCGTTCAGGCGGGCCTTCGCGAGATGCTCCTCACGGCCATGGTGCGAGATCGTGACCTGATTGGAGGCTCCCGAGAAGAACTTGTACCCGTAGAGCACCATGGGCGTGGTGCCCGCGGCGAACGCGTTGAACTCGGCCAGTGTGGGGTTCCGCTGGTCGTAGATGAGCATGCGTGCCGATTCGCGGCTTGCGCCGATGAGCTGGGGTTGGAGGTTCACGTCGCCGAAGATCTGGATCGGGGCGAGCGTGTGCTCCTTCGGGAAGGTGAAATCCTCGGAGATATCGGGGATGCCGAGGCTCGAATTGCGGACCACGAGGTCGAACGGCTCCTCGGTGCACGCGATGCACTTGTCGTAGTCCACGACATCCACCCCGAGTGCCGAGATGCTGGCCTTGGCGCGCACCGGGTCGAAGCTCGCGACGAACTGGAACTCAAGCCCGCTGCTGTTGGTCAGCGTGGCGTCCACTCCGAACCGGGGCGTGACCGTGAGCTCGCCGTTGTCGGGCAGGCGGACGGTGTGCGTCCGCTGCTCGACGGGGTCGCCCTGCCCGTCGTAGAAATCGATGCGGACGTCGTCGGGCACCACATCACCGTCGGACGCGAACTCGAGGTAGACGTAGGGGCGGAGCTCGAGATCCAGGTCTTGCAGCATGAAAACCTTGCCGTCAATGTCGGCTTGGATGACGCCGGCGTCGATGCGGGCGTCGTACCCGTTCCCGCTGCCGGGGACCTTGAAATTGAACGAGAGCGGGGCCTGCCCAAACGACGCGAGCACGAGCTCGGTGAGCCGAACCTTGCCGTCGAAGAACTTCGTCCGCAGTGAGCTTGAGATCTTACCCTCGGACTCGTTGAACGCGCCCTCGGACCGGAACTGCGGCACCCGGATCTGCCCGTTGAAGAACCGTGTCCACGGGAACTTGACAACGCTGTACCAGATCCCCGCGGGGGGCATGTTCACGAAGTCGATGTCGATGATCGAGATCGGCGGGTCCGTGTCGTTCCGGGGGTAGGTGAGGTTCCAGTCGATGATGTCGAGGTCGGCGATCGTGTCCCCGTTGCCCTTCTCAATAACGAGATCGGCGTCGAGGTGGCCGTCGGTGCTCATGAAGATACCCGCGTACATCTGCGGCTCGATATTGGAGAGCAGGTCGGTGCCGAAGTCAGCGGGGTCCCAATTCAGAACGATGTCGAAATCCTGGGTCGCGTTCAACTCACCCGGGATCGCGATCGCGAGCTCGCCGGTGGTGCTTGCATCGAATGTGCCCCCCGAGACCTCGGTCTCGAAGGTCATCTTCACCTCGCCGCTGAACTCGCGGAGGCGCATGCCGGCCTCGACGGTCCCGGCGCCGTAGTCCACTTCCGCGTCAAGGCGGTCGTTGATCTGGCCGCGGTCGAGGTCCGCCTTTGCGTCGAGCTTGAAGAGGGTCTTGCTGTACTCGAACCCGTCGATGCCCAGCGACCCGTCCGGGTCCCACACGCTGCGGTGCTCGATCGAGACCTGCGGGTAGCTGCGCACGACCTTGGGGATCGAGACGTATGGCTGCTCGTATTTGATGACCCAGAACTCGCTCCCCTCGGCGAACCCGCCGGCGGTCGTCTCCCCCGATCGGTCGCCCGCGACGTAGACATTGCCGCCCGCGTCCACGACGAGATCGCGTGGACGGAAGGACGTGTTGATCTCGTTGGGCCGGTTGGGCGAGTCGATCATCTCCCAGACCATCGCCCCGGTCTCGGGATCGTGTTTCGTGGTCATGACCTTGGGGTTGCTCGAGCCTCCGCCGAACCACCCGGCCATGTACGGGTTGCCCAAGCGGTCGAGGGCGAGGTCGGTGGCGATGCCGGTGGTGCCGGTGGTGAACGTCCAGAGGAGGGTGCCGTCGGTGTCGTACTTGCTGAGCTTGTAGGTGCGGCCATCACCGTCGCCGCAGACGTACACGTTGCCATCGGCATCGACCTCGAGGTTCTTGGGCTGCCCGTCGGTGGTGGTCTTCGACCAGATCAGATTTCCCGACTCACCGTTCCACTTTGAGGTGCGCCATCCGCCGTCGTTTCCGTCGCGTCGTGAGGAGAAGTAGACGTCTCCGTCCGGGTCCAGGCGCAGCGTGTCGATCATGCCCGTGCTGGGCTCGGTCTCGGCGACGAGGCGCGTCCAGACGAGTGACCCGTCCTGGGCGCGCATCTTGGCGATGCGGTGGGCGGCGGTGCCAAACCCGCCGATGAAGAGGTCGCCCTTGCGATCGAACTCGATGCCGCCGGAAGGCTTGCCCTCGACGGGCGGTTGCACGATCCAGTCCATGCTCCCGGTGTCCGGGTTGAACCGCGCGACAAACCACGCGAGCGACCCGTCGGCGTTCTGTGTGTAGTGCCCGGAGACGTAGACCGTGCCCTCGGGGTCAACGTCGATGTCCGTCGCGATCGCGTCGGTACCGTCCGTGACGCTTTCGCTCTTGCTCCAGAGGGTGGAGCCGGTCTCGCCGTCGAACTTCCAGATGTTGAACCGACCGTCGCTGCGCGCGCCGCAGACGTAGGTGTTCCCGCGGAAGTCCACGGCCCCGCGTTCGCCCGTGATATAGCCGTCCGCTCCGGCGCCGGTGTGATACGGCGCCCGCTCCCAGTTCTCCGTCCACCCCTGGCTCGCGTTGGCGGTGCCGTCGAGTTCGTTGATAAAGAAGCGGGCGAACCCGTCGGGATCGCTGTCGTTGCCGAGATCGGTGCCGATGACGACGACATCGCCGTCCACGTTGAGGGCCAGGTCGCTCGCGGCGTGGTCCTCCCCGCGGACGGACTTGGTGAACGCCCAGGCGAAGTTGACGAGGTTGATGCCCTCGGGATCGACCTGGTCGGGCCCAACGGCATCGTCATGCAGCGCGGCCTTGGCGGTCTCGGAGAGCGAGCCCCAGTTGAGTTGGCGCCGCAGCTCGGCCCGCGCCCGCTGCCCCTCGCGTCGGCGGGCACAGTACCCGTCGGCGGGCTCATGCACGGGGACGAGGGTGCCCTCGACGGTGATGGTCTCACCGCCGACACGCTCGGTCCAGGTTGCCCGGTCGTGCCGCTCGGCCGGGTAGGCGTTGGGCTTGGGGGGCTTCGTCGGGGCCCCGTGGAGGGAGCCCGCGGCCGCGAATGCGGCGGCGGCGGTCATCAAGATTCCGGTGCGCTTCGCGTGTGTCATGTCCAAGCTCCTCGCTCGGGGTGCGTGCTCGTGATGAGGGGATCAGTCGGCGACGGCGGTGTCGTTGGCGCTCGCCCGCGCTGGCGCGGCGTCGAGGCGCATGTGCGCCGGCGCTCCGTGCAGCTCGGGCTGCAGGTACCGGCCCTTCTCGAACCCCACCTTCTCGCGTTCGACGGGGGCACCAAGCTGGGCGACGTACGCGTCGTTGCGCTTTGCCTTGACCTCCCAGCTGATCTGCATGCCCGCCTGCCCACCGGCTATCCGGAACTCGTTGTTCCGCACACCGGTCGCGACGTGGAGCATCGGTGCCGGCCCGCCGATCGCTGTGAGCTGGTACCGCGGGTCGGTGTTGATCGCGTCGAAGTAGTCGGGCAGCTGCACCCAGGCCTGCCCCGCCGCGTCGAGCGTGACGGTGCCGGAGTAGCTGTTGAGGACCTCGGGGCTCTCGGTGCTGTAGTGGTAGAGGAACTTGTTCGCGGGATCGAGCGGGTGATCGATCATGAAGCTCTTGGTGCCCGATGACCCAAGCCGCCCGTTGGCGTACACGCCGAATGCGGAGCCGCCGGTCGCGCTGCCATAGACGCCGTACCCATCGCCCCCGTTGGGCGCTTCGCCCCGCACGCCCGCGGCCCCGGCGTCGGGGGAGCTCGTGATGCCGCGCAGGCCGTAGGTGATGCCCGACGCCGAGTCGGCGATCGCGTAGAGGCCGGTACCGTTGTCGCTCGCCGAGCTGAACTCGCCGCCGACGGAGTTGCCGGCCGTCGCGGTCGCGCGGGCGAGCACCGCGACGCCCCCGCCGAGCGGGTTGTCGGCGATGATCGCGTTGGCCCGGTCTTCGCCGTCCACGTGCAGCGTGGCGTTGCCGGGGGCGAACCCGCCGATCGAGACGCGCCCGTTCTCCTGGACGCGCATCAACTCATCCGCCGCGCCGCCCACGCCGTTGCGTGAGACGCGGAAGTCTTGCGACCCGCTGTCGTTGTCCACGTCGATCACGACCTCGCTGCTCCCGACCGAGACCATCGAGAGCAGGTCGGAATCGTCCGATTCGTTGCCGAACCGGATGATGCCGGGGTCAGAATCGAGATTCACAGCGAATCGGTCGTCGGCCGGCCCGACATCGAGGTTGTACGAAGGCACGCGGCCGATGCCCGCGTGCTGGTTGTCGCCCTCGAGATGGAGGAGCAAGAGCTCGCTGCCCACACCACCCGTGTAGGCCTCGATGTCGGGCGTGTCGTTGCCGCCTCGGATGATGAGGCGGGTGGCGAGATCGCCGTTCTCATCCTCGGACTGCAGTTCCATCGCCTTGGGACCGGCGAACTGATTCATTGTGATGCCGACCTGACCTGTGGCACCCGGTCCTTGGATCGCGAGCCTGGCTCGCGGGGCGTTGGTGCCAACGCCGACGGAGCCGGAGGTGAACGTGGTGTCCACGCCGTCAAATGACCAGTGGCTGTCGCCCGCCGGGCCCTCGGGCCCGACAGGGCCCTGGATGCCCGGCGCACCTTGCGGACCCATCGGCCCGACATCCCCCTGCGGCCCGGTCGGACCGGAGGGGCCGGCCGGACCCTGGTCGCCCTGCGGGCCGGCAGGGCCGGCGGGCCCCTGCGAGCCGGGGTCACCTTGCGGACCGGCGGGACCCTGCGGGCCTTCGGGCCCGGGCACGCCGTTCAGCGCGTAGAGCGCGTAGGGCGTCGGCATGATCGCCTGGCGCGGCGCGAGCGTTTCGTACGCCGGCTCGGCCCCGGCGCCGTCCCACGACGGTGCCCGTACGGCGATCTCGAGCCAGCGTTCATCGCCGTCGAACACGCCGGCGCCGAAGTCGAGGTCCGCGATGACGAGCCCGTCCTCGACGATCGCCATGTCCATGAACAGATCGGGCCCGACCTGCACGGCGCTGCCCGCCCCGTCGAACAGACGGAACCGCAGATCTGCGTCACCCGAGTAGGGCGAGCCGGCGGTGTTGAGAATGCCCTGATAGGTAAACGCCTCGGACGTGGGCGCAGCCTGGAGGTCGCCGGCGAGCACGCCCCCGAGGGTGAGGGCCGCCGTGGTCAACAGGCAGGAGAAACGCGATCGGTTCGTGGTGCGGTTCATGGTGACTCCCGGGTGAGGTCGTGAGCGGTGTGACGGCGGCCCGCCTCCATGCCCCTTGACACGCACCCGCCGCCCGAATCGCGCAGCCGAACGTACAAAACGCACCTGTCGACGTGATGCACAAAAAGTGCGACAAAATCTCTCATGCCGCTGCGCGATGCCACCGGCGCTCGCGTGTGAAGGGGTAGGCGGCAGACGAACGCTCCCGCCCGGCAGACCACCAATCGGCGAGCCGCGCCGATCGAAAGGGTTCACCATGCAACGCAGCGCGAACCGGCAGGCTCGATCGATCCTCGCGGCGTGCGCCATCGCGGCGTGCGGGACGACCTCGCTCGGCCAGGATTTCTCGATCACCGTCTCGTCCGTCACGGGCGGAGCGGAATCGATGACGGGTGTCGGCGTGCGCCTCGTCGGCTCGGCGGGTCAGCCGATCACGGGTTCCGCCGCGGGCGGCCCGTTCTCGACGTCATCCGGCATCTGGACAACGTACACCACGGACCCCCGTTGCAACCCGGCGGACCTCGCGTCGCCGTTCGGGATGCTCAACATCGATGACATCGATGCGTTCGTGAACGCGTTTCTCGCCGGCGATACCGTTGCCGATCTGAACGGGAACGGCTCGATCAACATCGATGACATCGATGCATTTGTGGGCGCGTTCATCGCCGGCTGTCCGTGATGGCGCCGCAGCGGATGAACCGCCTTGCCTGATGCCGGCTGGATCTCCTCCGATCAGAGTTCCTTGAGCCGGATCAGCGTCCGAAGAGGAGCTTGTGTGCAGGTGGGTGCCGACGAGATGCGATCGCCCGGGTTGGATGTGTGCCCGCGGAGATGAGTTTCGGGCCCTGCACCGGGAATCTCGGGGGATGTCATCGCGTGGCTGTTGATTCGAGATCCCGGTGATTCGGGGCGTTGCGCACCGCCACGAATCTCCTTGAAGGGCCCGCGTACTCCCGGCTCGCCCATATGACGATGCTCTGAGACGATGGCGAACTCTGCAGCGGGATTGCAGTACGAATTCTGGTATCCGCATGGGTCGAGTGCCGAGACCCCTGGCGGGAGTGATTCACCCGATTGCCACGCTCGAGACTTGTTCCAGCGCATACAAAGAGCGGGCCTTGACGCGGCCCGCCCGCAGAGGGAAGTTCGGATCTTGCTGATTAGCTGCACCCGCTCAGGAAGCTCTGAACGAACGCATCGATATCGTCGAGGTTCAGGATCTCGTTCTGATCGATATCTGCTGGGCACGTGTTCACTGACCCACCCTGGTACACGATGTAGGCGGGCTCGCTTGTGACCGTCGCGAACGTGCCGGACGTGACTCGGCAGGTGTAAACGCCCTCCGTCTCGGCGTTCACGGTGACGCTGAGAGGGCTGCTGAGAGAGCCGTCGTAGAAGGGGCCATCGACGACCGGCACTCCGTCCTTGAACCACTCGAACGCGTACACGTTGGTGCCGTTGACATGCAGATCGTGGACATGCCCGTTCGTGTTGGTCACGATGCTCTCGGGGTGAGCGGTGATTGCGACCACGGTCGAGAACTGAAAGACCGAGTCCGCCTCATGAGCAAAACTCGCTTCGTTGCCAGCGAACACGCTGTTGCCGACGAACGCGAGGCCCTTGCCGAAGCGTGTGTCTCTCGACATCGAGGTGGGTTCGAGCAACGCCAAGTGGGTTCCGGTCTGGTCGTCGAACAGGCGGACGGCCGCGGTGGATCCGGCTGTCCCTTGCGAGCCGATCGCGATGATGCCCGTGTCATTGATCTGCGCGTTCATGCTCCCATTGAATTGACCCGGGTCTGCCGGGTGCGCGAGCGACAGCGTATTGCGGTAGGTGCCCGTGGCGGGGTCGTATGTGTGTGCAGCACCGGACTCGCCGCTGAACGGAATGTCGCCGGGAGCGCAGACAACGAGCGTGTCGGCGTTGAGCGCGATCTCGGCACCGAACCTGTCCGTATCAGCCGACACGGTGGGCGGGAGGATGTACGCGGTCTCGGTCAGGGTGAGCGCGTCGTACAGGAACACGTCCTGCGGAGCCCCTGGAACGCCGATCAGGCTCGCTCGCCCGATCGCAACCCGCCCGCCCGCGATCGCAACCGACGTGCCAAAGCTCTCGATCAAGACACCGGGCTCGTCGGTTCCCACGATCCGTTCGATGGGTGCTCCGGTCGCTTCGTCATAAAAGTAGACCGCCCCGTGCCCCGATCCGGGCCCGTACGTCGGTTGGGCGACGGCGATAATGCCAGAGCCGATCGCGATGTCGTGCCCGAAATCGAGCGTGTCAAGGTCCGGCCCGAACGGGAGCAACTCGAATTTGAACGCGCCCGTTGCCGCGTCGTACACGAACACCTGAGGGTGCTCGTTAAAATTCTGCTTGTCGTTGTCCGTAACGACGAGCGTGTCGCCCACGAGCGCGACCTGAATGCCGAAGTCACGTTCGTCCAGGGATCCGGCCGGGGGCATGACGCCGTAGAGGAATCCGCCTGTCGCCGCATCGAACACGAAGGCCCGCCCAACCGGATCGCTGCTTCCAGGGGCACCGACGGCAATGCGCCCGGCGCTGGCAGCCACATCTGCTCCGAAGGAGAATGATGAAGCGGGATTGCCCGTCGGCGGGGTCAACGCGACCCCGGACTCGTTGATGATGTCGGGGATGGCGGAGGCGGTGGGGGCCGGGAGCACACAACCCCCGACAGCGATCGTGATCTGAGTCAAGCGGCGGATCATGGTGATCTCCTCGTGCTACGTCCGCGGCGGGCCTCCCAGGACCATTCAGGGAATCGGCTGCGCCGCTGTACACTGCTGCGCAAACGGAGGCCCCGACTCCTACGCCGAGTTCGAGATATTTCAGATGCCTGATCAGACCCGGATCACCCAGATTCTCACCGCGACCGGCCAGCTGAAGCCAGGGGAGGACCCGCCCGATCTCGAGACCGCGCTGTCCGAGTTGTACGACGAGCTTCGGGCAATCGCCGCGGGGTATCTGCGCCGCGAACGAGCCGACCACACCCTCCAGCCGACGGCACTCGTCCACGAGGCGTACGGGCGGCTGGTGGATCAGACGCAGATCCCGTGGAGTGACGCCGCCCACTTCCGGGCGATCGCGGCTCGGGTGATGCGCCAGGTGCTGGTCGATTCGGCCAGAAAGCACACCGCGACCAAGCGCGGGGCGGGGCGCCTGCGCGTCACACTCAGCGGGTTGGAGCAACCAGGTGACGGGCGCCAGATCGACATGATCGAGCTCGACGAAGCGATCGAGGCCCTGAAGGCGCTGCACGAGCGCAAGGCCCGGGTCGTAGAGCTGTTGTTCTTTGGCGGGATGACACACGCGGAGGCCGCTCAGCTGCTCGATGTCTCGCGCAAAACCGTCGAGGCCGATTGGTACATGGCGCGTGCCTGGCTCGGGACGCGATTCGAGGACGAGAACGATGACCGACGCCGATCGATTTGATCGCCTGAGCGAGCTCTTCGAAGCCGCCCGCGCCGTGCCCCAGTCTAAGCGTGCCGAGTTCCTGACGGGCGCGTGCGCCGATGACCCGGTGCTTCGTGAAGAGGTGGAATCGCTTCTGGAAGCGCACGAGAAGGCGAGCCCGCTCGACTCAGACACGCCGGGGGTGATCGCCGGACGCATCGCGGAAGAACTCGAAACCGACCAGGTGCCGATGCCAACCATGCTCGGACGCTACCGCGTCGTCCGCCAGATCGGCGAAGGCGGCATGGGCGCCGTCTACGAAGCGACGCAGCAAGACCCCGATCGAACTGTCGCGATCAAGGTCATCAAATTGGGGATGGACACCCGACAGGTCGTGGCGCGCTTTGAACACGAACGGCAGGCTCTCGCGATCATGGACCACCCGTGCATTGCACGCGTTTTTGATGGCGGCATGAGTGAAACCGGGCGCCCGTTCTTCGTCATGGAGCATGTTCAAGGGCAGGCCATGACCCGTTATGCGGACGAGCACAGGCTTGGCACCAGAGCGCGTCTTGCGCTCGTCACGCAGGTGTGCTATGCGATCCAGCACGCGCACCAGAAGGGCGTGATCCACCGCGACATCAAGCCTTCCAATGTGCTGGTGACGGAGCTGGACGGGACACCCACTCCGAAGGTGATCGATTTCGGCATCGCGAAGGCGACCGATGCGGGCTTCGCACCGGCGTCACTGATCACGCTGCAAGGTCAGGCCGTGGGGACTCCCGCTCACATGGCCCCCGAGCAGGCGGGTGCCGTGACTCAGGACGTGGACACCCGTGCCGATGTCTACTCGCTCGGCGTGCTGCTCTACGAACTCTTGACAGGGACAACACCCTTCGATCAGCGCGAGATCGAGAGCAAGGGCCTCGCCGAGATGCTCCGTGTGATCCGTGAAGATGACCCCGAGCGACCGAGCACACGGCTCTCTTCCATGGGAGATCAGGCGACCCGTGTCGCAGCTCAGCGCGACTCGGATGAGCCGACGCTCCGCTCGCAGCTCGCCGGCGATCTCGACTGGATCGTCATGAAGTGTCTGGAGAAAGACCGGGAGAACCGGTATGACTCCGCCGCGGCGCTTGCTGATGACATCGTTCGCTACCTCGCAAATGAGCCGGTCATGGCCCGCCCACCCAGTGCCGGGTACAGATTCAGAAAGTACGTCAAGCGGAACCGCGGCCAGGTCGTCGCCGGTTTTCTGACGCTCGGGCTCCTGTTGCTCGCAGTCGTCGGCACGACATCCGGCATGATCTGGGCACTGTCAGAACGCGAACGTGCCGAAGTCGCTGCGATCGCTGAAGCCCAGGCCAAGGTGAAGGCCTACGAGAACGCCGAGCAGGCGAAGATCGACGCGGACATCGCGCGGGAACTGAGCGACTTCTTCGTGATGGATGTCTTGTCCGCCGTCAACCCGGCCCGAACCGAGAACCGCGATCTCACCGTCCGCGAGGCGCTCGAGCAAGCCGCGGACAGAATCGATGGGCGGTTCGATGGGCGTCCCGAGGTCGAAACCAACATCCAGAATGCGCTGGGGTTCCTGTTCTCTCGTCTCGGGGATCCGGGCCAGGCCGAGGTGCACCAACGCCGGCTCGTTGAGCTCGCCGAGATCACCGACGGTCCGGGTTCCATCGAGGTTGCTCGAACCATGCACGGCGTCGTGGGCACGCTCGCCGCCACGGGCCGCCACAGTGAGGCGATCGAGATGACACTCGAGCAACTTGCAATCCTCGAGCATCACGATGGCCCAGAGGCCGAAGAGTGGCGCATCCGCGGGCGCGGGAACCTGGGAGCTTTGTACACGCGCGCCGGCAAGCCCGATCAGGCGGTCCCCTATCTCGAAGCGTCACTCGAAGCGAAGAAGACCATGCTCGGCGAAACGCACCCCAGCACGCTCGCCGCCCTGAACAACCTGGCCGCCGTGTATTCGGCACTCGGGCGTCCGGAACGTGCACTCGAGCTCGCGGGGCTGGCACACCAGGGACGCCGCGAGCTGCTTGGCGAGGGCGACCCCCGGACTTATGTGTCACTCATCAACCTCGCCGGAGCGCTCGTGCGACTCGGCCGCGACTCGGAAGCCATCGAGCGGCTTACCCCCGCGTTGCAGAGCGGCACAGAGCGTTTGGGGTCCGACCACCCGACGGTGGTCGATCTTGGGAACGCCCTCGCGAGCGCGTTCCGCTCAGCCGGGCGAGAAGGGGATGCCGAACAGCTGTATCGATCGAACTTGATGGTTCAGAACGAGTCTGACCCCGAGCGATTGCAACCCCGCACCCTTGAGGCCATGCGGGGGCTCGCACAAACGCTATCAGCGGACGCCAGGCACGCCGAAGCAGAGCCCTTTGCGCGGGCAGCACTGGAAGGGGCGCGGTCGGCTTACCCACCTGGAAACGTGAGTATCGAAGACACGCTCCGCGTGTGGGTGCGAACGCTGTTGGAGTTGGGACAACTTGACGACGCCGAGCGAGTCTTACGCGATGAGCACGAGCGAAACATCGCCGCCTACGGAGCGGATGATGTCCGATCATCGAAGTCGGAGCGAGCGCTCTCCGAGTTCCGTGAGGCACGGACCGAGGCGGAGTCCGCCCAAGTCGAGCCCATCCCAGTCAGCCCGTGAAGAACCACGTGAACCGCCGACTCATTGTCCGGATCCACTCAAGCCTGCCGTGAATTTTCCTGGAACCGGTTGCGGCCATTCGCCTCGGGCAAGCATGATTGCATACCGATGCACGTCCGTTCCATGGAGGACAGGAGACGGAACGCCGCGAGAGCCCTGAAACCGGCCGCCCGAGAACACGACAGGGCGCACCAAGCGGAGGGCGAGCATTGGTACAGACCGTGGTCTCCGCGACGCTCCCTTCGGGAGGCGTTTGTCATTCGGTCTGAGCTCGGTCCATCAATGATCTCAGGTGGGTTCCTCTTGATCCCACTGTTCAGGGTGGGCCATGAGTTTGTGCGCACCCATGTGAATATCCGATTTGTCTGGGGCAGGGGGCGCCTGGGTAGATAAAGCAACGCGGCGAGGGTGGTTACGGTTGTCTTTCGTCGAAGACCCTGAAAGATATTGGGGAGATTCAGTTTGGGAGATCTAGGTCAGGCGATGTGGGGATCGTCGACACTGTTGCGACTCTGCTGGCGTGCTCCGAGGTCGCGGAGCGGGCTAGATTGCTGACCCGCGCGTCGCCGCTCGTCCGGCTCATGGCGCAGCCGGACACGCTTCACCACGAGACCGCGCTGCTCGAGCGCGAGCTCTTGGTCTTCCGGAGCCAACGGCAGTGGAAGACGGCAAAATAGCGCCCTCACTACGCGTCAGAGGAGCGAGCCAAGATGCTGCGGGTCATGTGGCTTCGGAACTGGTCGGCCAAGCACGCCAGCTAGCGCTTCGTGGTGCACCCCAACACGATCCGCAACTGGAAGCGGGCTCTGCGCGACAAGCATTGCGCCGAGAGCCTGGTCGGTGCCCCACCCTAGAACAAGCTGCACGCCGGAGTGCGGTGGCTGGTCCATGAGATCCGGGCGGTCTGCCCAGAGCGCGACTTCGGGACTAGGAGCATTGCGCATCACATCATGCGGACAGGGATCCAGATCAGCCGAGCGTCCGTGCGGCGCATTCTCGAGGAGGAGCGGCCGACTCGCGCTGCGGGATGCCCCAACATAATCGCGCGACACCACACCACGGCTCCATCGCACTTTTACTGCCTCCTTGTGCAAACCACGTCTGGCACATGGACCTGACCACGTTCCGGGTGCTCTGGAGGCGGTGCGAGGTGGCCGCCATCACCGACGGCTTGAGCCGCAAGATCGTGGGGCCGGAGTCCTACCACGGCACGCCCAACAAAACGGACCTGGTCGGTTTCGTGGACTGTGCCATCCAGCATAACGGGTCGCCGCGATACATCATCACAGATCACGGCGGGCAGTTCCAGACGGCCTTCTACGGTGCGCTCGCAGGCCGCGGGATCAAGCACGTGCGGGGCCGGGTCCAGTCCTGGCAGTTCAACGCCAAGATCGAGCGGTTGTTCTGGAGCCTGAAGCGTTGGGG